>QHZQ01000723.1 GCA_003224725.1 Acidobacteriota bacterium | reverse complement strand
GGCTGAGATAGCCCTTGATAGCGCTAGCCAAGCCAGGGACGTTATCAAGGGCAATTTCAGATACATTCAAGGCAGCAGCGGTACCGGTCTGAAGTTTGACGGCAGCACTACACGCATCATCCGCAAAGCAGCGTATGCTCCACGTCTCTCCCAAGCCTTCACTGTCGAAGCATGGATCGCGCCACAGACTTATCCCTGGAACTGGTGCGGGATTGTCAATCAAGAAAAAGATCATAAGGCTGGTTACTTTTTCGGCATTGATGCGTACGGTCACCTTGGATTGCAGCTGGCCGTCAATGGCAAATGGATGACATGCACCTCTGCGGAAAAAATTCCATTCATGGAATGGTCCTATGTGGCCGCAACCTTCGATGCGAGCGGTGGCATTGGTGTCTACATCAACGGAAAGGAAGCTGGGCGGCTGCCTATGCAGGGGTCCATGGAGTTGGCCTCTAAAAAAGGGGTCAGTTTCCCAGCTTCTTACTCGTTTGACGGGATTATTGATGAATTGAAGATTCATAGCCGAGCTCTGTCAGCTCGTGAACTCCTGGAAACCTACAAGGTTGCAATACCCAAAACAAAGCCGGCTCTCGAATGGCGCAAGTGGCCTCAGGTATCACCGGCCCCAAGACGGTTTGGAGCGGTTTACACCCGGTTAAAGCTTTATGAAGAATGGGATGCTTTGTGGAAGGTCCACGAGTATCCAGATGTCCTGGTGAGTTTCGATGACCTTCCCTGCAAAATGATCTTTTGGCGGGGGACCAACTACAACATGAATATGGTTACCGAAAACAGTCGCTGGGTGGGTGATCAGAGCGCAGAGGGGGGTGGTAAAGGGACCATTGGTTGCAACGAGCATATGTCAGATAAGCAGTGCCGTTACGCCCACGTCCGAATCATCGAAAACAACGCGGCCCGGGTCGTGGTTCACTGGCGATATGCACTCAATGACGTTTTGTACCATATTACCAATACTGATCCAATTACCGATTGGGGCGACTGGGCTGACGAGTATTACTCAATCTATCCGGACGGGGTCGCCGTTCGGCACTTTCTAATTCACGGTTCTTCACGTGCCTACTCCATCACAGAGCCCGCCAGTTTAAATCAGCCGGGAGAGCGAGCAGAAGACAACGTCGACCTTCGAGCGGTCACTTTGGCCAATATGGAAGGCCAGACCCGTTCTTACACTTGGGACCCCTGGCCGGGCAGTGGAAAGACTGCTGCTGACTTTAGCAATCCCCTACCGAACGCCAATATTTGTGTGGTCAATTTCAAATCAAAATATAGGCCCTTCTATGTCTATGAGCCGGGGACTCGCATTATTCCCTATGGTGGCGGCCTCGTTGAGACTTCAGACTTCTCCCATTTTCCCACCTGGAATCATTGGCCCGTTTCGCAAATTCCGTCCGATGGACGCATCGCCAGGGCTGCTGATCGGTTTACCAGTTCTGCCATTACTTCACCCGAGCCGCCTATGAAGCGCGACGCAGAGGATGGCGCCTTAGAGGGCAGTTTCATGATGGGATTGACTAATCAGCCTGTGGAGATGCTCTTGCCATTGGCGCGTTCCTGGTTGCAGGCTCCAAAGCTAAAGAATCTGAGTCCAGCCTTTCATAATGAAGGTTACCGTAAACATGAACGGGCTTACGTATTGCGTAACAGCAGTGATAAGCCTTCATTCCTTGAATTTGAACTTGGAGCCAGTAAGGATTCCCCGCTAGTAAATCCAGCCTTCGTCGTCAAGAACTGGGGAGATGTCAATATTGAACTGAAGATTGACGGAAAAACAATTCAACGTGGAAAGAATTTCCGTTTCGGGCATCAAGTCACAATGGAAGGAATTGACCTCATCGTGTGGATTAAGAAGGAATCGGCTGAGCTGCTGATGATTGAGTTTTTACCTGTAGGGCATTGACTCCGTCAGGAAGTCGACTCAACCTCTGGTTCTGCACAAATCAGCGTTGGCCCTGCTTTGTTGTACCTTTGCCAGACCAAAACTCTAAGTTGAGAGTCCGTCAAATTCTTCGGAACCAAATCCGGCCCATATCATCTCAATGATTTTGCTTGTCCGAATTTCAAATTGCCGATCCGACAGGTTTAAGAAGGGCTTGACGGCCAGACGGCCGTCGAATAGTATTGGCTCAACCAATATTCATAGAGGTGCCAAAGTCGAGAGGAGGATTTATGGAGGGGAGGGAAAGAATTGTAGTGATTTTTCTTTCGCTGCTTTTGATGCCCGCTGTTGTAGCCTTTGGTCAGAGTGCCACAGGAGCAATCAATGGCACAGTCACGGACAGTACGGGCGGCGTTGTTGCTGGAGTGACCTTAACGCTCGCCAACCAGGCCACTGGCATTGACCGGCATTGAAAGCACGGCTGTCACCAATGCCAGTGGATTTTATACCTTTGTCAACGTACAGCCAGGGGCTTATACGCTCAAGGCAGAAATTTCTGGGTTTAAAACAGCTCGGGTGCCTGCGTTCGAGCTGCACGTCAACCAGACCATGACTCAAGATATTACTCTGGCGCCGGGAGAAATCAGCGAGGTGATCGATGTTGTTGCGCAAGCACCACTGCTACAGGCTTCGACTTCGGAACTAGGCACCGTGATTCAGGAGGAAGCCATTAAAAGCTTGCCCTTGAACGGCCGCAACTTTACTCAGTTGTTATTGCTGACCCCAGGTGTCAGTCCCGTGAACTCGGCTCAGGAATGGGGTGCCACTGCGGCCCTTCCGGG
>QHZQ01000084.1 GCA_003224725.1 Acidobacteriota bacterium | reverse complement strand
CCCGACGTCGGGCAGAGTTTGTAATGCCTGGTCGTCGATTAAATTGCACCGGATTGTTTTCACTCCGAGCGAGTCCAAATAGTGCCGCTGTTTGGCGTCGGAGAAACGGGAAACTCCGACCACCTGTTTCGCGCCTGCTCTGAGCAGGAGTTCAGCCAGCGATGGCCCCATCTTTCCGGCGACACCCAGCAGCATGATATCACCTTTAATCCTGGCCATAGCTTCTGTGACTGCTGGAGAGGGTTCAGTCATCTTGGCGACTAATTCCTCTTCAGTTTGAATCATCGTTGTCGAATTCATTAGATTCCTATTACTAATTCGGTACCCACGGAGAATGCCCTACGCGGTCGCTTTCCGAAAAAGACCCGACCCGGCTGGACTTTAATTACGCCAAAACTACCCGCCCATGATCTGACCCCCATGGGGGCTGTGACAGCTATTACCCGCCCTGAGTATAATAGCGTCCGGCAGGAGCCTGCCACATTTTTTATTCAGATCAAAATGTATTCCTTGCTTTTCCAAATTGATCTTTAGATCGATTCATGACTGCTACTAGTTTCTCTCAAAAAGGAAACCATTCAGGATTTCGATGGCATGGGCCTGCATTAGCCGCCTTAGCTCTAGCAGCCTATTGGCCAGTGTTGAATTCCCATCCTTTGATGGACGATCACCTGTTTTTCTCCTGGCTGGAAAAAACGCCTTGGCGGGATGCTATTTCGCAGCGTTTAACAGGGAACTGGATTCTCAATTTTCCTCAGATGCGAATGTACCGGCCAGTTTCTGGGCTCTGGCAGGCCACCATGTACCAGCTTTTCAAAGCCAACCCGCTACCTCATCACTTAATGAATCTGCTCCTACACTGCGGGACTGGCCTACTGGCTGGAGTTTTTGCTTTCAGGCTTAGTGACAACAAGAAAACGGGCTGGCTCGTTGCCAGCTTGATGCTATTCCATCCCCGAGCTGTCCTGGGCGTCTCGCTGATTTACAATTTCTATGACCCACTCGTCACCTTCTTGATGATGATCTCCTTGGTTTGTCTGAGTACGGTTCGGCGCAATTGGCGATCCCGTCTAGTTCCTATCCAGATAGCAGTTCTTTGGTTGAGCATTGGTCTGTCCTTGGGAGCCAAAGAAGTAGCGTTACCGCTGCCGGTTGTGTTGCTGGCGGCCGAACTCCTTTGGGAAACCAAAAAGAGAAAAGGGGGTAGAGTAATAGCTTGCCACGCGGGTCCCGCCGGCTTGTTGATCCTGTATATGGTTGCCCGAACTCGCTTCGTAGGACATCCTTTTCGAACCCACGATCCACACACGGGATTTCCACTCCCGCCCGATTCCTATTTGTGGGTGCCCTTCTGGGACGGGCTCCTGTTAGTTTTCAGTATTGTTGGATGCGCTCTGATCCACCGTTGGCATAAGCTGAGGGAACTCCTGCCCCGAGCCTCAGATTGGATGCTGCTCTGGTGTGGGTGTATGCTCTTGCCTGCCGTTCATTTTTGCAGTCAAGTGACGTCGCGGCTTTATCGGTCTTTGCTGGGATGCTTCTGACTCGGGGTAGCCGACTGAGTTCCGCGCTTGGAGCGACAATCCTGGCAGTGACCTTCCCGGGAACGGTCGGGTGGCTTCTCGCAGCCATGATTTTCCTGGTCAGTGTGGCAGCTTTCCACACCCCCTACGAAGAGGAATTGCAACGGATCGTTGCCCTGCTGTTCTTAATCGCAATCGCCACCTTCACATGGCAGCAGTGCTCAGGAATCAAGCTGCGAGCGGATGCTGCGGCCGGTCTCCACTCTCAATTTAAGCAGGTTGTGGCTGAGACGGTAGCCAAAACTCCTGTTGTGCTGCTGGAGTTTACTGAAAGGGCCGTTGAACCCAGCTTGCCGTTCAACGGAGATTTGCAATGGCTGTTGACACCTCCTTTCTTTGAGGAGAATGTTGCCGACCGTTTTTTCTTTGCCTACCCCACCTGGGATTCGCCTCCCACCAATCGCTTTTGGGATCGGACGACGCCCCAACTGGAGCAACGAATCGATACGGGAGCAGCTGTGAAGGTCTACTGTTGGAATGGCGAAACTCGCGAACTCAAGTTTATAGGGTGGGATATCCGATCGACCGCAGCTTCTTCCAAGCCCAACCTTCATGCATTTCGACCTATCCCGATGAAGTTGGCTGCTCCGTCCCATAATGCCCACTCAGGTAAGAAAGAAATCTCCTGGCTGTCGGGCCCAATTTCCTGTGATCCCAAGATCTATCGCTTCGTCAGCCTGAATCTTTCCCTGCGCGATTTCTGCGAAACGCTTTATCCCCTCGTGATCAAGCTGAGTTGGATCTCCCAACGATCGTATCAATGGAACGAAGCCAAAGAAATTCAAGTCAGCCATGAATTACCCTATAACCCCCATTTGAGCCGGCATTCCATAGTGGAGTTATGGTTATTTCCAGGCAGGCGCGTCGATTGGTTGTTAGGCAAGAATATTATCGGGCTGCGGGTCACAGCCAACCAAAACGTTGATCTGCAACACCTTCAGGTCGTCACGACGCTTGCCCCACAGGTTTCGAGCCAGGCCGTGCATCTCAACCACTATGCTTTCCCGCCAATGAAATTTCTATGGACCACCGAGTCCTGGTGGAGGATCGAGCATTAATCCACTTTCGGGCACAAGACATTCCTAACTTAGAATTACACAATGGTGGAAAATTTTCCTCGTTCCATGACCGGAAGGCAACCGGACCTGCACGCCTGGATACTGTAAACTTCGGTCATCAGCGCACCTCGGTACCCATGAATCCTCGTTCGGAAATTTCAAATTTGCTTAATCCTTGGGCTTTTGAAGATTTTGGATTCTCTCCAGGATAATTTCTCCAATCTTGGGATGCAGTCCCAATGGCTCTGTCACCTGAAAAGTCACTCGAGGATATTTTTGTGCCGCCTCGGCCACCATTCTCGGAATATCCAGGGTGGAGTGTCTCCCTGGGCTCAGAAAGTAGGGGTGAACAATCACTTCCTCTGCGCCCTCGGCCACACAGGCGTCAAAACCTTGCTGGATCGTGGGTTCCGCCAATTCCATGTGAGCATAATGAACAATTGTAAAGCTCGACATTTGTCGCACCAAGCGTGCCACAGCGGGCAGCATATCATTGGCATTTTGCTTTCGACTGCCATGGTCGACGATCAATAGAGCGACTTTCTTGCTCATTTTGGAATTCAGTGGCCTTTAAACGGACTAATGCCCGGTGCAGCATACCTTTTTTTTGAGAATCTCGAGAAATGAAGAAATTCCCTTGAGATCCCCTCTCGGAAAGGGACAAGGTGCCAGCCCCTGCGTGGTTACCTTTGGCTCGGGACAACGCACCCCTGCACCCCCAGTGGAGGGGACCAATCTAGCTACCCAGCCTATTTGTCCCCCAGCAAGATTTTGGCGATGGTTTGAAGTTGCATGAAGGAGGTACCTTCATAAATTTTGCCGATCTTGGAGTCTCGGAAATATTTTTCAGCCGGATAATCCTTGGTGTAACCATAACCACCGAAGATTTCGATCACCTGCGAAGTCACTTTCTCGGCAATCCGTGAGGCAAAATACTTGGCCATCGCAGCTTCTTTCACAAAGGGAATCCTGGCGTCTTTCATTCGAGCAGCATTATAAGTCAGGAGCCGGGCGGCTTCCAGTTCTGTAGCGAGTTCGGCAATTTGAAATTGGATGGCTTGAAATTTCGAAATGGATTGGCCAAATTGCGCTCTTTGTTTGGCATATTGGATTCCGTAATTCAATGCCCCACTGGCCAAGCCGATCATCTGCGCCCCGATCCCAATACGACCTTCATTCAATGTTTCGATGGAGACCTTATAGCCTTTACCCACTTCTCCCAGAACGTTTTCTCGTGGTACCTCACAGTCCGCCAGGATCAGCTCACAAGTGCTGCTGGCACGTATGCCCAGCTTGTCCTCTTTTTTGCCGACCGAAAATCCCGGAGAATTCCCTTCAATAATAAATGCAGTTATGCCCCGGTAACCCTGATTGGGATCGACCGTTGCAAACAAGATGAAGAGATCTGCCTCGAGGGCATTCGTGATCCAAAGTTTTTGCCCATTGAGGATATAATGGTTGCCATGAAGCTCAGCCCTGGTTTGAAGCGAAAAGGCATCACTACCGGATCCGGCCTCTGATAGAGCATAGGCGCCTAGCTTTCCCGAAGCCAGTTGAGGAAGGTAGGTGGATTTTTGCTTTTCATTCCCCCATCGCATGATGGCATTGTTCACCAGAGTATTTTGAACGTCAACGACCACGCCGGCGGATGCATCCACTCGCGAGAGTTCTTCCACAGCCAGGATTGACATGAAAAAACTGCAGCCTGTTCCACCCAACGTTTCAGGGATCTCAATGCCCATCAGGTGCATATCAAAGAATCGACGGAGGAGATCGCCATCAAATTTTCCTTCAATATCCATGGGATGAACTAGTGGTCTGATCTGAGCTTCTGCAAATTCCCGAACCGAATCACGGAACATCTGCTCCTCTTCGGCAAGCTGGGTCAACGGCTGACGCGCGACGATATCAATCATAATTCATCCTTAGCGGGTGTATTGAAGAGACGAGCCCAGCAAACTACGTTCCAAGAAACAATTGCCGGACTTCATCTGCCCTGAACTCAAATTCTTTTTCAGGAAGCACCATCTCGGCTCCCCAGGTCGAGAGTTCTTCTTCAATTTCCACCCAGGAGACACATCCTTCATATTTTTTCTCAGCGATGATTTGACGTGACCTGGGCAGCTTATAAACTCGTAGGAGGATCAGATGCAAGCCGGGCCTACGGTAGTGAAACCTTTTTTCGACCCAGTTCCAATTTAGAATATGTTTTCCTTCCAGGTGATGCAAGCGATCTAACTCAGAAATTCTTATGACCTCCTCAACAACGCCATAGTACCTGATCTCGATCTTTTGGTGTCCAGGCTGAGCTGCTACTAAGTCGCGGAAGTCTTGGTGCACGGCGGGAATGAGCGATTCTTCGGCTTGATGAAGGAAAGTAGGAAAAAGGAAGAATTCCAAGTGCTCCACAGAAAAGCCTTTCTTTTGCTCTCGAATCCCTCCCTTACGCAAGAGCAGGATCTGTTTGCCTTCTCCCAGATATTTGACCGCAATCGACCATTCTTTTAAAGCAAAACGATTCTCACTTAGCATCCAGGATGTTTTTCCTTGCAACCAAATCTGATGGATTATACACCTACCGTTGTAAGCATAAGGTTTGGTCAAGGGGTTTCGATCAGCATCTTTCAGGCCACTGGTGGCAGGAGGAGGGTGGCCCTTGGCCGAATCAATCGCACCTGAAGCGGGCGATCCGGATTGGGATTTTACAAGTCATTTACAATTTTTTTGAAACTTTTGAACTTGTTCTTACGTCTTAAGCTTAGAAAAGGAGGCTCAATGTCTGCAGATGACCCGGGCAAGAATCTTAAATGGCATGAATCTAGATAAATCAAACGAGAAAGTCAGATAATGAGCGAAGACCTGTCTTTATTCAAAGAGTTCCACCCAGCCAAGAAAACAACCGGCGAAAGAATAAAAAAGGGAAGTGAGTCGGCCGATTACCGCTGCCATTGTGGGAGCTTGATGGCTAAGATTACGCCGCGGGGGATTGAGATAAAGTGTCGGAAGTGCAAGCGGGTCCAATTGATTCCGAATTCTCAGTTACAGATGGCGTGATGGCAACAAGTAATTAGTCTACGGTTGGTCGAATGGGTCAAGGTCAGAGGCCGCTAGCCCGGAGACCAGTGCTTCCGAAGCGTAGTGTGGCTTTTTTTGCATGGAAAGGTAAGTTCGCACGGCTCCGCCGACGGGACCGTAGTGAGCAGTCTTATACTGAGAGGCATTGTCGCCGCCCTGGCCATCTTCTCTCGGGTCCTTTTTCAATTGAGAGGTTGACTTTAGCCAAATGCCTACCGAAGGGCTCTTTGAGGCCTGCCGGCAAGACGGTTACGCGATTCTTTTTGACCCTTTCTATCCCGCACTACAGTTTGGCAATATCCAAAGTCGATATCCTTTTTTTCTCGGCCCGTTGTAACCCAGCAAACCAACGCGCGTGGCTGAATCCACGAGGGGCTAGCCAAGTCCATCATCCAGAACTTGAGCGAGGAATGAGCGGTCGCTAAGGATTTCAAGCGCGTCGTTAGAAACGTCATCCGATAGCTCCCCATAGATGGGCTTGCCTGAACTACTGCGATAGCCACCCTTTTCACTTGCACTGAACCCTTAGGCATAGCGCAACTTCGCTGTTGAATGAGTCCAAAGGAAGTTGTATTTTAAAAGTTGTCATCGCTCACGTAGCCTTCAATTGCAAGATTGAGCGCAAAACTCAGCCCTACAATGAGAAAAATTCTCGGACACATTCTGTGGGTTATTCTTTCTGTGGTAGCAGCCCTCTGTCTCGCGGGCATTGCTTTGAACCGGGGTGAACCCATCAACAGCATCTGGTTGGTGTTGGCCGCGTCTTGCACCTACCTGCTCGGTTTTCGATTTTATGCAAAGTTCATTGCTGCCAGAGTGATGGTGCTCAACAATGACCGCGCGACGCCCTCAGAACGGTTGCGCAACGGCCACGATTTTGAGCCGACTAACAAGTGGATTCTCTTCGGTCACCACTTTGCGGCCATTGCCGGGCCCGGTCCACTGGTAGGTCCAGTGCTGGCGGCACAGTTTGGCTACCTGCCAGGCACTTTGTGGATCATCATTGGCGCCGTGCTGGGAGGAGCCGTGCAGGACTTCGTTATTCTATTCTCTTCGTTACGGCGTGACGGTAAATCACTGGGCCAGATGGCTCGCGAAGAGATCGGCAAAGTTGGAGGCCTGACTGCTCTGCTAACGGTACTGTTCATCATGATTATCCTGCTGGCTGTGGTGGCGCTGGTCGTGGTTAATGCTCTTAAAGGCAGTCCCTGGGGGACATTTACCATTGCTGCCACCATGCCGATTGCCGTCTTTATGGGGCTGTACTTGCGCTTCTGGCGTCCCGGCAAAGTTCTGGAATGTTCCGTGCTCGGATTTATTCTGGTGGTTTTGGGCATCTTCGCGGGGCAATGGGTGTCTGTGTCTTCTTCACTCGCACCCGTGTTTACGCTTTCCGGTGTGGCGCTGGCCATCGCGGTCATTGTCTATGGCTTTTTGGCAAGCGCTCTTCCCGTTTGGTTATTATTGGCACCGCGGGATTATCTCAGCACCTTTGTGAAGCTGGGTGTCGTTTTAATGTTGGGCGTCGGAATTCTCTTTGTTCGCCCTCAGATGCAATTACCTGCCTTCACGCGGTTCATTGACGGCTCCGGCCCCATCTTCGCGGGCAAGATCTTTCCGTTCTGTTTCATCACCATCGCCTGCGGCGCCATCTCTGGCTTTCATTCCCTAATCGCCTCGGGCACTACGCCGAAGATGATCGCCAAGGAATGGCACGCTTGGCCAGTGGGCTATGGTTCCATGTTGCTCGAGAGCTTTGTCGCTATCATGGCAATGATCGCGGCATGTGTTCTGCAGCCGGGCGTCTATTTCGCGGTGAACTCCCCGGCGGGAGTCGTGGGCACGACGCCTCAGGCTGCTGTCGCGACTGTAACCTCCTGGGGATTTCCGGTTACAACTGGCGACATGGAGGGATTGGCGCGCGAGGTGGGAGAGCAATCCTTGTTCTACCGCACTGGTGGCGCTCCATCTCTGGCTCTTGGCATGGCGCATATCTTTGCCAGAGGCGGAGGCGGGCGAGCTATTCTTGGTTTCTGGTACCATTTTGCCATCATGTTTGAAGCCCTCTTCATCCTAACCGTCATTGATGCTGGTACCAGAGTAGGGCGTTTTATGCTGCAGGATTTTCTTAGTCACATTTACAAACCTTTGGGACGAACCAGTTGGTTGCCAGGTGTGATTCTCACCAGTGCCCTCATTGTTCTTGCCTGGGGTTACTTTCTCTACCAGGGGGTGCGCGACCCGTTAGGTGGAATCAACTCTCTCTGGCCGTTATTTGGGATCGCCAACCAGTTGTTAGCCGCGATTGCTCTCTGCGTGGCGACAACCATCTTCATCAAGATGCATCGTGCACGCTACTTATGGATTACCTGCATCCCATTGGCCTGGCTCGTTACCATCACCTTCACTGCCGCTTATCAAAAAATGTTCTCCTCCGACCCGCGAATAGGTTTTCTAGCGCAAGCGGACCGGTTGGAAGCGGCTCTGAAATCGGCTAACGTAGCGGCTGTGAAGGTGGCCGAGACGCAGACGTTGATCTTTAATGCGCGACTGGATGCGGTGGTGTGTGGCGTTTTCCTCATCTTGGTGGCGACCATCCTGGTGGATTCCATTCGAATTTGGGTAGGAATCCTGCGAGGCACTCGTGAAGCCAGGATTACCGAAGTACCCTTCGTCTTGTCTCGTCTGCGACCGGAGGAGTTATGAAGCAACTCAAAATCATTTGCCAATTACTTTTGGAACTGTTGCGCGAACTGGGGGACCAAAACGCGTACCAGCGCTACCTAGCCATACACGGGCGAAAGCATTCTCACGAGGAGTGGCGGCGCTTTTGTGAGGAGCATCTGGGCAAAAGGTATCAGCGAGTCGGGTGCTGCTAGGTTTATCGGGACGCTCCTTGGGAGACAGGAGTCTGAAGGAGGGCTTCGGAAGGTTGAACCCCTTCGAAGGCGCAATAGGTTGCGTTTTTATTGCCGCGGCGGGCTGCCGCGGAAGTGAAAGATCCCGGAAGGTCGTCTATGACCCGAGAGCTATCCTGTCCGTGATTTCGCGAGCAAGCAGGTTTCTTGCGAATACGACTTGCGAAACTTGAGCTTTCCGGTTATTATCTACCAGCGTTTGAAGCGAAGTTCGTTTCAAATCCAGCAACACTCTCATCCGATTCCCAGCAATAAGATCCCAAGTTTGGAGTAGGTTTCTAATGCCAACTCGCGAAATAACTGTGGCCCATAGCCCGGACTCAGACGATGCCTTCATGTTTTATGCGTTGGCTACGAACAAGATTAAAACCGGGGATCTCAAGTTCCGGCACGTCTTAAGCGATATCGAAACTCTGAACCAGAAGGCCCTGAAAGGAGAAAGGAGAATATGAAGTTACTGCTATTTCCTTTCATGCTTACGCTTATCTGACGGAACAGTACGCCTTACTGGATAGTGGGGCCAGTATGGGAGATCGTTATGGACCGCTGTTGGTTTCGGAGACTCGGATGAGGGCGTCGGAGCTGAAGGGGAAACTGATTGCGGTGCCCGGCACCATGACCACAGCCTTCCTGATCCTAAAGCTTTTTGAACCTGACTTTCGCCATGTGGTAGTTCCTTTTGACAAGATATTCGACCGCGTGGCAAAAGGTAAAGCCGATGCCGGGCTTATTATTCATGAAGGACAATTGACTTTCTCTACTCTAGGATTACACAAGGTCGTTGATTTGGGAGAATGGTGGCACAAGGAAACCAAGCTTCCTCTGCCCTTGGGGGGCAATTTCGTACGCAAGGATTTGGGGGCAAAGCTGATTGCGCAAATTTCCTATACTCTCAGGAAAAGTATTGAGTATGCCCTGGAACATCGTGATGAAGCCCTCAACTACGCCATGCAATTTGCCCGAGACATGGAAGAGGAAGTGGCCGACAAATTTGTGGGAATGTACGTCAATGATCGGACCCTCAATTATGGCCAGGCCGAACGTCGGGCCATTCAGCTCCTGCTGGATATGGGCCATCAAAAAAAGATAATCAACCAACGCGTAAGGATCGAATTTGCCGAGTGACGCAGGCTGATGGCCGCAAGAGAGAAAACGGGTTTTCCTTCCTAAGAGCCTTTCAACACTCTTCACCTTGCCTGTGAGCCGACCCTTCTTACCCCGACGATAATCTACTTTAATCACCGCTGTGACCCTGTTGCATTCTTTGTTCATCTCTTCGAAGCAGGCTTTGACGACACTGAAGACTTGATCCCAGGTTCCTTCCAGAACAGTCCCCATGGGATTGAGCCGATAATCTACGCCACTTCTATCAATGATATCAATCGAACGAGCCACATACTTGCCTACACTCTCCCCTTTGCCTAACGGCGACATGCTGAATTCCAATAGCACCATGGTGTTTCTCCTCCACTGACATTTTGGCCTTGTCGTTATTAACGATAACGTGAGAAGTGAGAAGGTGGTAGGCGCGCTCTGCGCGGCGACTGGGTCCGCCTCCCGGCAAAGTCGCCGCTGGGGAGAGCGCCTCCCACTTTGGCGGCCGGATCTGATTCTTCACTCCAATGGGTAATGTCACTCGTAGTAAATTAAGGGGCCGCAAATTACCGGTCCATCGGTTGATTTCAGAGCAACTATCATTTTCTTTAGCTCCTCTAATGTTATGTGGAACAAAATCTGAGAAAGCTATTCCTTTCGGAGGTTTTCATGAGATATACCTTAACCCTATGTTTGGTCCTCGCACTAGGCCTCGCTGCATTGGCCGATGAAAAAAAGGAAAGCCGGGCTGCTCCCAATGTGGTTCGAGTAGGGAATCCTGCCCCCGGTGATGCGCCAGTAAAGGAAGTCCAGGTCTCTGCCAAGAAATATGAATATACCCCCGAGGTCATTGAAGTCCCAGTCAAAACGCTTGCAAGAATTCACCTGACCGCAACTGACCGCGAGCACGGCTTTGAACTAAGCTCCATCAAGGATAGCTGCGTTAAATTCAAACCTGGCGAACCGGCCACGCTAGAGTTCTATGCCGACAAATCTGGTACATATGAATTCAAGTGCTGCAAAGTTTGTGGTATTCACCATGGAAGAATGAAAGGGAAACTGGTCGTCAAGTAGGATGATCGGGCGAAGGAGTCCGCTTGTCTCCTCTCAGTTTTGTCAAATCGAATCCATTGCAAGTCGCAGGAGCCGGACCAGACTCTGGTCGCGAGTCTGGACATTTGAAGGTCCTCTGGACGCGGACCGTGATCCAGACAGACAGTCACTTCCTGGAAGGGGCTGATGTCCAAGCGCCCTGGAGACCTTAGTCAGTAAGGCCTGAGGCTTGGAGGGCAGGTGGGGTTGGGATTAAAAAGTTGACTTGGGCGATTTGAGCTACCTATAATGTTGTTCTTTGTTCCGGTGGTGGAGGAGTATTAATTAATGTACGCAGTCATTGAATCTGGGGGGAAGCAGTATAAAGTTGCACCGGGCGAGGTCGTTCGAGTGGAGAAGCTCAGTCAGGAGAGTGGTGCGACCGTGGAGTTCGACAAGGTCCGTGCAGTCCACAACGATCAGCAGATCATTGTGGGAACTCCATGGGTCCAGGATGCCAAGGTGCTCGGAACGGTCATCGATAACGGAAAGGCCAAGAAAGTTATCATCTTCAA
>QHZQ01000041.1 GCA_003224725.1 Acidobacteriota bacterium | reverse complement strand
GTCACGATAAGCAAAGCAACGGAGGTACGATCATGTCAAATCATTACCACGATGAAAACGATCTCAATCTGCTCAAAGAGATGTCCAAGCTCGCCCCCGAAGAATTCAAGGCCTGGGCAAATCTCGACAGAATGGTGGCACGTGAAGATGGTCAAATCCCACGCAAATATCGAGAACTCATCGCACTCGCTGTCGCACACACGACCCAGTGCGTCTATTGCATCGAGGTTCATACGAAGAATGCCAAGAAGGCAGGCGCTACCCGGGAGGAAGTTGCTGAAGCGGTCCTCCTGGCAGCGGCCCTTCGAGCTGGCGGAGCCGCTGCCCACGGAACCCTGGCGCTGAAGTTTTTCGACCAAGCATAGGTTTGGGGCAGCCACCTCGCAATCTTCGCACGACGATAGGGCCTACAACGGTGTGCACTCGCCCGCGACAAGAGCACTGGCCAGGTGCCGCTGGAGTCCCTACCGAGCTCTGAACATAGAAACAACAGTAAAAGCCCACCGCAGAGGTGCAGAGAGCTTCTTGTTAAAACAGCCAACAGTCGGGAGTTGCCGGGCGGTTAGTTTTCGGCTTTTGAATCCAGTGTAGCCATACTTCTTTCACCGTTTTGGTGAGAGAAAAAATAGGAGGCCGTTACGTTTTATCCCTGTTTCTCTCTGCGTCTCCGCGGTTGTTTGAACTGCCGTTTCTAGGCTGAACCGTTAGAGGCTATTTTTGCTGGAACTCGATAGAGTATGAGCTTATGGAATCAAAATGGCTTGAGTGGGCTAAGGCTTTGCTAGCCATATCTCAAAATGGTCTGACATACTCAGAAAATCACTTTGACATCCAGCGCTACGAAGCAATCCGCGAAATCGGTTCTGAGATCATGGCTTCATCTGCTTGTGTTGACATGACTGTGGTGATGGAGATTTTTAAGCGCTAAGCTGTCTATGCCACGTCCAAAGTTGATGTGCGCGGAGTCGTCTTCCAAAGCGATACAATCTTGTTAGTCAAAGAAGTTGCCGACGGCGCATGGACCCTTCCCGGTGGTTGGGCTGACGTCAATGAATCGCCCAAAGAATCGGTCGTGCGAGAGATACGAGAAGAATCGGGTTATGAAACAAAGCCCTTCAAGTTACTGGCAATCTATGATCGGAGTAAACATGGCCATGTGCCGGCATTTCCTTTTCATGTGTACAAGCTCTTTATCCTTTGTGACTTGATAGGTGGCGCCTCCACTACCAGTGTGGAAACAAGCGATGTCGGGTTCTTTGCCGAGAATGAGCTGCCAAATTTATCGCTCTCTCGTGTGACGCCATCCCAGATAAGGCGCTTCTTTGAACATCATCGCAGGCCAAACCTGCCAACAGATTTTGATTGAAAGGTCAAGGAGGCATGCCTATGAATAGCACAGGTGACTCGATGATTGAAGCAGCAATGAGCGGGATCGAAGAGGCTCTCAGGGGGGCCGGTGTTACGGAAACGACCCTCGAGCCCGGGGAGAAAGCCGCTCTTGATCGGCACGGATACCTCGTGATGCCGGATGTTGTGGATGCAGACGGGTTGCACCGGTTGCGGGCGGCGTTCGAGAGGGCAACTGATCAAGGACAACAGGCAGCCAACGTTCAGCAGAGCGGCACGCGACATGTGGCCGATTTGGCCAATAAAGATGCGGCCTTCGACAGCGTCTACACGCACCCGAAAGTGCTCGCGGCGGTCTACCACGTCTTGGGTTGCTCGTTCAGGGTATTCCAGTTGAGTGGTCGAGATCCGCTGCCGGGATATGGGCAACAAGGGTTGCACACTGATTGGTTGCCGCGAGCGCCGTCGGAGCCATTCAGTATCGTCACCGCGCTCTGGCTGCTGGACGATTTCACGCCGAACAATGGTGCGACGCGGCTGATTCCAGGAAGTCACCGGGTTCCCAGACCACTGCCGAAGTCCATGATGGCTCCGGCGAGCCGCCATCCCGATCAGAGGCTCATCATTGCCAAGGCTGGTTCAGTGCTGGTTTTCAACGGGCATCTGTGGCACAGCGGCACGCGAAACGAGACGAATGGCCCACGGCGAGTGCTGCAGTGCCAGTTCCTGAGGCGGGACCTGGTTCGCTCTGCCAACACCAGGCCCGAGGTGCCTGAACGGTTAGCTCCAGCCGCGCGATATATTCTGGGCGTCTGATGCAGCCACTGTAATTCGGGCGAAGCAGGGTCTTCACCCATTAAGACCCTCTTTACCTTCATGAAACCTTCTTTAGTTAGGAGACATTATCCATGAAACGTCGAGAATTCCTCCAGGCCGGCACGAGTGTGGTCCTGTCTGTCGCAGCCGGATACACCGCTGAGCTGGCCGACCGGAAGCCGCGGGTCGGCCTGATTGGATGCGGCTGGTACGGTAAGTGCGATCTGTTCCGGCTGATCCAGGTGGCGCCGGTTGAGGTCGTGTCGCTGTGCGACGTGGACAGGCAGATGCTGGCTGAGGCGGCCGAACAGGTCGCGCAGCGGCAAGTTTCAAAGAAAAAGCCTCGGACTTACAGCGACTACCGGCTGATGCTCAAGGAGAAGGACCTCGATATCGTCCTCATTGCCACGCCCGATCATTGGCACGCTTTGCCGATGATTGCCGCCGTCGAAGCGGGGGCCGACGTCTTTGTCCAAAAGCCGATCAGCGTGGACGTGATCGAGGGCCAGGCGATGGTTGCCGCAGCCCGCAAGCACCAGCGCGTCGTGCAAGTGGGCACGCAACGACGCAGCACGCCGCACCTTGTCGAGGCCCGCAATACCATCGTCAGGGAAGGCAAGCTTGGCAAAGTCGGCCTAGTCGAGGTTTACTGTTACTACCATATGCGTGCCCGGGAGAATCCACCCGATACCGCGCCCCCAGCCTACCTGGACTACGAGATGTGGACAGGACCAGCCCCCCTGCGGCCATACAATCAACTGGTCCATCCGCGAGGGTGGCGAGCATTCATGGAGTACGGGAACGGAATCATGGGCGACATGTGCATCCACATGCTTGACATGGTCCGCTGGATGATGGATTTGGGATGGCCGAAGCGGGTTGCGTCTACTGGGGGTATCCTGGTCGAGAAGGGCCGCAAGGCCAATATCCCTGACACGCAGACCGCCACCTTTGACTTTGGCGATCTGACCATGGTGTGGCAGCACCGCACCTGGGGCCACGCAAACGACCCAAAGTACCCCTGGGGCGCAACGCTTTATGGTGACAAGGGCACGCTCAAGGTGAGCGTATACGGGTATGACTTTATCCCCTTGGACAAGGGCCAGCCGGTGCATCGTGACGTCGTCTACGAGCTGGACCAGTACCCGGAAGACAAAACCGAAAAGGAACTGGAACGCCATGTCGCCCCTGCCATCCGGCATCACATGCAGGACTTCCTGCGGGCCATCGCGTCACGTGGCCGGCCAGTGGCCGACATCGAACAGGGGTATATATCCACCGCGAGCTGTATCCTGGCCAACAACGCGCTTCAGCTTGGCCGGACGCTGACCTGGGATGCGCAGAAACAATCTGTCGTGGACGACAAGGAAGCCAATGAACTGCTGCGCCGGTCGTATCGCCAGCCCTGGCGCCACCCTGAACCGGAGACGACGTGACAGCGGATGAAACGGCTTCTGCCGAGGTGGCAAGGGTTGTGGGAGGGCGAGGCTCCCGCCGAGCCG
The DNA here is from genome assembly GCA_003224725.1 of Acidobacteriota bacterium. Classification (GTDB taxonomy): domain Bacteria; phylum Acidobacteriota; class Terriglobia; order Versatilivoradales; family Versatilivoraceae; genus QHZQ01. The sequence continues at coordinate 5,167 of QHZQ01000041.1, read as the reverse complement.
CGCTGGAACAAACATTTGCGGCAGGGCGGCTCGCCAGGAGGCTCGCCCTCCCGAATTTTTTCATAACTTCTTAGTTTCCGGTGGGTCGAATGGTTTTTTCCTTTATCGTGGGCCTTGACTGCGGGCAAACGCACGATTAATGCAACAATCGCATTAATCGTGGCTACCAAAACGCCCCTCGAAACTAACCCATTACCCACAATGGCGAACTCTCTTGACACCGTTGACCTCCCTTTCTACAATCACAATACTTCCTCAGCGGGAAGAGTGAATTAAGAAATTCAATCCATTTGAGGATCCCAGCATGAACGTCCCCTTAACTCCACTGGACTTTTGTCGTCGGGCGGCGCATCTTTATCCCAACAAGGTTGGGATCGTCGATGGCCAGAAACGTTTTACTTACAGGCAGTTCAGCCAAAGAATGCACCGCTTTGCGAATGGCTTAAAGTCTTTGGGTATTGGAAGAGGCGATGTCGTTTCCTTTCTGAGTTACAATTCCCATCAGCTTCTCGAAGCTTACTATGGAGTAGTTCAGATTCAGGCCATTCTCAATCCCATCAACATCCGAATGGCTGCTGCTGAGATCGAGTATATTCTGAATCATGCTCAGTCGAAGGCCCTGTGTTTTCATTCCGACTTTCGTCCTCTAATCCAGGCGCTACAGACGAAGATTCCGGGAACCAGGCACTTCGTCGAAATAGAACCTGCTGGGCCACTTTCGAAAGACTACCACGACTACGAAGAAATCGTTTCTCAGTCCCCTGCCGATGTTGCCACGGAGTCCTTGACCGACGAGAATTTGGCCGCCGAACTTTTTTATACTTCGGGGACGACCGGTCACCCTAAAGGGGTTATCCTGAGTCACCGGACACTCTACTTACATGCCTTGAATGTCATTGCCAGTTTGAATTTTACGGATGAGGACAACTTACTTCACGTTGTGCCGCTCTTTCATGTCAATGGGTGGGGAACTCCGCACACCTTGACGGCCGTCGGCGGAAGGTACGTGATGCTCAGGAAAATTGCCCTGCCAGACATTTTGCGCCTGATTCAGGAGGAGCACATCACTCGTATCTTTGCAGTCCCTGCCGTCTTCATTGCCTTGCTGGCTTACCCCCGAAGGGAAGCCTACGATCTGAGCAGCTTGAAGCGAGCGTTTATCGGAGGGGCACCCTCCTCATTGGCCTTAATCACTCGCATCGAAGAGGCGTTTGGGTGTCAAGCCATCGTTGGTTATGGCCTCACCGAAACCTCTCCAGTGGTCTCTTCGGGATGCCTGAAAGATCACATGCAGAGCTGGGATGTGTCACAGCGCCGGGCCTACCAGGTTCGAGCGGGGACAGAAATCATTGGCACACAAATTCGGGTTGTCAATCGCCAAGGAGAGGATGTTGCCCCCAACGATGAAGAGGTTGGAGAAATTGCCATCCGCAGCAACGTGGTTATGACAAACTATTACAAAGATCCGGAAGCCACCCAAAAAGCCATTCGTGACGGTTGGTTCTATTCCGGCGATTTGGCAACTATCAACCAGGAAGGATCTTTGCGGATTGTCGATCGCAGCAAAGACATCATCATTTCCGGAGGCGAAAATATTTCCTCGGCTGAGGTCGAGAATGCGCTGTATAGCCATCCGGCAGTTTTTGAATGTGCCGTGATCGGCGTGCCGGATGAAAAATGGGGGGAAGTCCCTGTGGCGATGGTTGTTTGCAAACCTGACACCCAGACAACAGAGGCCGAACTCATCCAACATGTGCGAAGCCAATTAGCCCGTTTCAAGTGTCCCAAGACTATCTATTTCAAAGAGGTGTTACCCAAAGGGGGTACGGGAAAGATCTTGAAGCGTGAGCTTCGCGAACCGTTCTGGGCGGACAAGGAACAAAAGGTCAATTGACATGAATTCAAAAGCATCCGCTACCTTCGTTCCTTCCGTCATCCTACCAAGGAAGACTGGAGCTTTGCCATCCCCCTCTTGCTCTCCCTCCTCCATTTCCCCTCAGATTGAAGAGCGGGTTGCAACCCAGATCATGCACCATAGGGAAGATGTAAGTCTCGCCAAACCTGTGCTCCGCAAGCAAGCGGCCCTCTCACCCCGCCCTCCGCGACGGCCGTCGCTTCGGGCACTCTCTCCCCTTGGGAGAGGGCGATTATCAAAAAAGAAATACTCTCCCCTCGCCCCCGTTGGGGGAGAGGGGAAGGGGGTGAGGGGATCGCTCCTATGGCGCATAATTTGGCTTGATGTACGGCTGGGCAAATTTCAAAATACCTTAGCTCGGTTTAAAGTGAATTTCTGGTCCCTTGTCCTCATTGGGGCATTGGCCATTGGGTTCGGGCAAAACACTTTTGGGGAAGTCAGACTACCGGGTCTGTTTTCCGACAACGTGGTGCTACAACAAAACGCATCCGTACCGGTTTGGGGTTGGGCAGACGACGGCGAATCCGTGACGGTCTTATTCCGTGGCAAGAAAGCTACAGCCACTGCCACGAATGGGAAATGGATGGTGCGAATTGGCAGTTTTAAAGCTGGTGGGCCTGATGAGTTGCGTATTTCCGGTAAAAACACTCTCGTGCTCAAAAATGTCCTGGTGGGCGAAGTCTGGATTTGCAGCGGCCAGTCCAATATGGAATGGCCGTTAAGCAAGGCCTTTGAATCACAGAACGACATCGCCACATCCGCTAATCCGAGAATCCGTTTATTGACCGTGCCAAAACTAAAGGCCGACGAGCCCGTGCCAGATGTCAAAGCCTCCTGGCAAGAGTGTAACTCTGATACCATACCCACCTTTTCCGCAGTTGCATACTATTTTGGTCGTGCCCTGCAAGCAGCGCGTAAAGTTCCGGTCGGGCTGATTCACACTTCCTGGGGTGGTTCTCCAGCGGAGGTTTGGATGCGTCGGCAAGTACTCGAAGCCAACCCTGAATACAATAGATCGATTCTCGATGGTTATGCCACGGCCATCAAAAACTATCAGGAGTCCTTAGCGAAGTTCGAGGCCGAGCAGGCGGAGCTGAAAAAGCAAGGCCAGACTGCCGACAAGAAACCACCTGAAAAACCATTTTGGAAACCGGCGGAACTCTACAATGGAATGATTGCTCCGTTGCTCCCCTACGCCATCAAAGGTGCCATCTGGTATCAAGGCGAGTCCAATGCCGGGCGCGCTTATCAGTATCGAACGCTTTTCCCCGACATGATCCGCAACTGGCGTCAGGACTGGGGCCAGGGAGACGTCACTTTCCTGGCCGTGGAGCTGGCACCCTGGGACAAAAACAAGAAGCGTTCCCTCGAAGAAATCACCGCAGCACCGGGCGAAAGTGACTGGGCCGAACTGCGTGAGGCGCAGTTGCTAGCTACCAAAGTCCTGCCTAAGGTTGGCCTTGCCGTCATCACGGATGTCGGCGATAAAGATGATATTCACCCCACTAAGAAAGAGCCCGTTGGCGCCCGGCTCGCCCTGGCTGCGCGAGCAATCGCCTACGGTGAAAAAATTGTTTACTCTGGCCCCACCTACAAAAGTATGAAGCAAAACGGCGATCGCATTATCCTGAGTTTCGACCATACCGGCAAAGGATTGGAATCACACGGCGGCGAAATGAAAGGATTTTCCATCGCCGGCGCCGATCGAAAATTCGTCTGGGCCAAAGCCAAAATTCAGGGGAACAAAGTCGTCGTGAGCAGCCCCGAAGTGCCGAAGCCTGTCGCCGTTCGCTACGGCTGGGCGGATTATCCAGTTGTGAATCTTTTTAACAAAGACGGCCTGCCTGCTTCCCCCTTTCGAACCGATGATTTTCCGACGATTACCAAGCCGAAAAAGTAAGGGTTGTGGGTTGAATTCACCATTTCAGAAATCTGGCGAGGTATTTCGTTTTCGGTCGTGCTGGACTGCGACCAATTTGTGGGTAATGACAAAACAATGAGCCTCGTAGAGGCGGAATATTTATAGATAGCAGGCCCAAAAATGTATACAGCTCCGTAGGAGCGTCATGACGCCCCCTGGGGATTGGAGCTTAAGGGGGGGTAGGCGTCTTTTCTATAAGGAGGCCGCCTCTACGAGGCTCCCTTCGCTTCAAACACGCCTGCATTTCAGAGATAATCCACAATTTGTCGCACACCCATTCGTACTCGTGCTCTTGCTCCTGCTCGACTTTCTGCTAAGTAATTGAGTAAGAGCACGAGCAAGATGATGTTTTCGCAAACAATCGACCCGAGACCGGAAGGCATTCGTAAGCATATTTAGGAAATCGAGCCTGAGGTCACAACTCGGCCTAGATTCAGAGTAAGAGAACCAGGAGGGAAAATTGAAAAACTTTCGGATGTGGCCACTGGGCCTGCTGGTTGTCGTGCTTCTCAGCGCTGAGACTGCCGCCCGCGATCAAAAACGGCCGATGATAGGCGAACCGGCGCCGGCATTCAGTCTCAAAAGTCTCGACGGGAAAGTTGTGTCGTTGGAGCAGCAGCGAGGGAAGTTGGTGGTGCTTCACTTTGCCGCCAGTTGGTGACCGTTCTGTGGTGCGGAGGCTCCGCACTTGGAGGCACTTTACCAAAAATACAAAGCTCAAGGCGTTCAGGTCCTGGTCATTGATGTGAAGGAATCTAAAGCCACAACGACCGCATGGGTAAAGCGGATGAAGTACACATTTCCAGTGCTGCTCGACTCGGACGGAAAAATCGCGACCCGCTATGCCCCGGCTGGGGCACAACCCGACCTGCCCAGAGACCAGGTGCCAATTGCATCGAACCTGGTTCTCGATCGATCCGGGAAAATTCGTTTCTTCTCGCTCTTGGACACAGCCAACTTCGACGCCAAGTTGCTCGCTCTGACTGTCCGGCTCGACGCACTCCTGACTGAAAAATGAATCTTTCTGTCACTCTGACATTGCTACTGTTGTCTACCCCGGATGCGCGGGTCCGCCCGCCCGTGGTGACTGTGCGTACTCCAGAACCAGTCAAGATAATGGCCGGTGAGTCCGTTGAGACCAGGGTCGCAGTTGTAGTCGCTGCGGGTTATCATTTGCAGGCAAACCCGGCCAGCGAGGACTACCTGGTCGCGACCCGTCTCGAACTCAAAGCTACCGAAGACGTCTCAATAGGCAAGCTAAACTATCCCAAGGGAAAACCCTATCGCCTGAATGGAGCGGATAAGGAGATCCAAACCTATGAAGGAAGTTT
>QHZQ01000044.1 GCA_003224725.1 Acidobacteriota bacterium | reverse complement strand
CCGCGGACTTTCGCTCATCAAATCTGGTATGATGGCTGTGTCGTTCTCAAAATTAACCATTCCTAAGTTTAAAGAATCGAGGTGGGTAGAATTGGCAAGAAAATTCATTCTTTGCTTTCTTTTCATTCTTGGATTTACGATTTTGGAGGTTTATCCTGCCAGTAAAGAGATCATCCGATTGCAGGCCGATGTTACTCTGCTGCAACAGCAAATAAGGGATTTGCAAAAAAGTTTTGACTCGCAAGGAGCTGTATTGAAGACCTTGGTCGAGCAACTCTCAGATCAGATCGCGGTGCTAAAGAAATCGGTCGAGGAGGTCAAAGGGTCAAATCAACAAACACAGGCTGCTGTTTCTGCAAGGATTGATTCCATTACCGGACAGTTCTCTTCGCTCAATTCAGGTGTGGACGTGGTCTTGGACAAAATCTCCAAGCTTTCCCAGCAATTGGCGGAAACCAAAACCAAAGTGGAATCGCTAGACAATCCTCCTCCAACCGGCACGAATCCCGGGGCGGTTGCCAGAACGGGCCCGCCTTCTCCCGAGGAATTGTATAATGCAGCTTACGCTGACTTTATCAAGGGCAGTTATGACTTAGCCAAGCAGGGCTTCGAGGAGTATCTCAAGCATTATCCGGATACCGAGCTCTCGGATAACGCTCAGTACTGGATTGGGGAAAGTCATTACGTTCAGCGCAAATTTTCTGATGCCGTGCAGGCATTTGACAAAGTCGTTCAAAACTATCCAAAGGGAGACAAAGCGCCAGCCGCTGCTTTAAAGAAGGGTTATAGCTTGTTGGAGATGAAAAACAATGAAGCCGGAATCAGGGAGCTCCGCGGTGTAATTCAAAAGTATCCTAATTCTGACTCGGCACAACTGGCGAAAGATCGGCTCAATGCGATTGGAGCGCCAACTGAAAAAACCTCGAGCATCAGAAAGTCCAGCGGTCGCCGTTAGCTGCTGACTAGCCAAGATATGCGCCCTTGCCGGCACATCGCGCCCGTCATCGCAATCCAGAAGTCGAGCACGACGGATACGGACGAGACCGATGGCGCTTCCAGAAACGTGAACAAAATTCTCGTGATGCGCGACATAATCGGTCAGACTGTTTTGTTCCCTCTGCAGCAACCGGGCGAGCAGGCGGCTTGAAGATCTTCTCGACTAGGGAGAATCATGGGAGCCGTTCTTAATCTTTTCATGGGAAATGGTTGTTGCTTCTCGATCAGTTCGTTAGTTTTCTCGATATAACTTTTGATTGGAGTTAAAATCATGGCAAGTTCAGTCAATAAGGTGATTCTAGTGGGAAGATTGGGCAAGGATCCGGAGGTGAAGTACACCCAGGGTGGAACGCCCATAGCACGTTTTTCTCTGGCGACTGATGAAGTCTGGAAAGATCAGAGCGGAGAAAAGCAACAGCGCACTGAATGGCACAACATCGTTGCATGGACTAAGCTGGCTGAAATTTGCGGCCAGTATCTGAATAAGGGGAAATTAGTCTATATCGAGGGACGTTTACAGACCAGGTCTTGGGAGGACAAGGACGGCAATAAGCGTCACACGACCGAAATCCGGGCCGACAACATGGTGATGTTAAGTGGCAAACCTGAAGATACGCGAGGTGAAAAAGGAGCCGCCGCCGCTGCATCTTCGGATAGCAGTATAGAGCCGGGGATCACTGACGACGACATTCCTTTCTAAACAGTAGCCTTTTACGACGAGCTCATATGCCCAAATGCAAGAGTTGTGGGAAAAAGGTGGGATGGTACCAGATTGCCAAGAATCCACTGGTGCTTCGGAATTGGAAAGTCCTCAACTCCCACCTTTATGAAACTTTGTGTTTGGAATGTGTGGCAAGCTGGAATACTTACTATGAGTGGTACAAGAAATACGAGGCGTCCCGGAAGAACGTGGAACATGTCAACTAGTCTCTTATGCGAAAGGTCATTGGTTGGATTTACTATTTAGCCGGCGGCGGCATTGCAATATTTGCCGCACAGCTCGTTATTAAGTGTGAGGCTGTTGGCTTATTTGGACTGGAAGAAAACTACACTTTCGACTTATGGGAATTTCTTTGCCACACTTCGGGCCATCACAGGGCCTATCCTCAGGGATATTTGATCCATTGGATCCGGGATATTTCGTTGTTTCTTATTGGAATCCTCTTGATTCATTGGGGACGTGAGCAGTATGTCGAGAAGCGAAAAATTCTGTTGGAAAAGACTCCAATGATCGTATGCCCTGGCTGCAAGCGCAAGACCTATGCTGAAGCCTACTGCCGATTCTGCGGATTTAATCTAGTGACCCATCAGCCTTCACAGGAAATGCCTGTTTCCATGCCCGTCTGGAAGCTTTCTTTACTCGCCTATACAGCGCTGTCTCTGTTTTTACTTCTCCTAAATCTTGTCATAATTAAATTGGGTTGGGGATAATCGGCATTTTTCATCGCTCTCAAGGGCCGTCCCATCCCTCACCTCGGGCTCCACAGTGGGGCAAGAGGAATCTTGTTTATTCTCTCCCACGTAGTTGTGCAAAAGGGAAAGCGTTTAACATATTGCGGTTCTTGATATCTTGCACGACGTCGGATTGCTTCAAAATTGCATGCTTCGCAAAGTCGACGCGTATTCTGGGGGCAGTGAGAACGAGCGACCCAGTTTTTGAAGAATTGTGATTATCGGCAAAAATATCGGTGAATATCGAATCTTGGCAAGAACCCGGCTGGGTGAATGTGGTTTGGTTTACAAGGCAGTCCACATCCGGCAACGACAGACCTATGCACTCAAGCTCCTAAAGGGTCCTTTTGACAATATGAATCCTGCTCATTGTCTCTTCCTGGAAAAACTGAAAATGGCTGAAAAACTACTTCATCCTCACATTGCTCGGACGTATTCGTTGGAGTCGCATGGGGAATACCATGTCGTCCCCATGGAGTTCGTCTACGGTCAAAATCTGTCTGAAAAGATATCTGAGGGACCTTCCACTTTTGACTTTGTCATGAAAGTTGCAATTCAGGCAACTGACGCTCTTATTCTTGTGCATGAGAGGGGAGTGGTGCATGAGAGAATTACCTCTAATAGCCTGACAATCTCGGCGGAAGGTCATCTAAAAATCCTGGATTTCGGCATGAATGATCTTCCTGAAGAATTGGAAGCTCCTGAACCCGAGGATGACGTTTACAGTACTTACTACTTTCAGCCTGTTAAACCACCCTTCTCCGGGTTTGCCTATCTTGCTCCGGAGCAGGTCAAAGGCAATCCAGCGGACGCAAGATCCGACCTGTTTTCCCTTGGAGTTATCCTTTATGAATTATTGCTGGGAGGATTCTTCTTCGAAGGCGACAATCTCGAAGACCTTTATAAGCAAATCCTGGAGCGCGACTTACCAAAGTTAAGCCAGGTTCGTGTGAACGCGTCTTCCAGTTGGACCAAGATTCTCCGAGCACTTCTGGAAAAGAATCCCTCCGAGCGTTATCCCTCTGCGCGTAATCTTATGAGCGATTTACAGAGAGTAAGAGAAGGTAATTCTCTGGATCGACCCTGTTTTCGCTCTAAGAACCAGCCGATCACCCGTCGATTGTTTTTGCGTCATTTCATCGGCGAGCGAGAAGAGTAATCGAACCGATGCAGCGGACCGAGGGAGTTGCCCTAAGCTGCGGCACGGCCTTTCAGGTCTGGTCGCATTCAAAGATCTGCATGAGAGTGAACTTGATCATCCAGACGATAGAGTACGAAGAAAATCGCCACGAGCCCGTCGAGACTCCGGTGCTGCAACTTCCGCGCGTCCCAACGGGGCGCGACCACGCATCCCAAGGTGGGCGCAATGCCAGTGTGGGTCAAGACGCCGAACCCGCTTGGTTATGGATTATTACTTGACCTTTTCAACACCACCTTATATCATCCGACGCTATCTAAAACATGGGTAATCTCGGGCGATCATGAACGTTCTGCTGCTTTCCATGCCTGATTCCTTCGAGCACATGCCGACAGTGGGTATCCGCATGCCCAACGGAGCTCTGACGTCGTTGGCTGGAAATGTTGATCCACATCACAAGATTGCTGTTGCTGACCTTATCCTGGTTCAGCGGCGTGTCCGTGAGACGGTCGAGAAACTGGTGCGGAAGCTGAATCCCGATATGGTGGGACTTTCGGTGATGACTTTTCAGCGCAAAACAGCAAAGAAGATCATCGACTTGGTGCGCTCGCTTAGACCAGGCATTCAGGTCGTCGTGGGCGGTTATGATCCGAGTCTGGCCGTCGACGCATACACCGATAACTCCAGCGGAGTGGTGGACTTTATTGTTCGGGGGGAAGGCGAAATCACATTCCGTGAGTTGTTGCGCGCCCACGAAGCCGGTTGCGATTACGAGCACATCACGGGGTTATCCTATCGAAGAGGAGACCACTTCTATCACAATCCCGATCGACCCGTGAATGGCCTTGAGGGGGAAGAGCTGCGGCTGCCGCATCGTGACGCTCGGGTCCTGAGAGGTTATACGCTTCTCGGGCGACGTGTTGACGTCATCGAAACGTCTCGTGGCTGTACCTTTGATTGCAGCTTTTGCTCAATCATTGAAATGCGCGGACGCAATTTTCACACTTACACGTTTGATCGAGTCCTCGCAGATATCCGCGATGCCTGCGCCCATGGGGCGCGCGCCATCTTTATTGTGGACGACAACATCACACTCAACGTGCAGCGCTTTGAGGCGCTGTGTCGGGCCATCATCGACGCAGGTCTGAACAAAATCGACTACACTGTTCAGGCCATGACTTCGGCGATTGCCAACCATGGCGACACGCTGGCTCCCTTAATGCGCCAGGCGGGCTTCCGCTATGTCTTTCTCGGAATCGAAAATATTCTTGAAAACGACCTCGAATTTCTTCGTGCCAGTTCCAAGAATGCGGAACGCCAGGGTGGTCGCAGGACGGGCAATGCAACCCTCAAAGCGATTGATTATTTGCATCGAAATAGAATGTACGTCGTAGGGGGGCTGATCGTTGGCAATCCGGACGACACGAGCGAGTCTGTCCAAATGAATCTTGAGTTTGCGCGTCGATACGTGGATTGGCCGTATATCCAGCACCCGACTCCGTATCCTCGCACCCCTATGACTAAGGATTTTCGCGACCGTGGGCTGATCATAAGCGAACAGCTCGAAGAATATGACGGGACCACCGCCGTGGTGCGAAGTGAGTATTTGTCGGCCGAAGACATTGAATTTATGCGATGGCGAGCTGAGCGCTGGATGAAGACGCGCCATATGCCAGCCGCCCTTTTTCACAGCCCGCTGTTCGTCTTGCGCCATGCCGGGAAGATGTTTGCGCACACGTTTCGCGGCAGCTCCCTGAAATCCTTCCTTGGACTTGAAGACGAACACACCGTCTTCGAGCGCTATCGGGCCATCCGCAGGGCGGAACGTGCCTATCTCTGACTCATCAATCTGATCAAAGATTCTCGGAGCCCCGCGCTGAAAATCGACTCGTGCCGTCGAACTTTACAGGACGCGTTGCCAACCCAGCCATCTATGGGAGTGCCCTCATCTACTGTGGTTTCTCCTGATAGGGTATAGGTCAGTCTTCTGGAATGGATTGTGCAAGGGGAAGTTCTGCAACGAGTTTAGTCTGACTTGAAAACGGTCGCTGCTCTCACCTCTGGATTGTCTTCTTCGGATGGGCAGAAAATGAAGGCTCCTGCAAAATTAAATCGTCTCAGCAAGAAATGCAGGCTGATCTTGAAGTCGTTGCCAAGAGAATGAATGATTAGCGGCTGTGACGAAAAAGGAGGCATCTTCATGTTGATCCACTGGATTGTTCTCACTCTGGCTCTCTTGATCGTTTCGCATCTGTACTCAGGGCTTCAGGTAGCCAACCTTCCGGCAGCTATTGTGGCCGCTGCCGTGTTGGGGATTCTTAATGCTCTGGTCCGCCCGGTACTCCAGTTTTTCGCCCTTCCCATCACTTTCTTGACCTTGGGTCTTTTCTATTTCGTGATCAACGGCCTCATGCTTTACTGGACCGCCTATTTGGTAGAAGGCTTGGCGGTCCGCAGCTTTGGGGCTGCCGTGCTGGCCTCGATCTTGGTCAGCCTTTGCAGTCTCTTGCTCAATGCCCTTTTTGGAGGCAGCCGCTAGCACAAACTCCCATTCGTATAACTCGATGCCAGGGGTGCTCTGTCGATCCGCAATCCAGTCAAGAATCTGGAGGAATCGGTCCGGGTTCTAGGCTCTCTCTCGGATATGGAGGACTGGGATAAGAAGGGGTGAGGCGTCTATTTTTGCAAGGTGTTTATGGCTTAGGTCATGTCATCAGTTCTAACTCCCATTGCGAAATTCCTTGGCCTAAAACGAAATGTCGGCCTTTTGCTGATGGCAATCGCAGGCATGAGCCTTGGGGAAGAGTTATGGATGCGCTTTGTGCCTAAGTATCTCGAGGCCCTGGGTGCAGCTATCTGGGTCATTGGGCTCTATGATGCCATCAAGACCTGGCTAGGTGCGATCTATGCCTATCCCGGAGGCGTTCTGACCGACCGCTGGGGACATCGTAAGGCCTTGACTTTTTTTACCCTCGTTAGCCTTTGTGGTTATGGTCTAATCCTGCTGATCCCGCATTGGGCGGGAATGATTGCAGCTTCCTTTCTTTTTCTGGCGTGGAGCAGTTTCTCATTGCCAGCCACGTTTTCAATCATCGGAAACAACCTGGCTTCCAACAAACATGCGATGGGGATTGGCGTCCAGGCCATCGTGAAGCGCATACCCATAATTCTTGGTCCAATCCTGGGCGGAATGCTCATGGATCATTATGGCTTGATCCCGGGAACGAAGGCAGGCGTTCTTCTCGCAATTTGTCTGGCTGGTCTTGCTATCATCTTCCAGCAACAAATCCGGGAAGGACCGCAGTGGGGTCAAAGCACCCGGACCTTGTCGTTTTCCCAGGCCCTTCGAGAATTGAATCCGACCCTGCGGCGATTATTGCTTTCTGACATTCTGGTCCGGTTTTGTGAAAGGATTCCCTATGCCTGGGTGGTCATTTATTGCATGAACTCTATCCACATTAACGCGACGGAATTCGGTCTGTTGACCGGGATTGAAATGGCGACAGCCATCGCTTGTTTTATCCCTATGGCCCATTTCTCCGACAAACATGGTCGCGAACCCTTCATTGTCTTCCCGTTCATTTTTTTTACTCTTTTCCCCATTTCCTTGCTTTATATCCCCCGCAATTCCTGGCTGATTCTGGCCTTTGTGGTCCGCGGACTGAAGGAGTTCGGTGAACCTGCGAGAAAGGCACTGATTATCGGCCTGAGCCCGGAGCCTAATCGGGCTCAAACTATTGGCACTTACTATTTGATTCGCGATAGCGTGGTAACTCCGGGATCGCTCTTGGGCGCTCTACTTTGGGGAATTAGTCCGCAGACAAACTTTTGGGGAGCCGCACTGGCTGGAGCCTTAGGGACTTTCTATTATGTGGTGTCACTGAGATCTAAGAAAAACCCCAAGCAGTAGACAGCCCTTGTGGTAAGGAGTAAGCGATGAGAAAACTGCGAACTGAAAGATTCCAATTTCGTATCTTTTTTGCCCACGGTCTTCTAGCACTGTGCCCTGAAACCAGAGCGAAATCATCCGTCGTCCTCGTTCTCGCCCTCGGTTTTCTAAGCCGCTTCCGACGACGAGGACGATGACAAAAAAACTCATTCTTTAATGGAACCTGTGCTAGTTGCTTGTCCACTGCCTAACGCAATCATTATGCCATCCAATTCTCTTGTCATCTTTACTGATTTGGATGGGACCTTAATCCAGCACGCCGATTACTCCTACAATGCCGCCAGGCCTTTGCTCAAGAAATTACAATCATTGGCGATTCCTTTGATTCTCGCTTCCAGCAAGACCCGGGCCGAGATTGAAGTCTACCGAAAGAGAATGGATATTAAGGATCCCTTCATTGTCGAAAATGGAGGAGCCGTCTTTGTCCCTAGAGGTTACTTTCGAAGCATGGGGCACCGGGCCATCATAAAGGATGACTATGAATGTCTTGAGCTAGGCAAGCCTTACACAGAACTGGTGGCCATATTCAATACCTTGAAAAAGCGATTGAAATTAAATATGATCGGATTTCATCAAATGGATGTCGCAAAGATTATGGAGATGACAGGCCTCAGTGTGGAGGAAGCCGCCAGGGCTTCCCAAAGAGAGTATGACGAGCCCTTTGTCATTGTGGGAACCGATTCACTGGTTCACCTGGCAACGTTGAAGGAAATGGCCAAACAGCAGCGTTGCAAAATCCTCAAGGGCGGCCGCTTCTATCATCTGATCGGCTCTTCGAATAAAGGTCGCGCTGTTCGAATCTTAACGCAATTGTATCGAGAGTCCTATGGGATCACAAAATCGTTAGGACTGGGCGACAGTGAGAATGACCTGACTTTGTTAGCTAACGTCGATGTTCCAATTTTGGTGCAGAAGGCCGACGGATCGTATGACCCAAAGATTTTGGAAAAGCTCCCACAGGTCATGAAGGCGCCCGCACCGGGACCTGAGGGTTGGGCGCTGAGCCTCACCGAACAGCTCCATCGACTTTGAACCGCCTTCGTAATCCGCACTCCTTTTCTCCAGACCTCTTGGCTAATGGCAAAAGAGAATATTCTGCATTCTGAAGTTCTTAAACAGATTGAAAAAATCAAGGAAACGGATATTTTGATTGGTATTCCCAGTTACAACAATGCACGCACCATTGGCCACGTGATTCGAGCCGTCAACGCCGGGCTCGTCAAATACTTTCCAGATCGACGCTCTTTGATTGTCAACTCTGATGGAGGTTCCAAAGATGAAACAACAGCAATCGTCCATCACACTGAGATTGAAGATCCCCGTTTGATTATGCTTTCGCATACACCTCACCCCATTCACAAGATCGTAACTCCCTACCACGGTCTTCCTGGCAAGGGCAGCGCTTTTCGAACAATTTTCCAGATTGCCGACAACCTGAACGCCAAAGCCTGTGCCGTCGTGGATTCCGATTTGAGAAGTATCACGCCGGAGTGGATAGAGCTTTTACTTAAACCCATTCTCCTGGAGAACTTTGATTATGTCGCCCCTTTTTATTTGCGTCACAAATACGATGGAACGATTACCAACAGCATTATCTATCCTCTGACTCGTGGGCTCTACGGAAAGCGGATTCGCCAACCTATTGGGGGGGACTTCGGGTTTTCCGGGAAGCTGGCTTCGCACTATCTTACCAAGGACGTTTGGGGAACCGATGTAGCTCGTTATGGCATCGACATTTGGATGACCACCACGGCCATTGCAGAAGGTTACAAGGTTTGTCAATCCTTTCTGGGAGCCAAGATACACGATGCCAAGGACCCAGGCAGTGACTTAAGTGCCATGTTAAATCAGGTACTGGGAGCGGTCTTTAATTTGGCAGAGACTTATCAGCACGTTTGGTTTTCTATAAGAGGCTCTGAGCCAACCCCGATTTTCGGTTTTCGCTTTGAAGTTGGCTTGGAACCGGTCAATGTGAATTTGGATCGAATGATCAATGCCTATAAGCAGGGAATTGCAGACCTGGGTAGCGTATGGAAACGTTTTCTTCCCCCGGACATCCTGGAAAGTCTCAAGAAGCTGGCCGACGGCAATGGCGCAAATTTTTGCTTTCCCGATGCACTTTGGGCCAAAACGGTTTTTGAGTTCGTTGTGGCTCATTACAAAAATAAGATGGACCGTGGCCATCTTATCAAATCTATGACGCCGCTTTACCTGGGGCGTACCGCTTCTTTCGTTATTGAGACAAGCAATAGCACCGCGGCAGACGTGGAGAATAAAATCGAATTACTCTGTTTGGAATATGAGAACCTAAAGCCCTATTTGTTGGATAGATGGCGGAACTAATTACAGTTGCCGGTTGCCGATTATCCAATGTCGATATAGCAAACCGTGGATTCAATTCTCAGGATCTAGTCTTCGGGCAGTACCTATCAAGAAGCATTTGATGTTCAATCGTCAATTGAGAATCCACACCTGACATCTCCAAAAAGGAGGTTCCAATCATGCGTGATTTCTTCGAAGTTGCTCTATTAGCTCCAATGCGCCGGCTCTATGAAGAATTAGTGCTCTTCATTCCCAGATTACTGGGCATGGCGGTGCTGATTTTTCTGGGCTTCTTTTTGGGATGGATTGTCGGCCAGTTCGTCCGCAGGAGCTTGATGGCAATGAAATTCGACAAGGTATGTTCACAAGTGGGCATCACATCTTTTTTGGAAAAGGGCAATATTCACAAGCCAACCTCTGAGCTCCTGGCTTCATGCCTTTACTGGCTGATCATCATTAGTTTTTTCATGATTGGACTGAGAACTCTGGATGAATCTGTTATGTCAGGGGTTTTCTCCCGATTTTTTTCCTTCCTCCCCAATCTCATCATTGCCCTCTTCATTTTCATCATCGGTTTTATCATCAGTAAGTTCATCGCCCGCAGTGTGCTGATTGGTGCGGTGAATGCCCAGATTCGGTCGGCAAAACTCTTGAGCATAGGCGTGGATCTATTGATTTTGATTTTCACCCTTTCATTGGCATTAGAACAGTTGGGCATTGGACAAAACACCATTGTGGCCGCCTTTTCTATCCTTTTTGGTGGCATTGTTTTGGCTTTAGCTATAGCTTTTGGATTGGGTGGACGGCAATTAGCTCGAGATTTCCTGGAACAACGCCTCTCGCAAAAACGCCAAAAGGAAAGGGAAGACGAGAACCAGTTCTCACACCTTTGAACTTGCTTTCGTCTGATTTCCGAGGTCCCCGGTCAGTTGCTTGTCGCCAGGCCCGTTGACAATCGCCAGTTGTGATATTGCACTTCTAACGTTCGGTGGTTTCGTGATCAGGTATATTGACTCTGCTGGACCTTTGAGAGAAAACGCCAGGTCGACTGACATCGGACGACGGACATTTTAAAATGACTCCACAAAAGAACGTTTCATCGAATCCTCTAAAGATCCTGGTAGCGCCTAACGCCTTTAAAGAAAGCCTAAGCGCTATGGAGGCTGCAGAGGCAATTGCCACAGGCATTCTCGAAGTCATGCCTGGAGCGCAAATTACAAAGATCCCCATTGCGGATGGTGGGGACGGGACGCTGGAAGCTGTTGTGGCGGGCACGCGGGGAAAAGTATGCAAAGCCAGGGTTCTGGACCCTCTGGGCAACAGGATCACCGCAGAATACGGAATTACGGGCGATGGAACAACGGCCATCATTGAGATGTCACGTGCTTCCGGTTTGGCGTTGGTTCCGCCCTCTAAAAGGAACCCGATGATCACCACCAGCTATGGAACAGGAGAGCTCATCCGTGCAGCCTTGAATCGCGGAGTCAAAAGCATCATTCTGGGTATCGGCGGAAGCGCCACGGTTGACGGTGGCATTGGGGCCCTGCAGGCCCTGGGCATTGGGTTCCTGGATAAGGATAGAAATCCGGTGGGGCCTGGCGGAAACGGGCTGCGAGCCCTGAAAGACATCGACTTGAGCGGGCTCGATTCGCGCTTGAGACGAACACAACTCCTGGTGGCTTGCGATGTAGATAATCCCCTGTTGGGTCACAATGGATCGGCCGCGGTGTTCGGTCCGCAAAAAGGGGCAACGCCCTCCATGGTGAAAGAGCTTGATAAAGCCCTGGGAAAATTGGCGAAATTGATTCAGCGAGTCACGGGAAAAGAAATCTCTAAGATTCCTGGTGCGGGAGCCGCCGGTGGAATTTCAGGGAGCTTCAACGGCTTGTTAGATGCGCAGCTTCGTCCGGGAAGTGATCTAGTCTTTGATCTTCTCTCAGTGAAAAAAGTTGTCCCAAAAATGGATCTGATCATTACCGGGGAGGGCAAGATCGATTTTCAGACACCCTTCGGCAAAGGTCCGGGCATGCTGGCCAGGCTGGCGCAAAGACATAACGTGCCAGTCATTGGGATTGCAGGCACCATTGGGGAGGGTGCCAAGTCGCTATTTGATCGAGGCTTTGTAGCCATTTTCAGCATTGTAAATCGTCCCATGGAACTAGAGTTTGCCCTACGTAATGCCGCTTCGCTGATGAAATCGATTTCAGAACAGATAGCCAGGCTGCTTCGCCTGAGGACAAAAAGATGAGCCCTGTTGGAAAAACGGAAGGACGGAATAAGAGACTGTGGGGTAATGGGAGTACAACTCCGGCAACCTCAACGGGCACGCCATGATTAATCTTATCACTATTTCTCGAGAACGGGGCAGCGGAGGACGCTCCATTGCCACGCGACTGGCTCAGCAGCTTGGAATGAAGTGCTTTGGCAAAGAAATCGTTTTTGACATTGCCCAGAGTGCAGGTGTTGCGGCGGAGTCAGTAGAAAAGTATGACCAGGAGCATTACAGCAAATGGAACCTCATCGTTGATTCACTGCGCATCAGTAGCCATTTTTCTCCCGACTACGGTCTTAATTTCAATTTGTCAAACATTGAGCCTGAGATCTTTTTCACTGAAGATAAGTACCTCAAAACGACCCAGGAGATCTTAAGAAAGTTGGCGAGCCAATCTGGAGTCACCTTTCTAGGTCGAGGCAGTCAAGTGATCTTCAAGGATCGCCAGGATGCCTTGCATATCCGGCTAGTGGCTCCCTTGGAGCTTCGTATTCAGAGAATTGCCAAACTATTGAACATTTCGATAAAAGAAGCGACCAAAAATGTTTTGGAAGTGGATAAGTCGCGGACCAGCTATCTGCGCGACTTTTACTCAGTAGATGTCAACGATGCCAAGTTCTATCATCTTGCAATTAATACCGGCCGCTTCGATTATGATCAAACTTGCCAAATTATCAAGCATGCGATTGGCTTTTTCTAAAATGTTTCGTGCAGGTTCGAGCTGATTCGGGAGGATTTCGTAATTGAACTTCAGAATTCGCGATCACCGCACCTATTTCGGAAACGGATACATGACCCATCCTAGCGCCAGCGCCACAACCAAAAAAGAAAAAAACACAAAAATAGCGTAACGAAGGCGCTCTATGGAAGTCTCCTTGGTTGTAAGCGAGAAAACAATGGAGACGCAGAATGAGAAAATCAATATTGCTGTGAAATGGGCAATTTCCATCAGTTATTTCTTTCTCCCGACAGAAATATCGTAGGCATTCAATGTCACTAGCAGATTGAGTAATCCCGCTACCACCACGAAAGTCGTGCCGTAATCAAAAGATTGGTTCTGTAAATTGCCCCCTCCATAACCCCAAGATCTCGCCAACAGATATGGGAGCCCGGTACTGGCGCTAGCCAGGAAGGGCAGGTTCAAGATGGGCTGGCTCAAGTCGAGATAATAAAGCTTGCCTTCAAGGAGGATACCTAACGCAAACAAAAGTAGAATCGAAAAGGCAAAGAGCAAAGCTCTCATCCATTTCCCGAGAACCAGATGACCCAGGCCGGGAAACAACAAAGCAAAAACGGTAGCGAAGGCTGTTTTGGTCTTCCTAAGATCCATGGGTCAACAAAGAGGGCTGGTATCGACATCGAAGAAATGGAAGTCCAGCCGTCCTTCCACCGTTCCATCATCCATTAACGTTCAACTCCTCTTCACTGGTTCTGTCGACTCAAAACTACTGAGAATTTCACGAAGCTTCGTTCCGTCATCATTCTCGATCAGAATCACCTTCCGTTTCGAAGTCAATCCGGACTGAATATGGACTTTAGATTTAGGAACTGACAACAACTTGGAAATGTAATCAATCAGCTCTCGGTTGGCTTTTCCATCCACGGGTGGTGCGGCCAACCGTATCTTTACGAAATCCCCTTCGAAACCCACAATCACAGTTTTCGAAGCTCCGGGCACCACCTTGACCGAAATGGACAGGCCCTGTGGCTTTGTTAACACTCTTGCAGACATCGTTCACGCATACGGTCTTTCGCCAAAGATTGCGGTTCCCACTCGAACCAAAGTGGCACCTTCTTCTATGGCAATCGGATAATCGTGACTCATGCCCATGGAAAGTTCGTTCATGCCTACATTTTCTATTTTGAGACGATCTATCTGTTCTGAAAGTTCCCTTAAACGACGGAAATAAGGCCGGACGTCCTGGGGATTTTCAAAGAAAGGCGGCAAGGTCATTAGCCCACGAATGGCCAGGTGCTGAAACCCGGCAATTTGATTAACCAGTGGGAGGACATCCTCTTCCGCAACTCCCGATTTGGTACCTTCTTTTCCAAGATTAATCTGAATCAAGACCGGGATCACTTTGTCCAGAAGCTGACAAGCTTGATCAATTTTCCTGGCCAGCTCAATACCATCCAGGCTTTCAATCCAATCAAAGGTGGCAACAGCTTTGTTCACTTTGTTTTTTTGCAAGTGGCCGATGAGATGAAACTCAAAAGTGTATGCAGATAATTGAGGTTTCTTCTCGATCCCTTCCTGGACTTTGTTTTCTCCTAAACAAGTAATGCCCGCTGCCAGCGCCTCTTTAATGTTTTCTACGCTGATTGTTTTGGAGACAGCAACCAGTTTAACCGATTCTGTATTTCGCCCAGCTCTTTTTGCGGCCTCCACTACCGTTTCATAGACCTTTTGGACATTTCTACCAATATCGACCTTTGTCTCCAAGTTCATTTGTTCATTCCCTCTGGACAACAGAAATACTTCGCCAGCTTTTGCTTTTCTGAGAGCAAGACCAGCTTACACAATGAAATTTACATCACCTCCATATTTCGTCCGCATGTCATCAAAACCCGTAGCATGAGATAACCAGTGTTTATGGCTGAGCCTGCAACCAGCGGTTGAGGCAGCACTGGTTTCAGCAGCGCGTACAGTGCCTATCTTATACTAGGTTAAGATGAAATTCAAAGCGATCCAAGGCGATCCAAGCGTCAAAACTGGCAGTGCCACTCGTAATCAAAGACTGGGGACTATCGGCTCTTCAGCGTCCTTCAGGCAGAGACGGCCTTGTCCCCGTGGCGAGTTTCATGCTATGTTGCTCTGACTTTGAATTGAACGAATCAGATAATCAATAACGACACTTCAATCTGGTTCTCAGTTCCTCGCTCAGAATGCCTTTATGGCCCCATTTATTTCCTTTGAAGGAATAGACGGATCGGGCAAAACAACACAAATCAAACTCCTGGAAGAATACTTGAAGTCACGAGGCCTTCCGGTGATAGTTGCCAGGGAACCTGGTGGCACTGAAGTGGGTGAATCCATTCGCCAGGTATTGCTTCACTCAAGAAATACGGCGCTCAGGCCCCTAAGCGAGTTGTTATTGTACTATGCTTCGCGCCATCAAAACCTTTACCAGAAAATTCTGCCTGCGCTAGAAGCAGGATGTTGGGTACTGTGTGACCGTTATGTGGATGCCAGTATGGCCTACCAGGGTTACGGCAGAGGAGTGGACCTATCGTTGATTGATCAGCTCAGCCAAATGGTCATCAACCAACATATGCCTGACTTAACCGTTCTGATCGACATGGAACCTGCCTTAGGTGTTTCAAGAGCCAAAGAACGCAACCGTCACGACAGTATTGATGAGGGAAGATTTGAAAGAGAATCGCTGGAGTTTTATGAACGCGTGCGACAAGGTTACTTGAAGATTGCCCAGGACGATCCCCACAGGGTTCGAGTTGTCAACGGGGACCAACCTATCGAGACTCTGCACAGAAAAATCGTGAGCCTGTTGAAAGTCTTAAAGATTGAGAGTTAATTTATTTGGGGCCAGCGCATTCATCGCTGCTCAAGGCAAACGGGCGTGAAGGTTGCCCAAGCCTTCCTCTAACTGGCGCCAAGGCAAAACTCTGATAGACTATGGGACTGAATGCGTTTCTTGGAAATGCTCCTACTCTAGAAACCGTAGAGAGAGAGTTAGAACAAGATCGTTTGCCGCACTCTATGCTGTTTGTTGGAATCCAGGGAATTGGCAAACGTACCCTGGCTGACTTCATCTCCATGACGGTAAATTGCCTTCGTGGAGGACTCGACTTCTGCGGTCAATGCCGAAGCTGCCGAAAGATCATTGAGAATTGTCACCCGGATGTCAAACATTATGAACCGGAGGGTCAATTCATTAAAATTGACCAAATGCGAGAGCTTAGCCGAGAAGTCTTCTTTGAACCCTTTGAAGGAAAACGCCGCTTCTTTATTCTCGATGAGGCAGACAAAATGAACCTGGAATCTGCCAATTCCATTCTGAAGACCCTGGAAGAACCTCCGGAGAACTCTCATCTCATCCTTATTTCGAACAAGCCGAATGAGCTATTGACCACGATTCGCTCGCGTTGTCAGACTTATCGTTTTGGCCCTTTACCTTCTTCGGAAATCGAGCAGGTCTTAACGAGTAAGCTAAACTACTCCGGGGAGGATCTGTCATTGCTCTCTCGCATTTCTCAGGGCAGTATCGGTCGAGCCCTAAGCCTGGACCTCAAGGAATATAAAAAAGGCCGCCAAGAGCTGCTGGATTTGCTGGAAGTATGCTCGCAGAATTTTCTCTACACGAGAGCTTTGAAATCACTAACCGCCCTGGCAAGAGAAAAAGAAGCATTTGGAAAGAAGGCGGAGATTCTATACTCATTGCTGCGCGACTTGTTTCTTCTGAAGGTGGACGCTGCTTGTGAATTGATCACTCATTGGGATATCAGAGGAAAGCTCTTAAGTCTTTGCGCTAACTTCTCCTTTCGACAGATTGTTGACGGAACTAATGCCCTGGACCACATAGAGACGGGGATCAAACGTAACTTAAGTAAACCGCTGGCCCTGGATCATTTTGTCCTTTCATTCAGCGGCCAATTAGCTAAAGAGGATTGAGGTAGCAATGAAGAAACGGCCAACTGAAGGCAACTAATGTGCTCATTGCTGCTCCGGCGCCCTTGAACACCGTGTGATGAGAGTCCAATTTGCTGCGCTTTACAGTTCAGTTTATGGATTTGACAGGCCCCTTAGCCAGACCGGCGTCTGGCTACCCCGGTTCGATGGGCTGCCGCTGCGACGGCTCGGGCTACTTGTCTTGTTACTCGTTTGTTGAAAACACTGGGTACAATATATTCCTCGTTGAGCTCGCTTGGACTAATGCCAGCCGCAATGGCTCTCGCCGCCGCCAGTTTCATCGCTTCGTTAATGTCAGAGGCCCGTGCGTCTAGAGTCCCCCGGAAGATTCCAGGAAATGCCAGCACATTGTTGATCTGGTTGGGCAGATCGCTGCGGCCCGTAGCAAGTATCCGACAATGACCGAGGGCCTCCTGGGGAGAAATCTCCGGTTCAGGATTCGCCAGGGCAAAGACGATCGAATCCTTTGCCATTTTCCGGATGAGGCTGCGAGTCAGCACCCCTGGACCAGAAACACCAATGAAAACGTCAGCCTTTCTAATCGCAGCAGAAAGATTTCCTCGCAATTGCCGTGGATTTGTTTTCTGTAGAAGCCACTTTTGCATTTCTTCCAGGATGGAAAAATGCTTTGCTTCTAAGATTCCTTGCTTGTCACACACGACTAGATTCCTCGCTCCAGCAGAATAGAGAATTCGGGCAATTGCAGTGCCCGCGGCACCGGCCCCCACTACGACAATCTTGACTCTGTTGAGTTGCTTCTCAACAATCCTCAAAGCGTTCTTGACGGCAGCCAAACCACCACAGCAGTCCCATGCTGGTCATCATGCATCACAGGAATGTCTAACTGTTCCCGGAGCCGTCTTTCTACTTCGAAGCAGCGAGGCGCCCCAATGTCTTCCAGGTTAACAGCTCCAAATCCAGTGGCAATGTGCTTGACGGTGGCTACAATTTCATCCACATTTTGGGTTCGAAGGCAAATGGGATAAGCATCAATATTTGCAAATTCTTTGAAGAGCATGGCTTTCCCTTCCATTACGGGAAGCGCCGCTTCGGCCCCGATATTGCCAAGGCCAAGAACGGCAGATCCATCGGTCACTACCGCGACAGAATTCATCTTGATGGTAAGTTGGTTTACCTTGCTCTTGTCCTCGACAATGGCTCTGCAGACACGAGCCAACACCAGGAGTGTATGCCATAGAAAGTACATCGCGAGTGCTGATGCTTACCTTGTTTTGAATCTGGATTTTCCCGCCCAAGTGCAAAAGAAAAACGCGGTCTGAGACGTTGACAACCGTCACACCTGGCAACGACCGAATCGCTTGCACGATCTCCCTTTCGTGCGCTTCGTCCCTTGCATGAATCGTTAAGTCTCGAAGCATGATTCTGGGTTCGACCCGAACGATGTCCACTGCCCCCATATCTCCGCCGGCACGGCCAATGGCGGAGAGGATTTCGGCGAGCTTGCCAATCCGATTTTCGATACGAATGCGAACGGTAAAGGTGTAGCTGATGTTAGTTGGGGGTGTCGTCCTCAGTGGCATGGTTGTGGCCGTTGATAGTTCAAATTCCAAAAATCCAATCAATGCAAATCGACAACGTTCTCCACAGTAGCACAGACTTCAGTCAGTGGGAGTGTCGATATGAGCAATAGGCCCTTCCCACAGCATGTCCAGCCTGCACCATCGAGCAGCCCTTTTAAACGGCATCTAGCGTAGTCTTCCTATGATAAGCTTGAAGTGTAATTATCTGTTTTGTCCGGGAAAGAATCATGGCAAAGGAAATTCTTGTTCTCGTTGACGATTTGTTCTTCTCCAGCAAAATCGCCTCCACAGCTCAGAGTTGCGGTGTCCCTGTTCAATTTGTGAAGACCAAAGAGACATTAATCGAAAGAGCAAAAAGCGAAATGCCCAGCTTAATCATCGTGGACCTCAATGGTTTTACAACTCAGCCCCTGGAGACTATACGAGCGTTGAAATCCGACCCCGACCTTCGCTCAACGCCAGTCCTGGCTTTTCTTTCCCATGTACAAACCGAGTTGAAGGAAAAAGCACTCTTAGCAGGCTGCAACATCGTTATCCCTCGCTCTGCATTTTCCCAAAGGCTGGCTCAAATCCTAAGTGACCATTCCCAAAAGACAGAATGATGCTATCTTAGAATTATGAGTGTTCGTATGGGAGTCACCAGCAAGTCGTATCGAAGAATGCGGGAAGTCGATTGGATCATGAGATTGTCAACTTCCTTTGATTATAATAATCCAATATTCAGTCTTTCTTTACACCAAGGAGGGAACTATGATCACTCCAAGATATCAAACTGACAAAATTACCGTGCTTGTCACAATCCTGTTCCTCTTTGCTCTGTTGACGCTGCGCGCCAAAGATTTTTGGGAGGAAAAACCGTTTACTTACTGGAACGAAAAAGAGGCTTACAAGATTCTTTCCGATTCTCCCTGGGGAAAATCTCAAAACGTATCCCTGCTGGGAAACGAATCAGATTTCAGGGAAGTGAGACAGGAGTCTCCAGGTGTTCCGCCTACAGCGAGCGCGGGTGGTGCTCGGGGAACCGCTGGAGGGGATGTCAGAAGTGATCCTACCGCCGGCCGCGGTGGAGCGGCAGCCGGGCGTCCAGGCTACGGAGGAGAGCCGGGCGCACTTTCGAGATCGGCACCTTTCCAAATTTCATGGTACTCTTCCGTCAAAGTTCGTCAGGCTATGGGGCGACTGGGCCAACTGCACGGCAAACTTTCCACGGAACAAATCAACGACTTTGCCCAGCAACCCATGGAGAACTATGTCATTGCTATCTCTGGTTCAATGATGAAGCCCTTTGAGCAAGCCAGCTTGGAAAGCCTAAAGGCCAAGACCTTTCTCCTTTCGAAGAAAGATAAAAAGAAGAAAATAGAATTAAAGGAGTATATGTCGCCGAAAGACGGCAAAGACGGAATGGCCCTCTTCGTCTTCCCTCGCACGGCAGACGGAAAGCCCTTGCTCGATGTGGTAGACGACGAAGCCCAATTTGTCACCGAACAGGAACCACTGCGTATCAAGGTCTCCTTCAAACTGTCCAAGATGATGATTGATGGGAAATTGGATATTTGAGTTGAGTGCGCCGGATTTCAGCCTCAGCTCATGGCAAACCAACTACTGCGTTTTGACTAAGACTCTCTCCTGATAGGAGTCTGTTTTCCTTTCCACTTACTCCCCTGTACCCCTGCTTCTTAGCCAAGGGGACAATTGGCGATTTTCAAGGCTCGTGGCGGTCCGAAGGATCCGTATGGGCTCCCCCTCCCAGTTGAGGAGCGGAAGCCGGAGCCATAGCTCACAGAAAAGGTGGTTGTTGATAGGTCCGTGTTCATCTAATAGCGCTGGTTAAAATAGTCGCTAAGAATTTCCCTGTGATCGAAAGCCAATGCTGCTGGCAAAGCGTTCTTCTCAAACACCCGTGCCTCGACCGCGTCGTCGGCGCCGATCGGAGTTCCGTGTGCCGAGCCAATGAAAACAACGCTTATAGTGTGTCCGCGAGAATCGCGCTGGGGATCGGAATAGACATGAAATTGTCTTATCAGGTTTACTCCTAGAGAGGTCTCTTCCAAGGCTTCTCTCTTGGCGGCTTCGTCCACTGTCTCTCCATAATCCACAAAACCGCCCGGGATGGCCCATCCGAAAGGAGGATTTTTTCGCTTGATCAGTACGATTCGATCAGGGAATCCATTTATTTGAATAATGATATCCACGGCCACCCGTGGCCTAGGGACTGTGTTCATCATTACTGGGAGCGAAAAAGCCTCGAGCTGGTATCGGGTTCTTTAACGGACTAATGAAAAGACTGTCCCTAAACGGGACACAAAATCTGTCCTCCAGGTTCTTTTGGCATCCTGTTACTGCTCGAAAATGTATTTGATTTTGTCTTTGAAGACGAAGATGTTGGGCGCCTTGTCTCGAGTTACCCGGATAAAATTCTTATCGTAATATTCAATCCAGCCTTCAATTTCCTCGCCATTGACCAGTTTTACGGCAACCGGGGTTCTGTTGCGGATCAAGTTCGTGAGATAACGGATCTCGGCATGGGTCTGTTCTTCCACCTGCGAAGACTGGAAAATTGAATCCGCAATTCCATCGCGCCACCGTCCGAGCCTGCGACCGCGCCGATCTCTCTTGCTCATGCTTGCCTCCTTGCTTTCTCTCAAAAACAAAAAATGATAGTATCCTTCTGCGTTCGGTACGCTAGGCAACGCCCATTCAAATCATGATCAAAGGCCTCTCAACCCATCTCTTTGCTGCAGAAAAACTCACCATTGGGCGACTTGAATCGATTATCTCCAGCGGGTTCGAACGCGTGGAAATCTTCGCCGTCAAACCCCATTTGGATTATCAAAACAAATCGTTAGTCTCGGACCTTGCCTCCTGGTTCGCAGATCACAGCCCCTTCTTGCACTCTATTCATACACCTTTTTGTATGGACTATCAAGCCAGGGAGAGAGTGTGGTTATCCATTGCCGACTTGGAAAAGCTGAAACGGGAAAGGGCGATTGACGAGATCAGGCGCGCTTTGGAATTGGCTGAAAAAGTCTCCTTTCCATTTGCCATTGTGCATATGGGCACTCCCGATGATCCATACACTTTTAAACACCTGGATGCTATTTATTATAGTTTAGAGACCCTGATCCCCTTTGCTCGAGATCGTGGTGTAACTCTGGCACTGGAAAACATTCCCAATCAGCTCTCCCTTCTCGAAAGGATTCTCAGGTTTCTCGAAGAGACTCGACTGACAGGCATTGGTATTTGCTTTGATTCCGGGCACTCCAATCTTCTAGCCAATCCTTCCGAAGAAATTGAAACCGCGAAAGGGTGGATCGTAACAACACACCTGCATGATAATAAGGGCAGGAAGGATGAACATTTGCTTCCCTTTGAAGGGTCCATCGAGTGGCCTAAAGTATTGAAGTCTCTCGACAAGATTCACTATCAAGGATGTCTGCTGCTCGAATTGAATTCCGGGGGTCGGGACCCTTTGCAGCTATTGAAGTCCGCCATTCAGACCTTCGATCGTTTTGAGGAATGTCAGGAAGAGTTAGCGGAAGCGAAGAGTCGGGAGGGTTAATGCCGTTCGTTTACATCAACGAGATTTCAAAGTTCCAGGGACAGGAAGTTACGGTCAAAGGATGGCTTTACAACATCAGGTCCAGCGGTAAGATTATTTTCCCCATCCTCAGAGACGGCACCGGTTTATTGCAGGCTATTGTTCTGAAGAATGCCGTGTCGCCTGAACTATTTGAAAGAGCCAAGGAATTGACCCAGGAATCTTCTCTGGAAGTCACCGGCACCGTGCGAAAAGTCCCCGAAGGCAAAACGGCTCCGGGCGGGCATGAACTGGATGTCAAAGACCTGAAGATCGGGCAGCTCATTCCAGCAGATCAGCCCTTTCCAATCACCCCTAAAGAACATGGTATAGAATTTCTGATGGACTATCGCCATCTCTGGATTCGGTCTTCCCGCCAGCATGCGATTTTGAAAGTGAGACATGAAATCATTCGGGCGGTTCGAAATTTCTTTGATGATCGCGGATTTACGCTGGTCGATACACCCATTTTTACTCCGGCGGCTTGCGAGGGGACTACTACGCTCTTTGAAGTTGGATACTTTGATGAGAAAGCCTACCTCACTCAATCCGGCCAGCTTTACAACGAGGCGACCGCCGCTGCCTTTGGCAAAGTTTACTGCTTTGGCCCGACGTTCCGAGCTGAGAAATCCAAAACACGCCGGCATCTCACAGAGTTTTGGATGGTGGAGCCAGAGGTAGCATACGCCACTTTAGAGGACATCATGGCGCTAGCAGAAGATTTCATCACTCACATTGTCAAATCTGTTCTACAGCATCGACGCAGCGAGTTAGAAGTCTTGGAGAGAGATATCTCCAAGTTGGAAGGAATAGAGCCGCCGTTTCCTCGGGTCTCTTACGACGAAGCGGTTCAGTCTTTGAAAGCCAGCGGTTCGAACATCGAGTGGGGCGGTGATTTCGGCGGTGCTGACGAGACTCTTCTTTCCCAGCAGTATGATCGCCCTATCCTGGTTCACCGCTATCCGGCCCAGGTAAAGGCTTTTTACATGGAGCCGGATGCGAATCGACCCGAGCTGGCCCTGTGCGTTGATGTTCTGGCTCCGGAAGGCTACGGTGAGATCATCGGAGGCGGTCAGCGCGCTTCCCGTCTCGAGCTGGTCACTCAAAGGATCCAGGAGCACCAGCTTCCTCCGGAGGCATTTGATTGGTACCTGGACCTGAGGAAGTATGGGACCTTTCCACACGCGGGCTTTGGCATGGGGATTGAACGGGCCGTGGCCTGGATCTGTGGCCTGGAACACGTTCGTGAGACCATCCCTTTTCCAAGGATGCTCTACCGCCTCCGGCCGTAGGACTGGCTTCATTTTTGCAACTCCAGGGTTAAGATGTCTGCCAAGACCATTAACATCATCGGAGTCCCCCTCGACCTCGGCGCGGGTCGGCGCGGCGTGGACATGGGTCCCAGCGCGATGCGAGTGGCAGACCTGAATAAGAAACTAGCCACTCTTGGATATTTGGTCCAAGATGCCGGAAACGTTCCGGTGACCATTCCTGAGACTCAGCACTTCGGCGACCATCAAAGCAAGTTCCTCAAAGAGATTATTCAGGTATGCGAACACCTGGCTCAACTGGTTGAAAGAGCCCTGGACGAAAAATCTTTGCCCGTTGTTTTGGGCGGCGATCACTCTATCGCCATTGGCACCCTGGGCGGTGGCGCCAGATACTACCAGAGAATTCGACAGAACATCGGCCTGATCTGGTTC
>QHZQ01000721.1 GCA_003224725.1 Acidobacteriota bacterium | reverse complement strand
GCTTTATCCGCTCCAGGGGAACATCCTCTTCAGCTCCGTTATCCCGCGTGCTGAGGGATAACGGAGCTGAAGAGGATGTTCCCCTGGAGCGGATAAAGCCCGGTGATCGGCTGCGAGTTCGTCCAGGAGAAAAAGTCCCAGTGGATGGAGTCGTACTGGAAGGGAGTAGCTCTATAGACGAGTCCATGGTTACCGGTGAACCTATTCCGGTGGAAAAGCCTTCTGGCAGCCGCGTAACAGGTGGTACCGTCAATGGAACGGGCAGCTTTGTAATGCAGGCGGTACGTGTGGGGAGCGATACCCTGCTGGCTCAGATTGTGCGTATGGTCAGTGAAGCCCAGCGCAGCCGAGCTCCCATCCAACGGCTGGCAGACGTTGTTTCATCCTACTTTGTTCCAGGCGTCGTCTTGACTGCTGTCCTGACCTTCATCATCTGGAGTGTCGCCGGTCCGGAACCCCGTATGGCCCATGCTCTGGTTAATGCCGTCGCCGTAATGATTATCGCTTGTCCCTGTGCCTTGGGATTAGCCACGCCGATGTCTATCATGGTTGGGACCGGCCGTGGGGCTGGCGCCGGCGTGCTGGTGAGAAATGCGGAGGCGCTCGAGCTTCTGGAAAAGGTGGATACTCTAATTGTGGACAAAACAGGTACACTCACCGAAGGCCGGCCTCGGGTTTCGTCTGTAGTGGCCGTATCTCCTCAAACTGAATCCGAGATCCTTCGCTTGGCTGCCAGCCTGGAACGAGGCAGTGAACATCCCCTTGCCACCGCTATCATGTCTGCTGCTAAGGAATGGCGTTTGCTGATCTCAGAGGCTCAAGATTTTCGTTCCGTGACCGGGAAGGGCGTTATGGGCACGGTGGACGGGCATTCCGTGGCCATTGGTAATCTCCATCTTCTCGAGGAGCTCTCTATCGAAGCGGGCGGTCTCCTCCAACAGGCCGAGGCTCTTCGAGAAGAGGGTCAAACCGTCATGTTCCTGATGGTGGACGGTCGAGTCATTGGGCTGCTAGGAGTGGCTGATCCCATCAAAGAGTCCAGCCGCGAGGCTATCCGGATGCTGCAGGAAGACGGGATGCGCATCCTGATGCTCACTGGGGACAACCGAACTACGGCCAGCGCGGTGGCACGCAAACTGGGTCTGGATGAAGTAGAAGCGGAAGTCCTGCCAGAGCAAAAGGTCGAGGTGGTTAAGCGTCTCCAGGCCAAGGGTGCTGTGGTAGCGATGGCGGGCGACGGCATTAACGATGCCCCAGCACTGGCCCAGGCTCATGTAGGTATAGCCATGGGCGCCGGCACAGACGTGGCCATAGAGAGTGCCGGTGTGATCCTGGTAAAAGGAGATCTGCGGGGCATCGTGCGGGCACGCAGACTGAGCCGCGGGACGATGCGAAACATCCGGCAAAATCTCTTCTTTGCTTTCCTCTATAACACCCTCGGGGTCCCGATAGCCGCCGGGGCTCTTTACCCCCTCTTCGGTCTGCTCCTCAGCCCCATGATTGCCAGTGCCGCCATGACGTTTAGCTCGGTCTCGGTCATTGCCAACGCCTTGCGCTTGCGTCAGATGGCCTTGTGAGTTCGTCAATGAGAAGGGCCCGTAGCAATTGAAAAACCGAAACACCACGAGACCACAGCAGTTGGGGCAACAGTAAATAGAAAAAGACGATTTCTTCGAGGGCAAAGACTTTTCTAGATCATTATTTGGACTTGCTCAGGGTAGGGATATGAAAAGCACGAAACTCTTTGGTGACACCGAAGGTAATGCCGGAGTGAGGAGACTTGTTAGTCAGACCCGCAATGCCGGCAAAATCCCAGCGGAAGCCGGCGCCGTTGATCTGCATGCCCAGGCGAAATTGTGACTGGCTTTCGGTGCCCAGAGGGGCTGTACTTTGGCGAGTGCTCCACCTCCCAAAAATTTCACTGGCCACATTCACATTCTTGCTGACCGGATAAATTCCGGCTACTCCGTAAACCAGAACATCGTTTTGCACTCCTGCCTGGATGGGATTGGACAAAATGCCGAGTCCCAGGTTGGCAAACGTGTTGAGTTTGCCAAAGTGCTTACCCAGAATAAAAGTCCCGAAAAACTGAGTGCTGTTTAAACCCAGTCCACTGGCGGTAGAGGCATTAGGCAGCTGTACGGAAGGACGAAAGGCGAATGACGGCAATTGCTTGCCTTCCGGGACCATCAGAATCTTGGTTGAAAAGATGATATCTCCGAAGTCGCTCGTGGCTGTCCCGCTGGAATTCAACGTCGGAGTTATCGGAGCTGGAATGCGCTGGTCAATCGAAAGGAAGTTATGAGCAGTACCCTGAATTTGAAATTCAACGATTTCTCCGAGACCCAGATTAATCCCTATGACGCCAAGGCTGGTGAGGTCGCCCCTTAAGCCAGACTGGGGATATTGGACATTCTGCAGAAAATCAAACCCAAACTCCAGAGAGAGATTTCCCGGACTGATGATATTCGGATCCTGCGTCTGCAACGGTCGTTGCTGAGCAAAAAAATTGACGGATCCAACGTTCAGGCTAACCAGGGTCAACCACAAGATTAGGGATCTGCGAATACCCACTGTGAATTGAACGAGGTGAGAATTCATGTCAAAGTTTGAACTCCTTGTTAAGTCGTTCGACAGGATTGGTCGTGCGTGACGTCGTCGAGCCAATTCGCACACGATCCCCAGCCGAAGGGAGGACAGGCGTTACCATATGACGTATGGGATTTCGGAGCAGTACGAGACGATTGGCCTTCGGTATGATCGCAGAGTTGATGACTGTTTGGGAAAAAATGTCCCGCTCCTTCTCAGTGTCGAGCAAGGTGAATTCTCCACCGGGTGGCGTGAAGCCTGATGTGGACTCATTGAAAGCAATCAGCATCCCTCCCCAATGAGGGTCCCACTCATCAGATAGATAGAACGTGTAGCCGCCACTGTACGGATCGTTTCCGTCGTAGTGACAGGAAAGGCCCATCCCTATCCGTGCCACCTGAAGACGCACGGAAAAGACCTTCACACGGAGCCACTCCCCGCCGACTTTCAGTTCGGTGCCAGCCAGAGGGAGACGATTGGCCTTTGGTATGATCGCAGAGTTGATGACTGTTTGGGAAAAAATGTCCCGCTCCTTGTCAGTGTCGAGCAAGGTGAATTCTCCACCGCGTGGCGTGAAGCCTGATGTGGACTCATTGAAAGCATTCAACCTCCCTCCCCCGGCACTGAAAAAGCTGGCAGAAAATTGTCGATCACAGCAATGTGCTCGAAGGGCTGAGTAAATCTAGTTATGCTATCTTTCATCTTGACGATCCCTCTTTGACTGAATTCTGGAGCTTTGACACTCAGCGCGCGGCATGAAAAACGCCCATGAAAATTCCTCTCGGGAGGAGAAAGAAGGCTTCAGCCTTCAGGGGTGGGTCCTTCCCGTCTGAAACAACCCACCCCTGCACCCCTGAAGCTGTGAAGAAATTAAAAACCGGGGGAGATTGGGAGGGCGAGGCTCCCGCCGAGCCTCATCGGGCACGGACCTGCTGGGGCGATGGCTCGCCAGGAGGCTCGCCCTCCCAATT
>QHZQ01000720.1 GCA_003224725.1 Acidobacteriota bacterium | reverse complement strand
TGGAAAAACTACGAAGCGGCGGTCCAGCCAGATTTGGAAGTTGTCCGGTCCGCCAAAAAGCTCTACGAACTTCTTTACGGTCCGGTTCGCGCTCGCTTGGCCGAGGAAGCCAGGAAAAAATTGGCGCCGGAATTGCTCGAAGCCCTAAACGCTCCGGCCGACAAACGCTCGGACAAGCAAATCGAATTGGCGAAGAAAGCCGAGAAGGAAGTCGAGGTTTCAAAAGACAAGCTAGAGAAAGCACTGGGAGAGGACGACAGGAAATTCTTTAAGGAATTGGACAAGAAGCTTACGACGCTCGAAAAAGAATTGCAGGATAAAAAGCCGCACACATGGGGTTTCTATTCCCCGGCCACTAGCCTTAATCACGTGGATGCTCTGCCCCCCATGGGTGCGTATCCTCTCCCATATGAGCCTGAGAAACTTAAGGAGTTAAAGCCACGATTGTTAAAACGTGGTGACGTGCATCAGCCCGGATCCGAAGTGGAGGTTGGCTGGCCTGAAATTTTAGGTCCCGGGCCTGGTGGAAAGATAGACAAAACACCTCGACTGGCATTGGTGGAGTGGCTTACGAGCCGCACCAATCCGCTCGTGTCGCGTGTTTGGACGAATTACATTTGGCAGCAACATTTTGGGCGTGGCTTGGCAGCGACTCCGGGTGACTTCGGCGTTCGAAGCTCCCCGCCAACACATCCAGAGCTGCTGGATTGGCTGGCTATGGAGCTAATGGATAACGGTTGGAGCACGAAGCATATTCATCGGTTGATAGTGCTTTCGAGCACGTACCGTCAGGCCGCCCAGCCGAACCCGAAGAACGCTAAGGTCGATCCCGAAAATAAATACTGGTGGCATTGGTCTCCCCGTCGCTTGGAGGCCGAAGCGATTCGAGATTCGGTGCTGGCCGTCAGCGGTGAGCTTGACACCACACTGGGCGGGCCCAGCGTGTCTTTCGGGTCGTCGTCTGCCGCCGACGGTGGCGAACTCGACCCGACGTTTGCTGAGCAAAACCTGGGTTCGAAACAGGAAAGCATAAAACCGCGCCGGAGCCTGTACGTGCGCCAGCTACGAAACAACTTCCCCATTATGCAAAAGTTGTTTAATGGACCCTCGGCCAGCGACAGTTGTCCGCGGCGTCACGTCTCCACTGTCGCTTTACAGCCGCTTTACATGCTGAACAACCCCTTCATCCTGAAACAGGCCGAGCTGTTTGCCGCGAGGGTGTTCGGAACTGCCGGTCAGGACCCGTTGCGACAAATTCAATTAGCCTTTGTGCTGGCCCTGGGGCGCTCTCCCGAAAGGGCAGATGTTGAAGCTGTGAGTGCATTTTTGGAAACATATAAGGGTCCTGAGACCCTTAGTGGGAATGGAACCAGCCGGAAGAGCACGGAGCACCAAGTGGTCGCTTTGATAGGGAAGGCCTCGACAGGTTCTGCAACGAAGAGAGCCGCTGGAGATGGAGAGGTCACGGAAGGAACAACACAACCAACGGCAGTGCAGTTGACAAATGAAAATCCAAAACAGCCGCCTCAAGGGCTGGTCCACCTGTGCCACGCGCTATTGAACCTTAACGAATTTTTCTATTTGGAATGAGATCCAATTGCGGAGCGTGCGTTTCGGAATGCCCAATCCGCAATCCGAAATCGGCAATCTCCAATGTTGGAGGATGGGCTCTAAAAGGGTTTGAGAGGAGTTGATGATGCCGCCCTTGGGCGGCGCCACTTTCGATGAAAATGGTCGTCGTCGTTCTCGGCCTCGTCGTCGTATTCGGCGTCTGATCGATCACGAGAAGGAGGACGACGAGGAGAACGATTTCCAAGGGAGTCATCATATGAGAGACCGATTTCTGAGCCAGGGCTGTAACAACTATGGTCCACCTGTCATGAATCGCCGCGAAATGCTTCAGCGAGCAGGGATGGGGTTCGGGACTCTGGCGTTAACCTGGCTTCTAGGTGAAGAAGGAATGCTGTTTGGCGGTGAAGGTGAACGTATTCTTCCATTGAAAGGGAATGGAAGGGTCAAAAACCTGGTCTTGCTCTACATGGGAGGTGGCCCGAGTCACGTTGATACCTGGGACCCAAAACCAGCTCTTCAGAAACTGCACGGCAAAGATGTTCCTGAGAGCATCGCCAAGAATGTCCCGATGAATACGCGGTTGCGTGTGAATAACCTTTACGCCAGCCCGTTCGAGTACAAGCAGTATGGTCAAAGCGGTATCCCGGTCTCCGATCTTTTCCGGGAGACAGCTCAACATGCGGACGACATCTGTGTGATCCGCAGTATGCGGCACGATAACCCGATTCACGCGCCCGCTGAGTATCTGATCTTGACAGGCTCCGTGATCGGCACACGCCCGAGCCTGGGTTCGTGGCTCTATTACGGCCTGGGAAGCGAGAACCGTGACTTGCCAGGATTTATTGTGATGATTGCTGGAGATAATTTTGGCGGGCCGGCAGGCTATGGTGCTGGCTTCCTGCCGGCGCGCTATCAAGGTACTGTCGTCAACGCCAGCAAGGGAATTGCTGATATCCAAATGCCTGCCGGTTATACCGGGAAAAATCGGCGTGCCCAGCTCGACCTCATTGCTAAGCTCGACCAGCGGCATTTGGAACATCTGGGTTCCAACTCAGAACTGGAGGCGCGAATTCTTTCTTATGAAATGGCTTTCCGTATGCAGACGGCTGCGCCAGAAGCCTTTGACTTAGGCGCAGAAACTCAGGAAACCAGGAAGCTTTACGGAATTGATGAATCTCCTGAATACGGCACCAACTGCCTGCTGGCGCGCCGGCTGGTGGAACGCGGAGTCCGCTTCATTCAGCTCAACCAGGGAGGGTGGGACGCTCATAGTGATCTCAAGGGCAACCACGAGAAATACGCTCGGCTGGTGGACCGTCCGATCGCGGGGTTGTTGACCGATTTGAAGCGCCGGGGTTTGTTGCAACAGACCTTA
>QHZQ01000043.1:56851-69075 GCA_003224725.1 Acidobacteriota bacterium | reverse complement strand
ACGAGTCGTACAATTATCAAACTTTGTGAGCCCCCCGCAAAGCTGGGGATCTATTCAAAGACAACTAGAAGTTGTAAATCACTACTATTCGGTCAGGAAAATAAATTCGATAACAGACTATGGAGCCCGGCTGTGAGTTTTGATATTCTGAAACAGTCACGGACGGGGAGGTGATCCACCCGGAGGCAGGAACGCCACAGGGAGGGATTGTCTCTCCGATTCTGGCCAACATTTATCTGCATTACTGTCTGGATGAGTGGTTCCAGCGCGTGGTTAATCAAAACACCAGTGTAGAGTGTTCCCCTCTCATTGGGTCATTGCCAAGCACATCAGATCGCTAACCTTTCTGGTCATTTTAAGGAGGAGAAGGTGAAACCTTTTCGCCCAGGATTTCTTTTTGCGACAATCGTATTCATTCTGACTCTATTCTTCGCACATGCGACGACAAGTCTGCTCGTCGAAGAGCCTACCCTTGAACGGCTCAAGATCGATTTGAAAAGCTCCGAAGCTAAGGTCCGCAAGAAGGCGGCCACGGAGTTGGGAAAGAGCCGCAGTCGAGAAGCGGTTGCTCCTTTGCTCTCAGCCGCCCAGGATCCGGATATCGAAGTCAGAGAAGAGGTAGTCAAATCGTTGGGCCTTTTAAGGGATCAAGAGGCCATTACAATTCTGCTGACGACAATCAAAGATCCTGCGGAAAGTGTTCGTGAGGAGTCTATCATTGCACTGGTCAACATTTATGTAGATCATGACGCAGGATTCATCATGACCCGCTTGGCAAGAAAGGTATACAAGAAAATAAATCCATTCAGCGATCAGGTGGGAACAGACCCAACCGTGATTGAGCATTATGTTAAAGTTGGACCGGTCGTTATCGACTCAATTGCCGAGCGCTTACTGGACTCTAGCCCCTCAATTCAATTGGATGCCGCCAAAGCTCTGGGTATCTTGAAGGCTCAAGCCGCCATTCCCAAGATGCTTGAAGCAATGAAGACCGGTGATTCAAATCTCCGGGTGGCAACTCTGCGTTCACTCTACAAGATTAAGGATCCGTCAGTGGATGAACAGATTCTCCCTTATTTGAACGT
The DNA here is from genome assembly GCA_003224725.1 of Acidobacteriota bacterium. GTDB lineage: Bacteria > Acidobacteriota > Terriglobia > Versatilivoradales > Versatilivoraceae > QHZQ01. The sequence continues at coordinate 67,990 of QHZQ01000043.1, read as the reverse complement.
CACGGATAATGCCGTGCGAAGTGAGGCCATACTGACATTGGGACTTTTCAAGAGTCACAAAGCTTTGCCAACTCTCCAGAAGATCTACGATCAAAACGCCGGTTCAAAATTGCGCATCAAGGCACTGCAGGCCATTTCCCTCATCGGTGACCGAACTTCCTTAGAATTGTTTACAAGGAATTTAAGAGATCCAGACTCCCTTTATCGTCAGTTTGCAGCAGAAGGGATTGCCCGTGTTATCGACGGGTCATTAGTCGAGGAAGTTTCCAGAGCCTATATTAAGGAGAAAAAGCTGGGCACGCAATTAGCCTTGAGTTTTGCCTTGTACCGACTCGGTCGGAAGGAATACATCGAGAAGTTAATCATGGGACTCCCTGAGAGAATGCATTACGAACAAGTGACTAGCTATTTCCTGGAGATGGGAAATCCAATCCAGTTTGAGTTAGTAAAACACCTCAATCATGGCGATGCGAAAGTACGAGAGCGCCTTTGTTATATCTTGGGATTGATTGGAGACAAATCAACTATCGACAAATTGAAGCCCTTATTGAAGGACCCCGATTCCAACGTCGTCTCCGAAGCTGCTTTGGCCATTAGACGGTTGGGAACAAGTTAGTTCTTTTTCACTTTTATTACCTTAAAGCACTTTCCATTACTTTTTTTGACTCATCCCTAATCTCACTTGGACTCAATACCCGCATCAAGCTGCTATCCTTCCCATAGTAACTCCGATTGGGTCATGTACAATATCATGTAGAAATCAATGAGCCTTCTTTTCACTGGCAGGTGAACTATTCCAAATTAACAGGCTAATTCTCGAATGAAGAGGCTTGACAGCGGATTATTTCTATACTAATGTCCCGTGAAATTTTGACGATAATAGGGAAAAACCTAAGTTTTGGGAAGGATTTATGGCTCAGCCCAAGGAAGTCATGAATATCAAAGAAGCGTCCCAATATTTAGGGATTTCCCCCGATACTCTTTACAAGTACGTATCTATGGAGCGCATACCGGCATTTAAGTTAGGCAATCGATGGCGTTTTAAAAAGACAGTTCTAGATGAATGGATGGAATTGAAAAGCAAAGGCAGATCCACAGAAAAAGAATAAAGTTTGGGATTTCGTTGTTCGATACACTCATTTTATTAATTAATCGTCAGGAAGCTAAAAAGTGCAACTCTTGTCTCGAAACAGACCCATAGTAGGATTAGACATTGGATCCAGCTCGGTTAAGGCGGTTGAATTACGCGGGGCTAAGAACGGCATCGAGGTTATCCATGCTGCTTTGGAGCCACTCGCTTCAGACACAGTCGTGGACGGAGCTATCATGGATGCACTATCAGTTTCGGATTCGATTACCAAGATTTTTTTAGAGCAAAAGATTAAGACGAAATCAGTGGCCACCTCCGTGTCAGGACATTCTGTCATCGTCAAGAAAATTCCTTTGCCTATCATGAGCGAGGAAGAATTAGATGAATCCATTCAATGGGAAGCGGAGCAACATATTCCCTTTGACATTTCGGACGTTAATCTTGATTACCAGGTCTTGAATGCAGCTTCGTCATCCAATACCACGGAGGTATTATTAGTAGCCGTCAAGAAAGACAAGATTTTGAACCATACCAACGTGATTACTCAGGCGGGCAAGACTCCTGTGGTGGTCGATATTGATGCCTTTGCAATACAAAATGCCTTCGAAACCAGTTACACTCCAGCTTCCAACGCAACCGTGGCATTGCTCAACATTGGTGCTAGTATCATGAACATTATTGTGACCAAGGGTGGCACTCCTTTATTTACCCGCGATGTTTCTGCAGGGGGGAACCAGTTTACTGATGTGTTACAGAAGGAGTTAAATCTGAGTTTCGAGGAGGCTGAACAGCTCAAGAAAGGTAGATCGATCGCCGGGGTAGAAACAACCAATATCACTTCGCTGTTGCAGTCGGTTTCAGAGGTCCTTCTTCTTGAAATTCAGAAGACCTTTGACTTCTTTCGGGCCACCTCTATTGGTGAACACATTCAGCGAATCTACGTCAGCGGCGGATGCGCCAACGTCACTGGCTTTCTTGGTCTTCTTCAGAACAAGTTCAGCATGCCGGTTGAGTTGTTGAACCCCTTTAAGAACATATCTGTCGGTAAAGAGATTGTTTCAAGTTATCTGGAGGAAATTTCTCCAAGTATGGCTGTGGCTGTGGGGCTAGCCTTGAGGAGTTTTGATAACTAATGATTCGCATCAATCTGCTTGGTAAAGCTAAAGTCAAAGCTGCCCGACCGAAAACCGTTCGAGCTGCTTCCAATCAAGCGCTGCAGGCCATTATGGCCATCTCCGTGTTGGTAATATCCATTGGTATCATCTACTTTTGGGAAAGGATCCTTTCACAGCAGGATACAGACCTGTCACGCCAGATTGCTCAAGCTCGTAAGGAAAAGATTCGGCAGGAAAGTCTTCTAAAGGAAAACGAGACTTTTGAAAAAAGGCGCAAGCTCCTTGAAAATCGGATTAGCGTGATTGAGTCACTGAAGAAAAATCAATCGGGTCCGGTTCAAGTATTAGACATCTTGAGCGACTGCGTGCAAAGAACAGATGGGCTGTGGCTGAAGGATTTCGTTCAAAAAGAGAATGTAATCACTTTAAGTGGAATAGCGATGGGCTCGCCCAGTGTAATTGCTGACTTCCTTACCAACCTAGAGCAATTGGGGAAATTCAAGAACGTAACTCTAGTAAATATCCAGGAGGTCGATGCCAAATATTCCTTCTCAATCACGTTCGAAGGCAATATGGCGCCGCACTCCAAGCAAGCATCCTAATTTGATTATCACGGGTCCCAGATCATGGACTTAAATTTGAAAGCCCTGAACAATATTGCCTGGTATGCACAACTGGGAATCTTTGCGAGCTTTGGAATAGTTATTGTCGGACTGGGCTGGTACTTTTTCATCTCAGGCCTGAGTGAACAAATTGCTATCAAGCAAAAGCAACTCGATGACCTGAAGGTTGAGATACAAAGAGGGCAGGCGGTTGAACAAAAACATCAAGAATTCCAAACTCAAAATAAGCAACTTCTAAGCAAGCTTGCTACGCTGAAGATCATCCTGCCTGAGGCCAAGCAGACTGACCAATTACTCCGCCAGATTCAGGAAAGTGCCTTGAGTTCGAATCTGACCATTAAGAGGTTTCAGCCCTTACCTGTGCTTGAGAAGGATTTCTTTTCAGAGTGGCCCATTAATCTTGAGGTGGACGGCAGCTATCACAGCCTGGCCATGTTCTTTGACAAGCTAAGCAAATTCTCAAGGATCGTTAATGTCTCCGATCTTAAGATCATTGAGAACAAGAAACCCAGTTCCAATTACTCTATAACGGCTACCTGCATGGCGACTACTTTTGTTTACAACGAAGAAAAGGATGCCGTTGATACCAAAGCTCAGAAAGCTGTTGCCAAGAAATGAAATACATCCTTATCCAATTATTATCGATTCCTTTGTTGGTAAGTTCGTTAGTAATTGCCCAGCAATCTTCCCATAAGTCGCAGCAACCCACTGCTAAGAAGGAAAAATCGCTTCCTACCGGTGTGCCAACGCTAGCGCCCGCGACAGCTAGCACAGGAGATCCAAGTGTTGCCAATTACAAGTATGAAGCCAAAGGACGGAGAGACCCCTTTCGTACACTGGATGTAGTGAATTCCATTCAGATCACCGCTGCCCCTCTCGTCAGGCCTCCTGGGATAAAAGGGCAGTTGGTCTCAGAGATTAGAATAGTGGGCATTGTCAAATCCAAAGGGAACATCATGGCCATTGCCGAAGGCTATCGCGGTAGAACTTTCTTTATCCATCCCAAAGACGATCTCTATGATGGTAAGGTTATCGAAATTAGGAACGACTCTGTGGTTTTTACCCAAACCTTAACGGATAGCTTGGGCAAGAAGGTTTCCCGGCAAGTGGTCAAGAAGCTATATCCGACGCGAGGAGAAGGAAATAATGAGAAGTAAAAACGTATTGCGATTCGCAAAGCTCACGATTTTAACGCTGCTGGTGCTCTGGGTTCCAGCTACCTTTTCCGACACCTTAACCGAGACCGGCTCAAGCCCTGCCTTGGTTCAAGACTTAACCTTCAAAAGTGCTCCTGATCAAACAGTAATTGTTATCCGCGCCAGTCGCAAGTTTAATTATTTCTTTTATTATCCCAATCCTCGTCTGCTTATCCTGGACATTCCGGAAGGTCAAGCACAGTTGGAAAAAAACTTCATTGATATGAAGACATCCCTGGTTGATTTCGCGACCATCACACAAATTGGGGAAGGTCAGAAATGTCTGCTCCGATTTGAAATCAATTTGAGAAAACCCATTCAATATTCTTTCCACAGCGAAGGCTCAAACTTGCGGCTTATTTTGAATTCGATAGACTCAAGTCGGGTTGATCAATCCAGCGAGGCCGCTTTACCAGACAAACAGTCGCCAGGCTCGAAACCCGTGGCAGAAGCTGCGCAATCAAATTCCCAAGCCCCGAAGAGGGTCGAAGGAAAAGTCAAGTTGGGGGATCAAGCGACACAACCAGCGTCCTCAAAGACTCAAACTTTGATTAACGACCTCACCATTAACGACCTCACCATTAAGGAAGACTCGCAGCAACTTCAGTTCACCATGCAAACCACGGCGAAACCTTCATTTTCGCATTTCGAATTGCAAGGACCAGCACGTTTGGTGATCGACATCAGTAATTCTAATTTTAAGATCTCCCAGAGGACTGTTAAGGTAAGGTCTGACCTGATTCAAAGGATCCGCTTTGGTTATGGAGATTCCCAGCAAGGGAAATTGGTACGCTGTGTTTTTGATCTAGCCCGCAAGGCCCCTTACAGGATCTCTGGGACGGGCTCGGGCTTAATCATCCTATTCACAAAGGAAAACAATCAGGCGCAATCATCCAAGAACGTGGCCCAGACCAAGCCGGCCGCTCTTCCGAGCATGTTGGACTTCCCAGAGTTGTTTCCCACCGAAGTCTCCACCTTGGATGCAAGTCTAATCACTTCCAATATTCTGACTGGGATGGACGGGATTGCCATGACTCAACCTTTGGCTGCCCCTGTTACATTAGCCGCTAGCCAAGAAGGATCTTTTTCCTCACCTCTGCGCCCGCTCAATATTCCAACGGCGGAGATGAGCCTGCGTAACAATATTTCGGTGGTGCGTTCTACCATTTTGGATTTGAGCGAGGAAGAGGCTCCTGGAGCGGGCGTTCAGCCCCTTCCACAAGGTTCCAATAACCTTTGGATAGCCCAGCTTTCGAGCCCTGCGCCCCGTTTGATAACACGTGTCGCACAGCCTAACCTGCCACAGCTTGTAGGCGAGCCGACAGCGCCACCTCTTGCAAATGCCAATGAGTCAAAGCCCGAGTTAGTTGTTAGGCAACAAGCTTTCGCGATGAACAAACCGGTGTCCTCGACAGTAGTTCAGCCCACTCGGTTGGAACCCGTTCCAGCGGCCGCGCAGAAGCCTCCGATATCGTTGCCGGTAGCAGACGTGAAGACCATAGAGCCTAAGCCGGCACAGCCTGTAGGGGAGCCGACGGTGTCACCTCTTGCAAATGCCAGGGAGTCAAAGCCGGAGTTGGAGACACCCGCGTCGATCAAACCGTTGTCACCTACAGTAACTCAGCCCGTTCGGCCGGAACCCGTTCCAGCGACTACTGTGCAGAAACCACCATTACGGTCGCAGACAACGGCCGTGAAGCCCATAGAGCCAAAGCTGGAGCTCACTATGGTAGAGCAGGCCCCTGCGGCGATTACCCCAGATCCTTCTGTTGCACCAGTTCGGACCCTGGTGACGGGGCAGAATGCGCAGATCATTACCCAGGCGAACGCCGCCCAATCACCCAAATATACGGGAGAACCCTTATCTTTGGAATTGAAAGACGCGGATCTTAAGGATTTCTTCCGCTTAATAGGAGACTTCAGCGGATTGAACGTGGTCTTGGATCCGGACGTCAAAGGTTCATTAACTATTTTTCTGAAAGACGTTCCGTGGGATCAGGCGCTAGACGTGGTTTTGAAAAATAATTCATTGGGCAAACAATTGGAGGGCAATGTCCTGCGAATTGCCAGTAACAAAACTTTGGAAGATGAAGAGGGACAACGGAAGCGCCTGGCGGATGCTCGTATTTTGGCAGCCGAGTTACAAACTGAGACTCGAGTTCTGAATTACGCCAAGGCTGCTGATTTGAGCATCGTGCTGAAAAAAGTCCTCTCACCCCGTGGGGATATAATTGTCGATCCTAGAACCAACTCGATGATTATCTCCGATATTCCGGGGAAATTTTCTGCTATCGACGCCCTAATCAAGCAGTTAGACAAAAAGATTAAGCAGGTCGAAATAGAAGCCAGAGTCATTGCGGCCACTCGTGACTTCTTGCGGGATGTAGGTATACAGATTGGAGCAATATATAACAACAATGCCCAGAATAAATTGGCTGGCGCAATTCCGGGAGACCCGTTTACAAGAACTCCCACCCCTAGCGTAACAATAGAACCAAAACAATCCGGTGGCGCGCCAGGTGCCATGCCATTGATAACAAATTTAGGGGCTCAGGCTGCAACCAGCGGGCTTAGCTTCTTTGGTGGGTTTACTCACGATTTTCTTCTCGATACCATTATTACCGCTGCCGAAAGGAGAGGGACGGCCAAGCTTCTTTCCAAGCCGAAAATTATTACGCAGGAGAATATTGAGGGGTTTGTTCAACAAGGTGTCAAAATCCCCGTTCAGACCACCATAAACAACACGGTCTCAGTACAGTTCTTTGATTTTTCTTTGAACCTGAAAGTCACGCCACAAATCACCGAAGAGGGAACCATCATAATGAATGTCAATGTGGAGAATTCCACGCCTGATTTTTCGCGTCAAGTTCAAAACGTTCCTACCATAAACACCCAGCAAACTAAAACCACTGTTTTGGTAAATAATGGAGGAACCGTAGTGATCGGTGGCGTTCTCATTGATAATGAACAAACGAACGTGCGGCAGGTTCCCGGCTTTGGAAGTCTTCCATTGATTGGAAACCTATTCAAAAACCGTTCAGTGAACAAACAGACCCAAGAGCTGATATTCTTTATTTCCCCAAAAATCCTGTGACGTTTGTTCTTTGCAAGAGAAATGTTTAACGAGCTTTTAGAATCGATCACGAGCAAAGTGGAAGGAACTTTGGGTGCCATTGTTATGGGCATGGACGGAATCTCGATCGAAAAACGGCTCCCCGACGATACAAACATCGAGGTCCTAGCGGCTGAATACACCTCACTGCTGAAAGCCTCCTCTGCCGCCGCCCAAGAAATTGGCCAGGGTCCCCTGGAAGAGTTGATTGTTTCCACAGATTCAAGCATTATCACCATCCGTATGATCACACCTGAGTATTTCTTATTACTCCTCCTCAACAAAGACGGCAATGTTGGGCGCGCTCGTTTTGAACTCAAAAAGGCAAAACATTTCCTTGTTAGGGAATTCGCGACTTAGTCTGACGGCATTTCCAAATCCTGGATTATCTCCACTTTTCTTCTTTCAAAGTTATAAAGAAACGGGCTGACCATGGGACATAGGCCTACATGGCCAATGAGAAGAAAGCAATTGTAATTTAGGTTCTGTATCGTTATACTTACGCGCTATTGCTGCCACAGACGAGAACTTGATGAGTGAATAGGCGTTCTCTTGTTTTGCTGAGGGATTGAATCGGAGAGATTAAACGACTCATGAACATCAAAGAGATTAAGGAGTTGATGGAGGCGGTTCGTCAAAACGGGATCGCGGAGTTGGAACTGGAACGAGCTGGAGTGAAGGTGCGCATCAGAAAGGAAGGACACCTGGCTCCCATGGGGTCGACTCTCCCAGTTTCGACGTCCAACCTAACGGCAAGCCACCCAGTTCCTCTAGCGAGCTCGATGGGGGGATCCAGTGTCCCAACACCCTCTCTGCCTGGTTCGCCGGTGACTGCGGATGAAGAGGAGCTATACGTTGTTAGATCCCCCATTGTGGGAACCTTCCATCGCGCTCCCAATCCCAACGCCGAACCGTTTGTAAAACCGGGAGACCTGGTGGAGCCGGGCCGTGTTCTCTGCATTATCGAGGCCATGAAATTAATGAATGAGATTGAGTCTGAAGTGAGTGGCGAAATCGCCGTGATTTACCTAGAAAACGGTGAACCCGTTGAGTTTGGACAGGCACTCTTTGGTATTCGTCTTGTCCAGAAGACTTGACGGACCAGCAAGCTGGCAGTTCTTCCCTTATTCCAGTACGATCCTGCATCGACATTCATTTTTAAGAAATGTTCAAGAAAATTCTGGTGGCCAACCGGGGCGAAATTGCCCTTCGCGTGATTTATGCCTGCAAGGAACTAGGCATTAAGACGGTGGCCATTTTCTCAGAAGCCGATCGAAATTCTCTACATGTGCGTTTTGCAGACGAGGCTGTTTGTGTGGGCCCGGCGAAGAGCAGCGAAAGTTACCTGAAAATTCCCAGTGTCATTAGTGCTGCTGAAATTACCAATGTGGACGCCATTCATCCTGGCTATGGTTTTTTATCTGAGAATGCCTATTTCGCAGAAGTTTGCGAAGCTTGCCATATTAAGTTTATCGGTCCTTCTCCAAACGTTATTCGTCTCATGGGTGACAAAGCCAGTGCTCTCGCCGCCATGTCCAAGGCTGGGCTCCCGGTCCTGCCGGGAAGCGAGGGAATTGTCGAATCCTTGGAAAGGGCGACGGAAATCGCTCATGCTATTGGGTATCCCGTGATCCTCAAAGCCTCTGCCGGCGGCGGCGGAAGAGGTATACGGATCGTCCGGACTCGGGAGGAGCTGGCAACCTCGTTTCCCACGGCACGACACGAAGCCCAGATCGCTTTTGGAGTACCCGACGTTTACATCGAAAAATACATCGAAAACCCTCGTCACATTGAGTTTCAGGTCATGGGAGATAATTACGGAAGAGTGATTCATTTTGGTGAGAGAGAATGCACCATCCAGCGGCGCCACCAAAAGCTACTGGAAGAATCGCCCTCAGTCGTCATGTCGGAGGACAGACGTGATAAAATGGGTCGTCTTGTCGAAGAGGCGCTGACCAATATCGGGTACTCGAATGCCGGCACGGTAGAATTTCTGGTAGATGAAAACATGAAGTTTTATTTCATGGAGGTGAATACCCGCATTCAGGTTGAACATCCGGTCACCGAGATGGTTACCGGAACTGACCTGGTGAAACTACAGATCATGATTGCTTCGGGCGCCAAACTCCATTTCGAAGATCATTTGAAGCCGCGCGGGCATAGCATTGAATGCCGTATCAACGCCGAAGACCCAGATACCTTGGTTCCCTCTCCGGGGAAAATTACTTCTTTTAATGTCCCCGGAGGCATCGGCATCAGGGTTGAAACCGCCGCCCACTCGGAATGCACCGTTTCCCCCTACTATGATTCCTTGATTGCAAAAGTGGCGGTGCACGCCAATTCCAGACCGGAAGCGGTCAAGAAAATGGAGCGAGCCCTGGAGACGTTTGTGATAGAAGGTATTAAGACCACCATTCCGCTCCAGCAAAGGATTGTTCGCGATCCCGATTTTGTCGCTGGGACGTTTAGCACAAAATTCATGGACCGATATCTAGCCTAAATCCGTGAATTTCAAAATTCCTCCCATTTACCCCATCATCGATCCGCAGATCAGTCCTCGCCCCATTAAAGCTCTGGTCGAGGAGTTAGCTCGCGCTGGAGTGCGGCTGGTTCAGCTTCGCGAGAAGAAAATGTCTTCCAGAGAATTGTTCCGGGATGCCCAGGAACTCTTGGAATTATCCAGGTCCTATCGAATGACCATCATTGTAAATGACCGGGCTGATATTGCCTGGCTTACCGGGGCGCAAGGCGTGCATCTGGGACAAGAAGACTTACCATTGGCGGAGGTGAGGAAGATATTGGGACCCTCTAAGATCATTGGCTGTTCCACTCATAATCTTGACCAGGCTCTGGAAGCTCAGCGGAGCACCGCGGATTACGTCGCCATCGGCCCTATCTATGCAACAGCCAGCAAGGAAAATCCGGATCCGATAGTGGAATGGAATGACTTGAAGAAGATTCGCCAGAAAGTTGTTAAGCCTCTGGTCGCCATCGGGGGGATAACTACTAAGAATGCCGGAGACCTTTTTGATCTGGGTATCGACTCTGTAGCCGTCATTCGAGACGTTCTCTGTGCCCCTGACATTGGTGGCAAGATTGAAGAGTTCCTTAAGCTAGCTGCCCATTGAAGGCCCTCTGACTCGAAACCAAAATTAGGGGCAGCCACCGGTGAGTGACCCGGTCCGCCAGTTCGCCTTTCTCTCCCTGCCGCCTGGGCCAAACGATCAGGATTTCCTTCCAAGCCTAGTTCCTGCCAGAAGTGACGCGCCACTCGCATCACCCCCCAATCCCAGGCCCCCAGAGCCTTGGCCTCAGAGCTTTTTATCTCACGGGCTCCTCCCCTTTTCAGAAGGTGTCGCAAAGCCTCGGCATGCGGCGCCAACAGGTCCTTCCGGCCCAGACTACAAACGACGCGATGACGCGGACGGCCGCTGTGATCAAGGCCACGTAGAGAGTGATCAACCAAGTTAAGTTTTTCTCACGTTTTTTTTCAAGAATTGAAGACTCTTTATAATTCTGCTAGACTTAAGTCCCATGCGTTAGTCGTGCCGATTCGAAACTAATGGTTGTTTTGCGCCCGTAGCTCAGTTGGATAGAGCGCTTGCCTCCGGAGCAAGAGGCCGCAAGTTCGAATCTTGCCGGGCGTACCCTACTTTCAAGATTTCGCTTCTGTTCTCCTTCTAACCTTTAATCTCGCCCATTTGGCGTCTGGTCATATCAAATCTGTCCGTCGTTCTTGTGTAAGTGGGACCACCCATCCGGCCAATGGGCTTGAGTCTGTCGGGATCTACCTTGTAATCTTCATAGAGGTCATCAGCCACGTGGAAACGTAGCACTTCACCGACGACGATGCTTCCTCCAAGCTGTCTGGAACTGACATGGATGATTTGTACCAGCTTACATTCCATATTGATGCGCGATTCCTTAACCCGCGGAGGTTTTACGAGACCGCTGGGAATCGGAGTCAGCCGTGACTCTTCAAACTCATCCACTTCCGGAGGAA
>QHZQ01000043.1:0-56790 GCA_003224725.1 Acidobacteriota bacterium | reverse complement strand
CATTCACCACAAATTCTTTAGTGGCCTCAATGTTCCGTAGCGTATCTTTCCTCAAGCCATCGCTCAGTCGGATCATGGGACAAAAGCAGATTACAGGAGGATTGGCGCTGATTCCGGTAAAGAAACTAAATGGGGCGAGGTTTTGAATCCCCTCAGGACTAATAGTGGAGACAAAGGCAATGGGGCGAGGCACGATCACCCCGACCATCAGCTTGTAAATATTTCTGTAATCATGCTCCCCGGGATTGATGATCATAGAATGAGTCCACTCCCCCCGCTTGACCTAATTTCTATCATAGGAAGCGCTATTAGTGAGAACCTGAAAATCGGCGGGATGCCGTTGTAAAGCGTCGTGAGCGACACATTTCAGGCTGCACGTTCTACGTTTCATTTCTTGTCCATCCAACTCATCCAGTACTCCTTCCATTCGACTGCCTCTCCGGCGGGGAGGACATGCAATGGGTTGAGACCGTCAAGCATAACCGCCTGTTCATCTGTAAAGGCCTTGCTTGCCTGATTCGCCAAAGCCTTGGGATGTGGACCATGATGAATACCGCGAGGATGGAGTGTTGCCATACCGGCTGAGATATTATCCTTACTGAAGAAATTTCCATCATGATAGAAGAGAAACTCATCATAGTCCGTGTTGCGATGAAAAAAAGGAACTCTGAGTGCCCGTGAGTCTTGCTCAAGCGGCCGCGGCAGGAAAGTGCAAACCACGGCTCCTTCCGTGACAAAGGTAGTGTGCGCGCTCGGAGGAAGATGGGCCTTGGGACTCATGATGGGGCAAATGTCCCGCATGTTTAATTTCCAAACCGTCAGGTCGCCTTTCCAACCTACCACGTCCATAGGATTGAAGGGGTATATCACTGAAGAGAATTCATCGTCCACCTTTATTCTTATTTCCCATTCACGTTGGTCATCAAGGTTCGGCTGAGGCTCCGGCGTCGTAATGACTGCGGGATCGTATAGGGCATGGTGCCCAACGAGTCCCTTCTGGGGCTGATCGAATTCAGTCTTGGATTGGATAATTAGAAAGAAGTTATCTTTTGTTTGGGGGATGACCCTGTAGGTTACGGCGCGTGGCAAATTGATATAGTCTCCCTTTTCAAAACTCAACGGACCGAAGTCCGTCTCCAGTGTGCCCTTCCCACGGTGAACAAACAGCAGTTCGTCTCCATCGGCATTGCGATAGTAAAAGGGCATGGGCTCTGAACGGCGGGAGATGTAGAGTTTGACATCATTGTTGCCAAGGAAGGCAATGGGTGATCCTTGAGGATCATGTTGATCGGTGGGTCGCAGCTTGTTGCAATCAAAACAGTGTGGTCTGAGCTTTCCTTCAAACCGGATCCACCCTGTAGGCGGATGGGTATGATACAAATGAGCCGACTTGCCATAAAATCCGCGGCGGCCATGCTCTTCTTCGAACGTGCCCTCAGGCAAGCCAACATGTGCCTGGGTCGAAATCTTACCTTTCTTAAGGGGATACATAATTCCTCCTCTGACCGCAAATCTGAATCGAAAATCACGTCTACTTGCCCTGGATCACCCGGTTACGGAGAATGCCGATCTTTTCGATCTCAAGTTCGAGAAGATCGCCGGGCCGCACCCAGCGATCAAGCTCAAGTCCGCAGCCGCCCCCGACTGTTCCAGAGCCGATAAGGTCACCAGGATAAATTGTGTCGTCCTGGGAAAGAAACTCAATCATCTGCTCAAACCTCCAATAGATGGTACCGGAATTCTCCGCTGACCAAAGTTCACCGTTGACGCAGGCCGTCATCCTTAGATTATAGGGGTCACCGATCTCATCCGGCGTCACCAGCACGGGACCGATGGCCGTGCACCAGTCCTTTCCTTTGGATGGTCCGAGCCGAACCTTCATTTCTTTGCGCTGAATATCCCGAGCGCTAAAGTCATTCATGACGGTAAAGCCAGCGATATATTCCGCGGCGTTTTCGGCCTTGACGTTTCGGCCTTGTTTCCCTATGACCATGGCGAGTTCCAGCTCATAATCAAATCTTCTTGTGAACGCCGGCCAAAGGACGTCTTGATCCGTACCAATAATGTTATGCTGCGCCCCTTTGTAGTAAACCGGCAGTTCGTACCATTCCTGGGGCATCGGCTCGCCACGCTTCTCAAACCCTCTCTTGACGTGCTCTTCAAAGGCATAGAAATCGCGTAAAGAGAATGGGTTCGGTAGTGGAGCCAGCATCCTAACTTGGTCTGGCGAGTACATGAGTGTTTCATCATTGATACCCCGGAGGATCTCTTCCGATTTCAACTTCTCCTGGACCCATTCAAGGGCCTCAGTGGCATGGGATAGCGACCTTCTCCCCCCCTGCAGAAACTCAAGCATGTTGTCTGGCAAAACCACGCTGGCAAGCTCACGAGGGCGAGTCTCACCTTGATTCAAAAGATACCCGGCACAAGCAAAGTTCAGGTCAACAATCCCCTCCCGTGTCACGGCTCCCAAGCGTTGCCGTCTTCCCAAATGAGTTGCGACTTCGAAGGTACACAGTTTCATGAAGATCTCAACAGAGCCGATTGCGACGGCGTGATGGCCCCAGGCCATAGCATTATTGTTACAAATTCCCGCGCAAAGCCTGCTCCCGTTCAATGGCTTCAAACAGTGCTTTAAAATTTCCTTTTCCGAAACTGCGGCTGCCTTTACGCTGGATGACCTCAAAAAACAGGGTAGGCCGATCCTCTACTGGCTTGGTGAAAATTTGAAGCATATACCCTTCATCGTCCCGGTCAACTAGGATGCCGAGGTCGGCAAGTCGCTCGATGGGTTCGTCGATCTTTCCAACTCTCTTAGTCAAATCCGCATAATAGGTGTGTGGCACACGCAAAAAGTCCACCCCTTGCTTCCGCAATGCGGCAACCGTATCAATGATATTGTCTGTAGCCAGGGCGATGTGTTGGACTCCCGGTCCTCTGTAAAACTCCAGGTACTCTTCAATTTGGGATTTCCGTTTTCCCTCGGCAGGCTCATTGATAGGAAATTTGATCCGTTCGTTTCCGTTTGCTAGAACCTTGGACATTAAGGCAGAGTATTCGGTGCTGATATCTTTATCGTCAAAGTGTTGATAGAGTCGGAAGCCCATGACTTCTTCGTAGAACTTGACCCAAGTATTCATCTCTCCCGAGCCGACATTGCCTACGACATGATCGATGTGCTTTAAGCCGACAGGATGAGAAACAACATCCGGTCCCTCCACGGCAATATACCCGGGAATGAAAACACCTCGATAGTTTTTCCTCTCCACAAAAGTATGAATCGTATCGCCGTAGGTAGCGATGGCTGATTTCTTGATCTCCCCGTTTTCATCCTTCAGTATTACTGGTTCCAAAACTCCCCTTCCACCCCGCCCCGTGGTTTCTCTATAAGCAGATTCAGCATCGTCCACCCAAAGCGCAATGTCATGTACTCCGTCGCCATGAACCAGAAGATGCCGCGTGATCGGATGCTCGGAATGAAGGGACGTTGTCAAAACAAACCTTATCTTATCTTGCTGAAGAACGTAAGAGGCCCGGTCGCGAGTCTTTGTTTCCGGTCCACTATAGGCCACGAGCGTCATCCCAAAAGCTGAGCGATAGTAATGAGCCGCCTGCTTTGCGTAAAACTCGATGTAGTCCGTCCCGTTCAGTGGGAGGAAATCTTTCTCAACGTTTCTTGTCGTATGAACTAATTGCTCCATAACTTCTCCCAAAAAACATATCCCTAACTTAAAGCACAAACGTCAACCCACAAAATTACGATGCAGTGATGACTCAGAAATCCGCCTGTTCGATGTGATCCTATTGCGGTATGACCGCCGCTAAAACCTTCTTCAAAGCTTCTACACATCGCTGATTCTCCTCATCGGTCCCCGTGGAAATGCGCAGGCAGTGAGGTAGTCCAAACGTCTTAAGGGGTCTAACAATGACACCTTGCTTGAGCAGTTCTGTCGTCAACCGAT
Source organism: Acidobacteriota bacterium (assembly GCA_003224725.1). GTDB lineage: Bacteria > Acidobacteriota > Terriglobia > Versatilivoradales > Versatilivoraceae > QHZQ01. The sequence continues at coordinate 52,828 of QHZQ01000043.1, read as the reverse complement.
TCGCCTCCAGGTCACTGTTGCGTATTATCATGATGAAGTTCGCCTCTGAAGGAACAAAGTCGAGTCCCATCTGACCTAGCGATTCGGCGAGCAAACGAATGCCGCGTGCGTTGAGCTCGAGCGATCGATGGAGAAACTCCTTGTCTGTCAATGCACCAATGCCAGCAGCTTGAGCGAGTGTACTCGGTTCGAACGGCAACTTCACCTTAAGCAAGTTGGCTATCAGTTCTTCGTGGGCAAAGCCGTAGCCAATACGGACACCGGCAAGGCCATAGATCTTGGAAAAGGTCCGAAGGGTGATGACATTGTCGTACCGATAGTGCATCGAGTCTGGATAGCGGGGATTATCCTTCGCATATTCAAAGTAGGCCTCATCCAGAATAATCAACACGCGCTCGGGGACATGGTTGTAAAAGGCGTCGAACTCGTGCTTGCTGAAGATGGTGCCGGTCGGGTTGTTGGGATTCGCCAAATAAATGATCTTTGTGTGTTCGTTGACCCGCGAAGCTAGACCCTCCAAATCGTAATGCCATGCCTTGTACGGAACCGTACGATACTTCACTCCGCGCGACCTTGCCAGTAACTGGAAACCAATGAAAGCTGATTCCGTCGTCAACACTTCATCCTCATCACAGAGGAATGTGCGGATGATATTCGACATGATTCCCTCTGAGCCACTCCCGACAATGACATTCTCAACTCCGAGATCAAATTGCTGTGCCAACACGTTGCGCAAGTCTAAACCGCCGTTGGGATAAAGGTTTAAGCCTGCCAGATGTTTTCTTATGGCTCTAATTGCCATCGGCGAAGGCCCTAGCGGATTTTCGTTGGAAGCCAGCTTGGCAATCCTCGTCAGCCCGTATTGTTGGCGCACCTCTTCGCTTTGGCGTCCAGGTTCGTAGGGAAGGAGCGACTCTATGTATGGCGGGACGAGAGGCATGTTCACACTCATTACTTCGTCTCGCGGCTATTGACCAGAACTGTTGATCTCTTTCCGCACTCAGCGAGGCTTCAAAGTGGGAAGAATTTACGGTTTCCGGCGCAGTTAATGAAACATTGAGGAATGGTTTCGAAACTCGAAAGCGTGGCAACCTGATATGGATGCCTCCACTCCCCACTGTTTTTCAAGATAACGGAGACAAGAGGCAAAAGCAAGGCGTATGTCACTTCATGCTGTAAACGAATTTACCTGAGATCTTCAGAGTTAATGACAAACAGAATCTCAATATCTGTCATGATTTTCTGTTAGATGGGGAATTGGGGCTAGAGCGGTTCTGAGACTGAAGCACCCAGTCCTCTCGAGGTTCAAGGAGCTGGAATCCAACCATGCGGCGGAGGTTCTTATAATCCTCATTCACCCAAACGACGCGTACCAGTGACACAAAGCCCTTCGGTCCTGTGAATTTCAGCGTAGATCCTACCTTCACTTCGTATTTGCTTGGGAAACTTCCGCCATTGGCACCCACATCGTGAGTTTCGACAAAATCCTCAAATTGGTTTCCATTCTGGTCACGCCCATTTACCTTAAATTTTATTTTGAGGGGGACACGTTTGAATTTTCTAGCAATGAAGGTTTTGACAATTGGTTTGTCTTTTTTCATGAGCGATGAACCGGCCTAGATGCGAAACGCCACAAGGTATAATCGATATATTAAGTTTTCTATTTTTTCAACTCAAGCCAAATTTGATTCCCAAAACAGTTTTGGGAAAAAGGGTTATCGTGGCAAGCCGATAACGGCGCCCATACACCAACCAATACCAAGAGTCGGCTCAAGTAGATTAAGGGTGACAATGGTATGATTCTTATGCATCCCCGCAAGATGGCTAGCGAAACTGTAGCGTGGGAGTGGAATCTTTTACGAAGAATACTTTCGTCTTTCTTTGAGCCAATTTGTCGACGAGCGAGTAATAAGCGCTACCCCTGGAAGCCAGGGTATCAGATTCAATTTCTAAACAATATTCTTCTGCGACTAGATAGCAATTGCAAGAAGGCTTTGCTTGTTTCTAAATTTCGGTTTTGAAATGCCGATACAAACACAAGGGCTGCTAAAGAAATCATGAATTGAAAATTTGAGTCGAATGAATAAGAATACCTGACTCAATAACTCATTTTTCACGGAGGACTTCTGAAATGATAAGAGTTTCAAAGCAACGATGTTTATTAACATTTCTGATATTTCTCATTGCCTTAACTTTTGAAGCCGTAGCACAGGAGAACGATCATCAAAATGACAAACCTGCATTGGTCCAGGCAGTCAAACCCATTACCGGGACGCGGGAAAGCCTGGCCATTACCTATCCTGAGGGGGTCACCATCAGCGTCAAGCTTCAAGGCACTCAGCGCCTACCGCTGGCCAAGGGAGAAGCTAAGGTGGAGAGAAAACGGGGCGCGACCGAAATCGAAATTGAACTGGATGAAATGAAACCCGCTAAACTTTTTGGTGGGGACTACAACACATATGTGTTATGGACGGTCTCGCCAGAGGGTCATACAGCCAATGCAGGAGAGTTTATCGTACGGGGAAATCGATCTAAACTCGATGTTACGACTCCACTCGAAACGTTCGGGATGTTTATAACTGCGGAACCTCACTACCTGGTTCCCTTCCCTAGCCGTTTTGTCGCCATGGAAAACACACGTCCCACGCATCGTCTCGGTGGAGTGATTTCTACATCGCAAATCAAATATCGAGAGCATGAGGGGGTTTATAACTTTGAACGCGAGACACTAGCCAACATTCAGGAAACCAAGGGGGAAAGCCGTTCTGACATAGATCAGGCCAAAACCGCCATCGAGCTGGCTGAACGCGCGGGCGCGGCCAAGTTTGCGCCGGATGAGTTAGACAGAGCCAAAAACGATTTACTCAAAGCTCAATTGGGTGTCGCTCATGGTACCCAAGTCGGAACCCAGACTATTCAGGGAAAGGAAATCGTGCGGATCGCGTTCGAAGCCCAGAAACTCGCTGAGGAGAGGTCGTTCCAAGCGGCCTTGGATGCTGAACGCCAGGCCCATACAGACGAAGCGGCCCGGCTGGAAAAGAACATACAGGAAGCCCAGACCGAAGCCGAAAAGGCTCGTTTGCTAGCGGAGCAACGTAAAATGCAATTTGAGATGGAAGAGCGTGCTCGCCAGGCCAGTGAATCCGCCAAAGCCCAGGCTGAAAGGGAGGCTCAAGCAGCCCTGCTGGCCAAAGCGCAGGCCGAATTGGCCGCCGCCAAAGCCGCAGCCGATGCCGAAATGGCTCGCCTGGCCAAAGCGCAAGCTGATGCAGCCGCTGCCGCCGCTCAGCAGCAGGCCGAAGCAGCCAAGAAGCAAGCAGAAGAAGCCCAGAACAAAATGCAGGCAGCTCTGAGCAAGGTCGTGGAAACTCGCAAAACCGCGCGTGGCTTGATTCTCAATCTGCCGGACATTCTCTTTGAATTCGGCAAAGCTAACTTGAAGCTGGAGACACGGGAAGTGTTGGCCAAGGTATCCGGCATCTTGATGGTAGCTTCCGGCTACAGCCTTAGCATCGAAGGTCACACGGACAGTGTGGGTTCGGCGGAGTACAACCAAAAACTCTCTGAAGCTAGGGCTGAAAGTGTCTATGACTATCTGCTCAAATCGGGGGTTTCGGGTGATATTATGAACACCAAGGGGCTTGGAAAGACCCAACCGCGTGCGTCCAATGATACTGCCAAAGGGCGCCAGGAGAATCGCCGTGTGGAAATTGTTATCGAAGACAAAGAGGGTGAAATGAAGTTCTGAGTACTTTTGTTTTGCGTCTGGAGTCAGAAACTGCCTGCCGTATGCCGTAAGGATTTCTTGATGAAACTTAAAAAAAAAACAGGGCTTTTGTGGGGCGCGGGCTTCAGCGTTGCTGTTTGTCTCTTGCTCGGACTTGGGAAGATATGCGCTCAGAGTGATGCTGAAATTTCTGGGCTAATCGTCGACGAATCCGGAAGCCCTGTGAAAGGGGCTCTGGTGGGAGTTCTGGATCAAAAATTCGCGAGCATGAAAGAAGCTCAGACAGACGCTGGCGGCCGATTTCATGTCAATGATTTGAGTGAGATGTCCTCGTATCGAATTGTCGTCACTAAATATGGATATGGCCAAATCACCGTTGAAGATGTGAAGCCTTCTTCCCAAGAGCTCAAAATCCAAATAAAACGGGACGCCCGCGCCTCGGAGCATACGACACCCTCTCCGGTGCCCTCAATCTCAGACTCTGGCGAAACTAGAGAGGCCCAGGAGCCGTCGTTTACACTTTCAGTGTCCGTGCAAGAAATTTTGCTAAACGTTTCCGTGGAGGATTCCTCCGGAAGGCAGATCACTGATTTAGGAAGAGAGAATTTCAGCGTATTGCAGGACGGGGTGCTCCACGAAATTCGCTACTTTGGCCACGAAAATGTGCCTCTCAGTGCTGTCCTGTTAATGGATACTAGCAGCAGTATGCAAGGATCTCAAATTGTGGAAGCCAAGGTCGCGGCGCTCGCCTTTATAGAACAGAGCCGCCCGCGAGATGCTATCAGCTTGATCGCCTTTCGCGATAAGGTTGAAGTGGTCCGACCATTTACCCAAGAGATGTTGCAGGTGCGAACAGGCATCCATTCCCTCACTCCCAGCGGAGGAACGGCACTCTTTGATGCAATTTCCAAATCTGTTGATCTACTGCAACAGGCGCCGCATCCAAGACACGTAATTATTCTGTTGAGTGACGGCAAGGACGAAGATAGTCTCACAAGATTTGTTGCTATTGACAAAAAAGTTCAAGCCAGCGACATTGTTATTTTCTCCATTGGTGAATACGCCGATCCGGACCGCAAACTTTTTATCAGCGGGAAAAAGTACTATAAGCCGCCCGAGTATGACGTGAATCTCAATCCAGTATGGGTGTTGCGTTACTTTGCAGAACTATCTGGAGGAAGAGCCTTCTTCCCCAAGTTAGGGGACCCACTGGAACCGCTTTTTGCTCAAATTGCCCAGGAATTGCATCAACAATACGTCATTACTTATCAGCCCACTACCACAAAGGGGCACGGGAATTTCCACACTATTGACGTCCAAGTTAAAAGCTCAAAGTACTCGCCTCCACTCAAAGTGCGAACTCGCAAGGGCTATTTGAGTGAACCTCCCAGTTAATCCATTGCTGGTTTCGTGGAGGAGGCGGCCGGAAGTAACTTAAGCTCAAGTCAGTGTGCAGCAGCAAGAGTTTCTGCCACGCTCAGCCTTTGGTTGCCACCAATTATCTTGAAAAATCTCACCTCATCTAAAAATATTCTGAAAAAAGTTGGCACTCCTAAAGAATTCTTCTTATAATTCTCAAGTAAAAAACGAAATGCTTTATTTTTAATTGGGTAGGAGCTTATGAAAGTCACAATTGTAACGGTTTATTCGAATGCCAGTATCATCGACGATATTGAGGAGTTGATTCTCGATATCTCCGAAGCCGAACCGGGTGTTTATACGGAACTCAATATCCAGCGAAATGACGGAAGTCTGGTCGCCGAATGGTTTCATCCCGAATTAGGTGAAGCCAATTTGGATTACAGAGAAAAGCTCTACCAAAAAATTCGAAATCTTCTGCCTGATACCCATCTGGCCATTATTGAAGACGAAGAGAGCCAAGAAATCATGACAATTGGTGATTTAAGTTATTTCAAGCAGGTCATCCAACAAACCAAGTCTCTGGATGAACTGGAAGAGGTACAGGAACGGATCGACCAGACGGAAATTGGCAACCCTTTGTTGAAGCAGATTCTCAATAAGTCCTATCAATCCAAGCTCAACGTCCTGCGAGCCGGTGTCTGAAATTTGTAGCGTGTTTTTCCCCAGTCCATCTCATTCCTGATTTTACGATCCCTGCTTCAGACTCGAACTTCTAACGGGCCTGTTCTCTGTGGCAATTGAAATAGGTCCCCGGCCGTGGGATGCGCTGAATACGTGAGTACCCGCGCTCCAGAAGCCATTCATTAAATACACACATATTTCCTGGCAACTCATCTTCTATCGTGAGATCATGCAACCGCTTCCAGTTTACCGCTTATTTGCCACTTGGTCTCTGTGCGCAGAGGGATAACTCTCTCCATCGAAATGAACAGGATTATCTTGCTTGCCAGGAACGCCTTGATAGAAGGCTGAGTCGATTTGAGGACAGGGGCAAACATCGTGTAATAGCGTCTTTCCAGGGGAGTCGGACGACGTGGTAACGACCAAATTGAGCTTGACAGCTTTTTGAACGTTTACTTATACTTTTTCTTTTTTGGGCTCCATGACGCAATTTGCAGTTCCCGCGCCCTCTTATTATCGAAAAGCACTCAGATCAACAATCGCATTCCGAATTGCGAAAGCACATATTTTTAGGGATTGTATGAAATACCAAGGAGGTGTGGACCGTGGCGTACTGTCCAGAGTGTGAAGCCGAAATCGAATTGGAAGACGTCGAAAAAGGAGAAATTGTCAACTGCCCAGACTGCGGTTCTGACCTGGAGGTAGTCGGGACAGATCCGGTTGAATTAGAATTGGCTCCGGAAGAAGAAGAAGACTGGGGCGAATGATTGGCTTCCAATCTCATTGTCCCAAGAATTCTGACCACAGGTAAGTTTTTGAATCCTTAAAATGAAGGATCTCTTTTATCTGTGGTTTTTCTATTTTACGAGTTATTAATGAAAATTGGTTTGCTCTGCTCGATTATTCGAAAAGAAGAGAAGTTGCTGATTGAGGAGTTACGAAAGAAGCATTTGGATTTTGAAATTCTGGATGACCGAGAGCTTATCTTCAGGCTGAGCGCGAAACATCTGGATTTTGATGTCGTCTTGGAAAGGTGTGTCAATCACTCTCGAGCCCTGTACGCACTCAAGGTATTAAACGATTGGGGCTTGAAAACCGTAAACACCTACAATGTGGCAGACGTTTGTGGAAATAAATTTCTAACCACAAACGCGTTGATTAAGTCTGGCGTTCCTTGCCCGAAGACTTTTCTCGCGTTTACTCCAGAATCTGCTCTGGCCGCGATCGAAGAACTTGGGTATCCCGTCGTGCTAAAGCCCGCGGTGGGATCTTGGGGACGACTGCTGTCAAAAATTAATGATCGTGAAGCCGCTGAAGCGATTTTGGAACATAAAGAAGTCCTGGGCTCTTATCATCATTCGATTTTTTATATCCAGGAATACGTCCCTAAGGCCAGTCGGGATATTCGAAGCTTTGTCGTAGGAGACGAAACCCTCTGTGCCATTTACCGCTATTCTTCCCATTGGATTACCAATACTGCGCGCGGTGGAAAGGCAGAAAACTGCCCTGTCACTGATGAGTTGAATCGCCTGTCCTTGGCCGCAGCCGAAGCTGTAGGTGGAGGTGTCGTGGCAATTGACTTATTTGAATCGAAAAATGGGTTACAGGTCAACGAAGTCAATTACACCATGGAATTCAGAAACTCCATTGACACTACTGGGGTCAATATCCCCGCCAAAATCATTGACTACGTTTTAAAGGTTGGAGCCTGTCCTGAGGCTTGCGCGAAAATACGATAGGGCTTCTGTGCCAATGAGCGCGGTCTCTTGTTTCTTTCCTTCATTAATCCTTTTGGTAAAAGGTGTGAAGGGAATGTAAGGAGAAGCGTGATTGGTGTTTCAATAATTGGTGCTTCTGGATACACAGGGGGCGAAACACTGCGCTTGTTGCTAGGTCATCCACAAGTCAAACTGAGCCAGGTTACCTCTGAGTCGAACGCTGGAAAGTTTGTTCATTCCATCCATCCTAACTTGCGGAAAAGGACGAATCTCAAGTTTGTCGCCTGTGCCAATCTAAAGAAAGTTGATCTGATCTTCTTATGCCTTCCGCATGGAATGGCGATGGATCGAATCCAGGATTACATCGAACTGGCAGATCGGGTAATCGACTTGTCAGCAGATTTCCGACTCCGTGATCCAGCAGATTATCTGCTTTGGTATGAACATGAACACACTAATCCGGAGTTCTTGAAACGAGCGGTCTACGGTATTCCAGAATTGCACCGCCAGGAGATTAAACAGGCCCAACTGGTTACAGGAGCCGGATGTTTGGCCACCAGTGCCATTCTCGGGCTATATCCGCTCTTTAAGCGTGGGATTGCTGATGTTCGCAACGTATTTATTGAGGCCAAGGTGGGCTCATCAGCCGCCGGAAATAGATCCAGTATGGCTTCTCATCACCCCGAGCGTAGCGGTTCCCTGCGGTCATTTCAGCCCACACGTCATCGGCACACTGCAGAAATTCAGCAAGAGCTTACCCTTAATAACGTAAGACCCAAGATTCATTTTTCGGCGACGGCCACAGACGCGGTACGAGGCGTCCTTTCTACAGCTCATGTGTTTCTTAAAGAGCGTTTAGAAGAGAAAGACATCTGGAAGATCTATCGCAAAGAATATGGCTTGGAGCCTTTCGTTCGTATTGTGAAAGAAAGAACAGGAATCTACCGCTACCCTGAACCCAAGATTCTCATTGGTTCAAATTACTGTGATATCGGATTTGAGCTGGATGAGATTGAGAATCGCTTAGTGGTGCTTTCCGCATTGGACAACTTGATGAAGGGAGCTGCCGGAAATAGTATACAGGCGATGAATGTGATGTACGGATGGGAAGAAACTACAGGATTGGACTTTGCTGGTCTTCATCCTGTGTAGCGCATAGAATCCAAGACATCGAGGTGGGATGCATGATGTGGCAAAACTTAGAGACACGCAAAGCTCTTTCCTTCCAACCCGCTTAAGAGCAGAAACTAAAAATGGAAGAGATGGAATAGTTTGAAGCGACTGAGAATTCCAAGAGTAGAATTTTCTATTGTGATTTTCAGCATCAGCTTGATTGTTGTCGTCGGGCTGAACCCCAATCTCAATGTTGTCGCGGCAGAAAAAAAAGAGAAGCCCTACGCCTTGCTCATTGGAACCTGTTTCAATGAAAAAGGCTTTAGCCTGCCAGGGGTAACTATTGTGGTTGAAATGAAGTCAGAAGCTGGCAAGAAAGCCAACAAGAAAAAATGGAATATGCTCTCAAATTCACGCGGCGAGTTTGCCCTTCGACTTCCCGCAGGTGAGCACACATTCCTGGTCTCGGCGAACAAGAAAGGGGTCAGGCCCTTAGAAAAGACTATCAGGTTTACGGGGGATGAACGTCAAGATGTTATCTTCAATATGGAGACTGTTTCCGAACAGAAATAATTTTCCTGGGCTAAGTGTATACTCTATTTGGAGGCTTAGACTTACACGTCGAGTCCTCCTTAGTTCGATTCTAGGATGTGTTTTGTATGGAAGTTCCACAGAGTTTAACGTGGGCAAAGAAAAGGTCCCGCCAACAAAGTCAATTAGAGGTCATGTCACAGACAGAAAGAAGAACTCCATCATAGGAGCCAAGGTATTTATCAAGAATCTGAATAAAAAGACGACCACGATTTTGGTGACTGATCAGAATGGCCTCTACTCTGTATTTGGACTAGATCCAAAGGCTGACTATGAAGTACATGCTGAACACGGGAGATTTGTCTCGGAAACAAGAACCGTAAGTTCCTTTCTTGATCGTTTTGATAATGTCTTCAATTTTGAATTGAGTGAAGAGAGTGGGTTCCCAATCAAACGGATTTCTGGTGGTTCTGTAAAGAAGGCCATAGAATTGCACACTCCAGATCAGGTGAAGATTTTGGGAGACTGGCATCGCCCCTCTTCAAAGACAGATCAAAAGCTTGCCGCAGTTCTCCTGCTCCATGGTTTCGGAGAAGAAAGAAGTGTTTGGGAAGGCTTCATTAGCGAGCATCTGCTGAAAAACGATTTTGCCGTTCTTAACATCGATCTGAGAGGGCACGGTGCCAGTGCTCTCAAAGGTGAAGAGAAACTTATCGCGAACCGAAGTTGGTTAACTGATTCGAAGCAATTTCCCTTAGACCTCGAGGCAGCTGTTAATTGGTTAAAATCTCAAAATGAGGTTGACCAAAATCGCATCGCAGTTGTCGGGGGCAGTCTGGGGGCTAACCTAGCCTACGTAGCCTCTGGAAAGTACGAAGCTATTCGCTCCGCTGTTGCCCTTTCAGGCAGCCCACAGGATGCCAAAATGCTTGCAAGGGATTGCAAAAATTTCCAACCTCATTCTATCCTGTATATCGCCACCCAAGGCGATGATCAAAGTGCAGATTTCGCCCGTCAATTCGAAAGGTTGACGGGGTTCCCTGTAAGAGTGCAAATCTATGAAAACTCCAACGCTCACGGTTCCAGGATTTTACAAGAAATACCGGAGGCCGCAGCATTAGTTACCGAGTGGTTAAAGAATACGTTATAGCTAAAGATCCCCTCAGTACGCAGGCACTGACAAAGGATTGTCACCAGAATGATCGTAATCAAGATGGGTGGAAGTCTTGGTATCAACTATGAGGCTGTTTGTAACGACCTGGCCTCGATCCTTAAAACCGGTCTTCAAATCATTCTTGTTCATGGAGGCTCTTCTGAAACCAATCTCGTGTCGGCAAGATTGGGGAAGCCGCCGCGAATGGTGACCTCGGTTTCGGGTTATGAATCTCGTTACACTGACCGCGAGACTTTAGAAATCTTTGAAATGGTGTACTGTGGTAAAATCAACAAGGGGATCGTTGAGAAACTGCAAAGACGCGGCATCAATGCTGTAGGCTTGTCAGGAGTTGACGGTCGAATCTGGGAAGGAATTCGAAAATCAGCCATCACTATAGTTGAGGATGGCAAGAAGAAGGTTCTACGTGATGACTTTACTGGGAGGGTCGAAAAAGTCAACCTGGATTTGATTGAGCTCCTCTTAGAGCATGGATACACGCCGGTTTTGACTCCGCCCGCGATTAGTTATCAGGGGGAGGCCATCAACGTCGATGGAGATCGAGCTGCTGCAATTCTGGCCTCGGCCCTAAAAGTCGAGAAACTTGTCATCCTTTCTAACGTCCCGGGACTCCTCAAAGATGTGACAAACGAATCCAGTCTGGTCGAAGACATTCCAATCCGAGAAATGGATAACTATGTCAAATACGCAAAGGGGCGAATGAAAAAGAAAATCTTAGGAGCTGCCGAAGCTATTCGTCAAGGTGTTAAAGAAGTTATTTTTGCGGATGGTCGAATTGATAAGCCAATCAGTGGCGCATTGATTGGAAAGGGAACCATCATTCATTGACCTCTCCTTAAGCTGAATTGCTATCCTCCTAGTTGAGATCGAACTAAATCGTTAACCACTTTCCCATCTACGATTTTCCCTGAGAATTTTCCCATGACGGACTTCATGACCCTACCGAAATCTCTCGGTGAGTTGGCCTGAAGTTCGCAAATAGCTTGTGCCACGACAGCCTTTATTTCTCCTTCTTCAACCGTGGGCGGCAGGTAAGACTCCAGAATCCTCATCTCGGATTCCTCCCGGCTCGCTAAATCGTGCCGTCCTCCCTTGGTAAATTGCTCGATAGAATCCTTTCTTTGCTTGACAAGGCCTTGCAGAACTTGCAATACCTCCAATTCCGTCAATTGCCTGATTTTTTCTATTTCCCGATTTTTGAGAGCTGCTTTCATTCCGCGAAGCACGTCGAGCCGAAGCTGATCTTTTGACTTCATGGCTTCGACTAGGTCCTTTTGAATTCTTTCAGCGATAATCATTATGGCTCTCCCCCTTTTCGGCATTCCCTTACATCAAAATAATTAGTAATGTTTTCAATATGTTGACACGTCTTCTGCATCTCGAATTTTGTCATGTCTTTTATAGCATGAATATGTTACAAATAGCGTCTACTTTTTGGCACTGATCTACAATTGACCACTTGGGGTCGGACGTAATGCAGATTGGAAGGGAGATTGCTTGTTAACTGTGATATTGGAACAACCCTTTTTCGCAATATTCTGCTGTTCCTAAACAAGAGATCTATTCCACAATTATTGGCCTGAACAATCAATGATTTGCTATCCGATCAAGATCCTTGTCGTAGAAGATAACGTCGACCAACTTCTACTGACAGAAAGGGCATTCAAGAGGTTTAATACAGAGATGCAGGTTGTCTCTGTAAAAGACGGGCGAGATTGCCTCGACCGCCTTTCTTACGAAGACTTCTCGATCGTGATTCTTGACTATAGTCTCCCGCGAATGGATGGTATGGAGGTCATCAAAAGAATAAAGGAAAACGGCTTTGATGTTCCTGTAATTATGGTTACTGGGCAGGGCGATGAGCAAATCGCGGTCAAGGCCTTGAAGAACGGGGCCTATGATTATATCGTCAAGAGCCAAAGCTACCTCAAAAGCCTTCCCAATATCGTTGAAAAAACGATTGAAAAACACGATCTTCAAATAAAGCTGCGAGTTTCGGAAGAAAAGTATAAGAGACTTGCGGAAAACGCCAACGATCTTATTTTCACCACCGATAACCAGGGGAATTTCACCTTCTTAACGAATGGGGTCGTAAAGCTTCTAGGCTTTTCTGCAGAGGAACTCTTAGGGGAAAATTTTAAGATCTTGCTGGATCTCAGAAGTCAAAAGATAGCGGAAGTTGAGCTTTTAGGAGAGTTACGGGGGGAACCTACAAAGCTAATTGAGTTGGACTTCGTCACAAAGAATGGCGAAAGCAAAAGCTTTGAACTGAGCCTGACTACCCTTTTGCACGGGGGCAGGGTGATCGGGTTTGAAGCCATCGGAAGAGACGTTACCCAACGAAAGCTGCTGGAAAGAGAGATCCTGCAAAAGAACAAAGAACTGACTACGCTCCTTTCGGTAACTTCAACTCTCGCACATTCTTTGAACATCGAGGAAATCTCTAATGCTTCCTTGCAGAAGATTTGTGAGTTTACCGGACTGAGCTGCGGGGCCATATACACCTTACGATTTACTGATGCGACATCTCAATTGAGCGGGTCTTATAATCTCCCGCCTCATTTTGTTGAATCTCTCAATGACAAAGGCCTTTGGAATGATACCCTCGGTTCCCTTCTCAGGTTCAAAAAGCCTATCGTCAATCGGTCATTGCAAAAGTCCTTGTCTCCTGACTTTCCTTCATTATTGATTGCGCTTTGTCAAAAAGAAGGGATCCAGTCCTTCGTCATTTTGCCACTTTTTTTTAAGGACAAATTTCTTGGATTTGTTTTTGGCGGTAGTCTTACTCAGAATGACTTTTCTTCCCAAGAAATCGAAATCTTAATTTCCATTTGCAATCAAATCACGGTGGCCATCGCCAACGCCAGGTTATTCAATGCGATCAAGGAGGCAAAAACGGAATGGGAAACGACGTTTGACACCATGTCGGAATTGATCTGCATGCATGACCTTAACGGGAGAATAATTCGAATAAATAGAACCATGGCCCGTCGCTTAAAGGTGGAGCCAAGGGAAATTGTAAACAAGAGGGCTGTGGAAATTTTCAAGGATGAGCGGTCTCCTTGGTGCCACCATCAAAAGCCTGAAATGTATGAACAGAATAAAATCATCTCCGTAGAATTTGAAGACAAGTTGTTGGGTGGGACCTTTGATATTGCCACCACACCCATCTACAGCTCAGATGGTCAACTCTTCGCATGGCTGTATGTTGGCAAGGACATAACAGAACAACGTCAGCTCCAAAATCAAATCGTGCAGATAGAACGCCTAAAAGCCTTGGGCGAAATGGCAAGCGGCGTTGCTCATGACTTCAATAATGTCTTGGCTGGGATTCTCGGAAAAACCCAGTTAATGCTAAACAATCTGGAGAAAGGCGTTGCGCCTGATCCTGAGCTGCTGAAGCAGAATCTGAAGACGATTGAAATGACAACCATTCAGGGTTCTCATAAGGTGAAAAGAATCCAGGATTTTACCCGAATTCGAACTGACCAAAAGTTCACCAATGTAGATGTTAACGAAATCATCACCTACGCTATTAATGTCATCAAGCCAGTTTGGAAGGATCAGTGTGAGGCCAAAGGGATCAAAATTGACATCCGATTCCACCCAGAGTTAGTTTCCCCGATAAGTGGGATTAGCAGAGAACTGGCTGAGGTAATAGTCAATATTTTGACTAACTCCATAGACGCCATGCCTGATGGTGGAACCATTTCTATTGAGACACGACCCGTTCAGGTAGACCGTACCGACTACGTAGAAATACGAGTATCAGATACCGGTGTTGGGATGTCCAGCGAAGTAAAGCGGAAAATTTTCGAGCCCTTTTTCTCCACCAAGGGGCCCAAGGGGACAGGATTGGGAATGAGTGCAGCCTATGGCGTCATTTTAAGGCACCACGGAAACATAACAATTGAAAGTGAGCTTGGAAAGGGGACAACCTGTCTTCTTCAGCTTCCCGCTGCAAGAAAGTCGGAGAGAACGACCCGTTTGAGGACTTCCCCTATGGATAAACAAAGACTGCGAATCTTAGTTATTGATGATGAGGACGTAATTCGCGACTTCTTGGCTGAAATGTTTGTCTCTTCCGGTTATGAGGCGGATGTCGCCGCCTCTGGGTTAGAGGGGATTACATTATTCGAGAAGAATAACTACGATTTGGTCTTTTCTGACTTAGGCCTACCTGAGATGTCCGGCTGGGATGTAGCCAAGGCAATCAAAGCTAAGAGACCTGATGTGCCAATAGTGCTTTTGAGCGGGTGGGGAATCCAGCTCGACGATGCCAGAATTCAGGAGTGCGGAATTGATCTGGTTCTTTCAAAGCCTTGCCAAATGGAAGACCTTCTGAACGCGGTGGAGGAAGTATTGAGACACCATAAATAAAAGAAGCTTAAGAACTTTCATCGAGATCTCTGGGAGTCGTAGAGAGAAATGGGAATGCCAGGTCGCGAAAATATTTTAGTTGTAGATGACGAAATAGAATTAAGAGAGGCCATTGCCGCTTACCTCAATCAAGAGGAGGGCTATGAGGTCCAGCAGGCGTCCAGTGGTGAAGAAGGACTCGAATCGTTAAAGAAAAACGTCTTCGACATCCTAATTACGGATATGAAACTCCCAGGGTTGGATGGCAATGCAGTGCTTCAGCAGGCCCTTGCGATTTATCCAGAGATTATCGGTATCATTATCACCGGGTACGGGACTGTTGAAAGTGCGGTGCAAGCCATGAAAAGCGGTGCCTACGATTATATTGCTAAGCCATTTCAACTAATTGAGATCTCGCTGCTTATAAAGCAAGCTTTAGAGCGTCGTCGGCTCAAGGAGGAAAATGCCTACCTCAAAACTCAACTAAAAGAAAAGTATCGCTTCGAAAGCATCATTGGAAATAGTCAGCCAATGCAGGACATATTCCAGCTTGTCGAAACGATTGCCGTCACAAACAGCACGGTCCTGGTCACGGGCGAAACAGGGACAGGGAAAGAACTCATAGCCAAAGCTATCCACTTTAACAGCCAACGGAAAGATCAAAAGATCGTCAGTATCAATTGCGGAGCCATCCCCGAAACCTTATTGGAAAGCGAACTGTTCGGGCATGTAAAAGGAGCCTTTACTGGAGCCCATCATACGCGAATAGGAAAATTCGAGCAAGCTCACAGGGGATCTATCTTTCTCGATGAGATCGGTAACATGAGCCCTTCCTTGCAGGTGAAATTGCTGCGTGTTTTGCAAGAAAGGGAGTTTGAAAGAGTAGGGGGAACCGAACCCGTTAAAGTTGACGTACGGATCATAGCTGCCACTAGCGCTAATTTGAAGGATATGGTAGAGCGTAATGAATTCCGCAGCGACCTCTATTATCGGTTAAATGTAATTCCTATTCACCTACCGTCTCTGAAAGATAGACGCGAGGATATCCCCCTGTTGACAAAGCATTTTATCAAAAAGTACTGTCAGAATTCGAATTTGGAATTGAAGACAATGTCCCAAGACGCTATGAAGTTATTGATGAACTACAATTGGCCGGGAAATATTCGCCAGTTGGAGAATGCCATTGAACGAGCCGTAGCTCTAGTTGGAACTCGCAACTTAATGCTCTCCTCGGACCTGCCAAGCGAAATTCAGAAAACCAATGCGAATCTGTTTTTATCTGAGATTTACATCCCTGATGAAGGAGTAAACTTCAAAATAGAAATCTCTCATGTGGAAAAGGAATTGATATTACAGAGCCTCAAGAAATCGGGAGGAAACAAGAAACAAGCTGCAAAGCTGCTCAACTTGAAACGCACGACTTTGATCGAAAAGCTGAAGCGATTGAACCTGCTGGACCAATTGAATGTGGATTGACGGAAGAGATTTCAGGGATCAATTAAATTTGACAGAAACGAAAATTATTTCACTTAAAGGGATTAGGGCGCAAATGGGGATATTTCGGTCGCACCCCATTGTCCAACCGGGATGTCACCAGAATGAGGTAATAGAATGGATTTTGACTTTCGTGAAGCTCGAAACTCTTTACACCAACTAAATAACAAGATTGCCCAGATTTTGGCCTACGCAGAACTTCTGCAGATGAGCCTAACTAATGAAAAACAGAAAGAACGGATAAAACTTGTCATCGCGGGAGCTTTGGAGTCGCGTGAGATCACCGCAAAACTCATGCGGGATATGCCCAAGGTGGGTCCAACCCAAGAGGCTTGAACTCCCGTTATCTTGCCTTCGAAATTGATCAAGTCTACACCAGACACAAAGGATTTGGAAGTCAGGCGACTCTGTCAGTGTGACTTGTGCGGCACCTCTGTTGGAATTCCTGCACATGAAACAAATAGCCTTATGCTATTTCCGTATCATTGTAGCATCTCCGTGTGGACGTTTCCAATGGTCTCGTCAAAAGCCCTTAGATAGATTCATGAAGCCCAAAATCAGGTGGAATTTTGAAATGGTCCTTGGGCTTCTCATTTTCTTAGTCTTGGGTTTGTACTACGTGCTCTTATTTTTTCTTTTCCTGCTTATAAGGTATCTCTAAGCGCATGCGATTAGTTCCTCTGACGAGATTTACAAGCCAAGCACTTCACGACCTGTTTGATGAACAGATGGAGCAATGGGCAATGAATCTCAGATGGGACTACTCTGGTCACCTACGGATTATCTGCAACATGATGGATTTAGCTGCCTTACCTGGCTTTGTGGCTTTAGAAGACGGGATGTCGGCTGGATATACTTTTTATGTTCAAGAAGGGAGCTACGAAATCGTCGGGGATTGCTTTGTTTCCAAGAAATATGCCGGCCAAGGTATAGAAGAACGCTTGGGGTGAAATCGTAGAAACTTTGAAGAAGGATTCTCGAATAAACCGAATTGAATCTCAGTTTATTTTCGAAAATGGCCTGTTGAGAGTTTCTTCGAAAAGCTGGGCTTGAAGTACCTTGAACGCTATTTTATGTTAAGAAATTGTAATAGTCTAGACCTGAGAATGCTGCCACCTGTTGGAATTGAGTTGCGACCGTGGGAGGAAACAAACTTGGACGACGCTGCACAACTCACGGTTCATGCATATGAGAATATCGTTGACAGGGAAATCAGTATTCACTATGAGTCATTTGATGGTTGTAGAAATTACTTGAGAAACATCATATCGAAGCTTGGTTGTGGTTCATTTGTGAAGAACGCTTCGTTCTGCGCCCTCCATCTTCACTCAAAACAATGGATCGGATTTGTTCTTACTTCGTCGGTTTCTTCCTTTAATGGACAAATACCCCAAGTAGTTGTTTCTCCGGTATTTCAGGGAAGGGGTATCGGCACCCATCTGCTAATTCGCTCCATTGTTGCTCTTTCCACCCAACAGTATCGCACGATCTCTCTAAGCGTAACTGCTAAAAACAAAGGGGCCGTAACTCTTTATCAACGGTTAAACTTCAACACTCTGATTCGGTTTCATGCTGCAGCTTGGAGTAGATGCGGCCCAGGTTAAGGGTTATTTCGGTCGAAAGGCTGAAGTCCTAAGTTTTAGGCGTAATCTCATCATCGCCTTGGTATGTAACTGGGAAACTCTAGATTCGTTGACTCGTAAAACCGCACCAATCTCTTTCATGGTCAACTCCTCAAAATAATACAAAGATACAACCAAGCGTTCCTTTCGACTGAGACCATCTATAGCCTCTCCCAAAATCTTCTTCAATTCTTCCTTTTCAAAAACACAATATGGGCCATCGGCAACATTGTCTGGATAATAATTGATTAGACTTTCTGCATCTCCTTCGTCTTCATCATACTTTCTTGAAGCATCATAGAAGCTTCCAACGCTGAGTCCCTTGAGTTGGTCCGTTAGCTTATATAATTCATCCAGTTCAATACCCATTTCTTCACAGAGTTCTTGATCGCTGACTTCTCTCCCAAACTCCTGTTGCAATTTCTGGGAAGCCTTTGTCAGCTCTTTGCTTTTCTTTCTCAGCGAGCGAGGAGCCCAATCCAATTCTCTAAGGCTGTCTAACATGGCACCACGGATCCGCAATTCCGCATAAGTCTTAAATTTTACCCCTCTGGAAGGTTCAAATTTTTCGATTGCGTCCATTAGACCCAGAACGCCAGCATTTATGAGATCATTGATCTCAATGTTCGGAGGTAATTGAGTGGCGATGCGGTACGCATGATACTTTATTAGCGAGAGATGCTCCAATATGAGATCCTCTCTTTTTTTGTTCGAAGACGATAATCGGTCTTGTTTCACGCTTCTCTTTTGGGTCTGTAACACTTTTTTGTTTCCTCCTTAAACCTTTCCGCCGAGTTTCAAACCACGGGGAGAGGTTCCTCTTTTGGTTTTGATTAGTGCAGCTAATCGAGGCAGTTACTTAGCACTTCTCGAATTCGTTAGATCCCTTTCCCATACCGCCTTGCGATTTACTTCACTTTCCACGTTCCGACTGAATGTCATGGAATAAGGCAAGCTACTGGCCAGGTAAAATTGACCGAATAGAGATTCTTTCGGAATATTCCGAATATCGTTTTATCAGTTTGATTTAGCGTATCTTAGATTCTTAGGAAGAAGGGACTGGAGAACAAATCGGGGAGAAATTTGAGGCAACGGGCAGCGGAAACACAAGCTAGAGTGTCAAAAAACCGTCTCAAGAGCCAAAATTTTAACAGACCTCGAAGGTAGGTTGGATTCTTGGTGCTTGGACCAGATTCAAACTTTTAAAACCTTTTTAATGTTTCGTAATCTGGGGTAAAAACTTTAACCCAAATAATCAGCATCGTGGTTGATTTGATAAGGTTTTATAAGCGAATGAAATCCGGAGAATTTCTTTAAACCCAATCGGACCTGCTGTCGATCAGGTGTTGGGTGTTATTCCAGGCTTGGCTAGCAATAACTTGGTTGTCTGGGCCAGGTTGATTCAGGATTGCTTTTATGTTGGACGTCAAATCACGAGGGCATGAAATAAATCCTCCACAAGAAATATTTCCTTCGACTGATCAGAGGGCTGAACGAATCCTCATTGTGGATGATGAGCCAATGATTCGTCATATCTTAAAAACGATTGTTGAAGCGGAAGGGTTCAAAAGCGACACAGCTCAAAATGGTCAAGAAGCGATTGTGCGATTAAATGAAAATACGTATCAAATGGTGCTCACGGACATGCGAATGCCTGTCATGGATGGATCATGTTTGCTTCAGCATATTCACGCTAATTGTAAAGATACGGCAGTTATTATGATTACTGCTGTGGATGATGCAAGTTTGGCCATTGATACCCTGTCGGCAGGAGCCTACGACTATGTAATTAAACCTTTCAACGCGCTTGAAATTCGCAGCAAACTCTATAAGGCCCTAGAACGTCGTAAGCTAATTCTGGAAAGCACGCAATATCAGAGTTTCCTCGAGCAAAAAGTTCAAGAGCAAACAGCCGATTTGCAAAAGGCCCTTCATAAGACTGAGCGAGCATATGCCAACACCCTAGAAGCCCTGATCAATGCTTTAGATGCCCGTGAGCATGAAACTCAAAGGCATTCTAAAAGGGTCAGCGAATACACTTTGCTCATAGCTAGGCAGTTGGGTGTACCGGAAAATGAGTTGATAGACATCGAACGCGGATCGCTTCTGCATGACACGGGTAAGATTGGTATCTCTGATAATATTCTCTTAAAGCCAGGAAAATTGACCGAAGAAGAATGGATACAAATGCGTAAGCACCCGGAGATCGGTTATAATATCCTTAAAGGGATCGATTTCCTCGAAGGCGCTGCTCAACTGGTTTTCCAACACCACGAAAAATTCGACGGTACCGGGTACCCACAAGGCTTGAAGGGGGATCAAATCCTGCTGGCTGCTAGACTATTTGCTGTAGTGGATACGTTTGATGCTATGACCTCTAATCGACCTTATCGCAAGGCTCTTAGCTATCATGTAACTCGTGAAGAGATCATTCGATTCTCAGGGAAACAATTCGATCCGCGCATGGTGGGCTCCTTCCTTAGCATTCCAGAAGAAGTTTGGTTCAATACAAAAGAGAGTCTAAAATATTAAAGGTGGGCTGAGAGAACTTTCGTCAGCATCTGCCTATAGCTCAACCCAAAGAGTCTTGCACTTTTGGTCCTCTTTCCTCTTCCTTGAACCTCATGTTGAAAAATTGGCGAGCCAAGTCTAAACTAGCTGAGCTAGTTTTGTCATTTCATTCGTGGGTAACAAATCTATCAATCAATGCTTCTACAGCTAAATTGCATCAATCATGTGGACAATCAGATTAATATTCGGTCAGATGTGAACTATCATGTCAATCCTGTTGACCGGGGCCACAGGATATCTTGGCTCCAACTTAGCTAAAAGACTTGCCAAAGAGGGGAAAGACTTGGTTCTCCTTGTCAGGGATCCTCTAAGGCTACCTAGAATGTCGGGTGCGGGAAAAATTGAATGGATAAAAGGGGATCTTCGGGATAACGTTGTGCTTCACAGTGCTGTCAAACGTTGTGAAACATTGATTCATACAGCAGCTTTGGTGAAAATGTGGACCAAAGAACATCGAGAGTTTTATGAAATCAATGTACAAGTCTTACGAAATCTATTGGTTCTGGCTAAGGAACACGGTATTCGGCGTTTTCTCTATACGTCCTCATTCGTCGTTCTAGGCCCTTCGGACGGAAAAGTTCTGGTTGAGCAATCTCGACGACAACATCAGGGCTTTCACAACGATTACGAGAGAACCAAAACTCAGGCTCACCAAATGGCAATGCATGCTGCGTCGGAGGGCTTCCCCATTGTGATTCTGTATCCTGGAGTCATTTATGGCCCGGGCCCGAAAACGGACGGAAACCTTGTAGGCGATATCATTGCGAAATTTCTTGAAGGTAACCTGCCTGGCTTGATCGGGGATCTGCGCAAAAAATGGTCCTTTTCCTACGTCGATGACGTTGTGGAGGGACACCTTCAGGCACTGGAAAAAGGAAAACTGGGAGAAGGGTATATCCTGGCCGGTGAGAATCTGAGCCTGCGGGATTTCCTTGTTCGATTAAGTTCCTTATGTGGCAAGCCGCAGCCTAAGTTGGTCATACCTTATTGGATAGCCTGGTCGCTGGGTCGGCTAGAAACGCTGAGGGCAGACCTTACAGGGAAACCACCCCAGTTAACCCACGAGGTTGTCAACATTTATAAGCATGATTGGGCCTTTAGTAGCCAGAAAGCGATGAGAGAACTGGGATACCAAATAACACCGTTTGCAGAAGGCTTGAAGCGAACAGTGGAATATCACCAAAGCTTTTTAAAGAACGCCTGAGATGAAAAACAAGAGAGGAGTTATGGTCGGTTCTTGTCCCAAGAAAGTTGACCCTGCGGCCAATCATGGGCATTACACTAGTTAAACCCAGCCTTTGCAACCACGATTCCTTGAAGCTCCACGTAAATTGATTCATATTTTGATGCTGGGTTTCGCTTTTCTCTTGCGTTATCTCTCACCCCACGAGGCCCTTCTCTGTGCCGTCGGTGCTTGCCTTTTCAATTTATTCTTCTTACCGCGATTTGGCGCCCACCGAATCTTTCGTGAATTTGAAAGCAAACCGATACGGAGTGGCCCTTTCTATTACTCAATTTCTGTTCTCGTTTTGATCTTGCTCTTCCCCCGCCAGCTTTACATTGTAGCAGCAGCCTGGGGTGTGATGGCATTAGGAGATGGATCTGCCGGCGTCTGCTGGATTTCCACTACGCGACTTTGGATTCCTTGGAATCCTCGCAAAACATTCGCCGGAACTATTGCATTTGTTCTTTTTGGGAGTATTGGCGCTTCCGTTCTGTTATTTTGGACATTGCCGAGCTTTCCTCAACTTCACCTCTCGCCTGCAACCATCATCGGCCTCTCATGCACAGTGAGTCTATGTTGCGCCATCATCGAATCCTTGCCATGGAAGATCAATGACAACCTTTCCGTCCCTCTGGCTGCAGGCTTACTCTTCTATCTTCTGATCGAGACCTCACTGCTGACAATGTTGAGAGCCTACGACTTCTGGATTCATTTAGGTGTCGGCCTACTGATAAACATCCTTCTTGCTTTGATTGCTTGGTTCTTTGGCTGGGTAAGAGCCTCGGGCTGCCTGGCTGGGATTCTTATTGGGACTTTGATTTTTGGGTTTCAAGGTTGGAGAGGATGGGCAATTTTACTTTGCTTTTTTGTGTTTGGTTCTCTGAGTACCCAAATGGGCTACGACTATAAAAGACAGTTAGGAATATCACAAACCAAAAGGGGTGCCCGTGGCACCAGAGAAATCCTGGCAAATGGTATTGTGCCGGCCGCGCTGTCGATCTTGGCGGCGGTAGCAGATGAGGGTCGACTCTTCCTGGTCGGATTTACTTCAGCCTTAGCTGCAGCCACGGCTGACACCGTTTCCAGTGAAATTGGACAGTGGCTTGGCGGTGAACCCTTTCTAGTTACTAATTTTGCTCGAGTACCGCGTGGGAGTAACGGGGCAGTCACCTTGAAAGGGACTCTGGCTGGTGTTCTTGCTGCATTAACACTTAGCTTAATTGCTTTTCAGCTAGGATTGGTCGACCAAACGCAAGTCTGGCTTGTACAAGCTGCGAGCCTGATCGGCAATTTAATGGACAGCTTCCTAGGAGCCACTATAGAGGGGACGGAAGGAATAAACAACGAAATAGTAAATTTCTTGAACACATTGACAGGTGCTGGCGTGGGAATAGCTTTGGGAGGGTGGATTCAGTAATACCGTTACGATTACGCTTTTGGCATCAGCAGCCGTTCTACGGTTTCTCCTCTTTGAATATGGCGTTCGATAATTTCCTTCGCATCGTCCAGGTTCTTAACACGGTACCACACTCCATCGGGATAAACCACAACGCTCGGCCCATACTGACACGTGTCCAGACAGCCTGCTGCGTTAGCACGGACCCGTCCTTTCAAACCCAATCGTCCAATTTCCTCTTTAAAGTACTCTCGAATAGCTTCGGAGCCTCTTCCGCTACAACACCCCTTGGGGTGACCCTCGGGACGCTGATTTATACAAATGAAAATGTGGTATTAGTAAGTTGGCATTTCAGAGTTGCCCACATCGGTTTGATCCTTGCGTTGTTTCGTCTCGAATCGGGGTCGGTCGGCCATTTTGATCCACGGCTACGCACACCACCTCGGCTTCTGTGACTTTCACAAAATGCTTTCCCTGGTTCTCCAGAAATCTCTCTGCTTCCACCTCTACTTCTACAGTAATCGAAGTTCGACCAACCCTAGTTGTCCTGGCGTAAAAACTAACCACATC
The DNA here is from genome assembly GCA_003224725.1 of Acidobacteriota bacterium. Classification (GTDB taxonomy): domain Bacteria; phylum Acidobacteriota; class Terriglobia; order Versatilivoradales; family Versatilivoraceae; genus QHZQ01. Next base: position 29,285 of record QHZQ01000043.1, on the reverse strand, counting down.
TCCAAGGTGTACCGGCGCGACGAATTCCACCGCGTTCATGGCCTTCGTCACGAAGTTCTTGTTGGCCTGCTTGTGGGCTTCAATAGCGGCAGCCTGGTCGATATAGCTCAATATGACCCCTCCAAAAATGGTGCCGCGGGCGTTAGTGTCCTTTGGCATCATGATGACACGGATTGCCGGATTGTGCCTCTTCTCTAGCATAGTTTCCCGACACAACTTCAAACTCGGAGTCATGAAAACAACAATCATTGTATCGGAGAGGAAACCTAACAGGCCAGGGAAAAGTTTGGAGGTTTCTATAAATAGGCCGAAGAAAAATCGGAGAGATCAACGTCCAAGCTGAATTCTTTGCTTACGTAAGCACGAAGAGCTTGGAAAGTACTAGGAAAGGCAAGTTCTGACCAAGGGAGCTTTTTGGGAGCAAAAGTTCGAACGTCCAATGTCTCGTCTCCAGCTTTCAGTTTGCCACCAACAATTTCCGCCGTGTAGACGACTACAATGACTGGGCTGTTAGCATAGGAGTAAACATTGAGAAGAGAAACAAGCCTGATATCGAGATTAACTTCCTCTTTGGTTTCACGGACGGCCGCGCCTTCGACAGTCTCCCCTCTATCCACATAGCCGCCCGGAAACACCCATTTTCCATAGCTGGGTTCAATGCCCCGCTGCAATAAAACAATGCTCCCATCCAGTTTAAAAAGCGCGCCCGCTGCTACCTTTGGATCCAGAAAAAAGACAAATTGACAGCGAGAACAAACCAATCTGGCCGGCTCGAAGGCCTTTAGGACTTTTGATTCAAGCGCTCCACCACACTTAGGACAGAATGAGTATTCCATCAACGTTTCCACGCCTCCCCTAAGCCACCTATTCAATGATATGGCCGCTAAGGGGCCAAGGCTATGGGTTGATTGATACGAAGAAAAGGATCTTACTGCAGGAGGTCTTCAATATGATAGATCATTTCCTTACGGCTGTAGGCGGCGATTTCAACAATACCTGTATCCATGCGAATTGCGTCTTCTGGACAAGCTTCTACGCAGAAACCACAGAACACACAAACACCGAGATCAATGTCGAACCGGACCGGAAATTTCTCAATATTGGGATCCGGATGCTCTCCAGCCACAATATAGATACAGTGTGCCGGGCATACTGTTTCACACATCATACAGGCCACACAGCGGGGTGAGCCATTGTCTCTTTTAGTGAGTCGGTGTCGACTACGATAGCGTGGGGAGAAAGGCCGACGTTCCTCAGGGTATTGAAAGGTCACAGCTCCCTTTTTCAGTCGATTCAGTCCTAGCTGTCGCGCCAAATGCCTCTTCATATTGCCGAAGAAATGGTGACCAGTCAGCCATAGACCTTTAAAGACTTCGATGATATATAAACGTTCTGTGAAGCTTAATTCACGCGAGCCCATAAATCAGTCTCTTCAGATCGAATTCTGAACGGTATCAAGCTCCCTTTATCCAACGACTGCAACGTGACAGCGGCTCTATCGCAATAACAGAACCAGCAGACTTGTAGCCAGCAAATTCAAGATTGAAATAGGGAACACCATCTTCCAGCCAAGTCGCATCAATTGATCATAACGAAATCGAGGCAGTGTCCAGCGAACTAATAATAAGAACCAGCAAAAGAAGAAAACTTTGACGCAATAGGAAAGAACTTGCAAGAGGGAGACGCTTGTTCCCGACAATGAAACTGTGAATCCCCCTGGAAAATGAAAACCGTCCCTCATTAGGTAAGGTATCTGCCACCCCCCAAAGAATAGAGTTGTGACTAGAGACGCTATCAATATGGTTTCAACGAAATCAGTCAGCATGAACAAGCCAAATTTCATGCTGCTGTATTCAACAAAATAACCAATGATTTCAGATTCTCCCTCAGGAAGGTCAAAAGGAACACGCTTGGTTTCGGCTATTCCAGCCACCAAGAAGAGCAGACATCCTATTGGCTGAACAACCACACCCCATTTCGGGATGAATCCCCAAAGTAACTCTCCCTGGGCTTGCACGATGGTTTGCAAACTCAACGACTCGAAGATCATTAACACACCTAAAATGGTGGTGCCGATAGTTATCTCATAGGAGAACATTTGCGAGCTTCCGCGCATGCCACCCAGAAAAGCATAGTTATTATTGGATGACCAGCCTGCCAGGACCACACCATAAATTCCCAGTGACATGGTCGCGAAGACATAAAGGATACCCACATTCAGATCGATCACCTGAAGACTAATGTCTTTGCCGAACAGATGGATCACATTGCCAAACGGAATAGCGGCAAATCCAATGAGAGCAAAAAAAGCAGAAACAAATGGCGCCAGAGTGTGCAGAAACCGATTGCCCATCGGAGGAACAAAGTCTTCCTTGGCAAACATTTTGATGGAATCGGCGAGGACCTGAAACAAGCCGAAAGCTCGGAATCCCAGAATAGAAGCCCGGTTGGCCCCAATCCGATCTTGCATTACGGCACTCTGTTTGCGCTCCATCCAGGTGAGAACCGCTGCTAAGTTCAAGACCCCTATTAAAACTAGCAACACCTTACCCACTTCAATCGTCAGAGAAGTCATCATGACTAGACTTGCACTTTTGAGATATCGGGTATCTCGACGCCACTGTCGCCAATTTTCTCATAAGCAAGATCCTGAAACTCAACCACACGCTCAGCCAATTCCCCAAAGACCTCTTCCGCATTCTCATAGTTGTATCGGTAACCCAAAGCGCAAGCCAGTTTTGAGACAATTTGCCATGTGGGTAGGGAATCGCCAAGAGGTTCGACAGCCTGATTAATCTTCTGCACTCTGCCCTCGAAGTTGGTGAAAGTTCCTTCGGTTTCAGCGTAAGTCGCGCTCGGCAAGGTTAGATGAGAAAGCACACTGGTTTCGTTTTCGTTACTTCCCACATAAATCACGTATTCGAATTGTTGCAAGAATTTCTTGGCCCAGGCTTCGCCTAGCGTTTTTGTCAGGTCCTGTTCAAAAAGACAAAGGAGCTGAAGTTTTCGCGAATTTTCCATACTGAGAAGCTGAGTTAGATCAAAACCATTTTCATCCAGTAGAACAGCTTCTGCTCCGCGGCTATTTGGATTTCTGTCGGCTCGCAGCAGAAAGTCGTCTCCGCTGGCTAGGTTTTGGTCAGGAACTCGGAAATCAATCTGGGAAAGTCCTAAATCCTCCCCAAAAAATTTCCGAATCACAAAAAGATCTTCGTTGGTTAGTCGAGGCGAGGCAACCACCACCACAGAATCCCTCCCGACTTTTTCAAGAGCCTCTCTTAGTTTCTCTCCAGCCCGCCCAATGACCTGGTCCAAGGTTAGAACCAAGAATTCTCCCTTTTCCTTCACTCGAGCCAGAGAAATGCGCGACGGGTCGTCGATGAACTTGTAGCCGTAGCGGCCTTCGTCGCAAATCCACCAGTGATTGACCTCGGCATTAAAACGAGGTTTCAATCGCATGACACGTCTCCCCCCGGCGTGATGAGGGCGCTGGCGGTTGGAGTGGATAGAAATGTTACACCCTCGGCTGCAGCCGGGGCAGATGGACTTAGTTTCGCTCAGGTACCATACTCGGCATTGAAAGCGGAAGTCTCTATCGGTAAGCGCACCCACAGGGCAAATGTCTACAACATTTCCAGAGTAGTTATTATCCAAAATTTTCCCCGGAAGCAGTCGGATTTCTGATTGTGACCCGCGATTAAAAATTCCAATCTCATGGCTGTGTGAGACCTCGTTAACAAAGCGTACACAGCGAGAACACAGAATACAGCGTTCGGTGTCGAGAATGACATGAGGTCCAATAATTTCAGCCTTATGACGCTTAATCTTGTTCTCATCCATCCGACTGTCGTAGAGACCAAACTTCATATAGTATTCTTGCAGGTAACACTCGCCCGCCTGGTCACACACAGGACAATCAAGCGGATGGTTGATCAGAAGGAATTCGAGGACGCCACTGACCGCTTCCTTGACCTTTTCAGTGTTGGTATGAACTACCATTCCCTCGCTAACACGGGTGTTGCAAGCCGGCTGGAATTTGGGAATTTTTTCCACTTCTACCAAGCACATGCGGCAAGAACCAGCAATGCTGAGACCAGGATGATAGCAATAACGTGGGATTTCGATATCCAGCTTTTCAGCAGCTTGAATAATGGTAGTTCCGTCAGGAACGGTAATTGACTTTTGATTGATGGTCAGAGTGGGCATAATCTCTTGAGATTTCCAGCGTTGGTTCTGATTGAGTCGGTGGGCGACCTGTTATTTCAGCTACACCATCACTTGGGCCACATCACAGGCCTTTTGGTGGACGTGGTATTCAAACTCTTTTCTGAATTTCTGAATAAAGCTGCGAACGGGTAGAGCGGCTGCGTCACTCAGAGGACAGATCGTGGTGCCAATCATGTTGAAAGCTATGCCCATCAGATGATCCAAATCTTTCGGGCGGCCCTGTCCGTCATTCACTCTTTGTAGGATATTTTTCAGCCAGGTGGTTCCTTCCCGGCAAGGAGTACACTGTCCACACGATTCATGAGCATAGAATTTGGCGATCCGAAGCAAGACTTTCACCATGCAGGCCTCTTCATTCATGACCACCACACCGCCGGAACCAAGCATCGAACCGATGGCGGCAACTGAATCAAAATCCATCTTCACGTCAATTTCATCTGCTGTCAGGATAGGACAAGAACTTCCGCCAGGGATAACCGCTTTTAGCACTTTGTCATCTTTCATACCCCCGGCATAGTTGAAAATAATTTCACGCAACGGAATTCCAAGCGGGAGCTCGTAAGTTCCTGGCTTGTTAACGTGGCCACTAACTGCAAAGAGCCGGGTACCTCCATTCTTTGGCGTGCCCAAACTGGCAAACCAATCCGCACCCCGTTCCATGATTCGTGGAACAGTCGCCAATGTTTCGACGTTATTGATGACCGTCGGACAACCATAAAGGCCCACCACGGCGGGAAACGGTGGCTTTAGCCTCGGCCAGCCTTTCTTGCCTTCCAGAGACTCCAGTAGACCGGTTTCTTCTCCACAAATGTACGCCCCGGCACCCCGATGGAGATGGACATCCAGGTCATAGCCTGAACGTAGAATGTTCTTTCCAAGAAAACCATGTTGATAAGCCTCCTCAATAGCCAGGCTGAGGATTTGTGCCTGTTCGTAATACTCTCCGCGAATATAGAGATAGCAGCAATGCGCTCCGATGGCATAGCTTCCGATCACAATGCCTTCCATCAGCAAGTGAGGATTTCTTTCGATAATAACTCTGTCTTTGCAAGTACCCGGTTCGCTTTCGTCCGCGTTAACCACCAAATATTTTGGCTTGTCGACATTTTTGGGAATGAAGCTCCACTTCATGCCAGTTGGAAAACCGGCACCTCCACGACCTCTGAGCCCCGACTTCTTGACTTCGTCTACAACTTGCTCCGGCTTCAATTCTAACAGGACCTTCTTGAGGGCCTGGTAACCGCCGACCTTTAGGTAATCCTCAATATGACGCAGTTCGGAATCTTGAACATCCCTTAAGACAACGAGTTCCGGCATTAGCGATCTAGTTCTCCGGCGATCATGTTAATGGAGCCGAATGTGGGAACCACGTCCGCCATCATGTAACCTTCCAGCATTTTATGCAGACCGGCCATCAAGGGAAAGCAAGGAGGTCGGACACGAACGCGATAGGGTCTGTCTGACCCATCACTGACGACATAGAAACCGAGCTCTCCGTTCGCTCCTTCCACTGCAAAATAGGCTTCACCCTTAGGCGGACAGATTCCATGACCGTCTATGATTAACATGAAATGATTCATGAGCCCTTCAATATTTCCATAGGTATCTCGTTTGGCAGGCAGCACGGCTCGCTTCTCTTTCGCAGCAATTTGATCGTACATGGAGTTCTCAAGACCCTCTAGATTGGGGGAAAGTTGTACCAACGTCTCTCTGATCCCTCGAGTCAGTCCCATTTTTGCGCGGTCTACCATCTCGTGCGCTTCGATTTCCTTGCCCTCGTGGTTCACATTGAGGGCTCCCTTAGGTAACTTTTCCAAAGCTTGCTCGGCCACTCTCAAGCTTTGCTCCATTTCTTGCATGCGCACATGGTAGCGGTCCAGATTATCCCCCGTGGTGCCTAGCGGAACTTCAAAATCCAACTGGTCATAAACGAGATATGGCTGATGTTTGCGAACATCATAGTCAACACCTGTGGAACGAAGAACGGGCCCCGTGAAGCCATAAGCCACGGCATCTTCTTTAGAAATGATCCCCACCCCTTTCAGCCGGTCGACAAAAATCCGGTTTCGAGTGAGCAGCTTGTCCACTTCGGCTAAAACCTCTCTGACCCTTCTGAAGATTTCGCGAGCCTTGACCTCGAACCCTTCGGGGAGGTCTCCGCTCATTCCTCCAATACGTCCATAAGAAATGGTGAGACGAGCACCGGTTACATCCTCAACCAGTTCCCAGAGATATTCCCGCGCCTTGATCATATAGAGGAATACCGTCATGGCGCCCAATTCCATGGCTGATGCCGCCACACAGGTCAGGTGATCGCAAACGCGGGAGATCTCACTCATAATCACCCGGACGAATTTGCACCTTTCGGTGGTTTCAATCCCCATGAGTTTTTCTACGGCTATGCAGTACCCGAAGTTGTTAATCAACGGGGAAACATAATTGAGCCGGTCTGTGTAAGGAATAGCCTGAGTATAGCTCCCATTCTCGCAACTTTTCTCAAAGCCTCTGTGCAAATAGCCAATTTCTATCGAAGCCTTTACTACGGTCTCGCCTTCCAGTTCGGTCAGAATGCGAATCACACCGTGCATGGCCGGATGGGAGGGTCCGACATTCAACAAGAGGTTTCGGGAAGTCAAAGCCTCCTTTTGTTCAGAAGCCTCCAATGCCATAACTTGAGCTCTACATTAAGTGATTAGCTTTTCTGCTCTATCCGAATCATTACCTGTTAATCTCAGTAACCGATTCATGAGTTGGCGAATAAACGCCTTCTTGCGCACAGAGGATTTTGTTTTGGCGCAGATCTTGGCCCCAGCCATCATTTCATGACCTCCTGCCGAACCTAAATCTCCGAATGCTGTTCGCATTAGAGTTCCCACGTCGTTGGCCCGATCGATCGTTCTGGCTGAGATGAGAATATCCCCATTGTAGGCGGCAAAACAGAAACTCCATTTTATCTTTTCGAGCCGCATTAAGACGTCAGCCACTTCAGCGATAATATCAGGATTTGTAACCGTTTCCAGATTTGCCATGACTGCATCACCATAAATGAGAGCGTGTTCCAGAGCGGAGTGGATAATCTGAAAGTATTCCCGGCTAACACGAGCGTTTTCTATATTGGCCAGGAGCTTCTGATCGACATAGGGATAAAGGTAGTGTCTCAGTTTGGCTTCGATCTTCCCTACCTCCCTTCCCAAACCTTCGGTCTCACTCTTAATGGCGTAGAATAATGCCGTGGCTAGAATCGGGTCTAAAACTAATCGGGACGCAATCAAATATTCTGTAATAATCGAAGCCGTGACATTGTATTTCGGCTTTATTTCTCGGTAAGGAACTTTTCTACTCGCGTGTCTATAGGGATGATGGTCGATGACAATCTGGGGTGACCTGCTTGCGGGTAGGGAATTATTACCCGTTGACGGCTGAGTGTCTACCATTGCCACACAAGGAAAATCGGGCAAAGAGATTCTCGACAAGGAACAGAGCTTAATTCCTAGGTACTTGAGCATTGCGCGGTTTTCTGCTCTGCCCACAATGCCGGCGTAGCCTATCAATGAAGGTTTCTTCGCCAGCTGTTCCAGTATGTATTGCAATCCAAGGGCGCTGGCAATAGAGTCGGGGTCAGGATTGTCATGCATGAGGATCAGAACTTTGTCTGCATCCTTTACAACGTCGATCAACGCATCCAATTTACGTTGTACTTCAGAAATTGTCATAAGGCTCAGGAAATAGTCTCACTCCAGAAAACTACTCCCACTCAAAAGCACCCTTCTTCCAGGCGTAGACATAACCCGCCCCTAGAACCAGGATAAAAATGAACATGCCCACAAAGCCCGGCAGAAATAGCGTTTTGAAAACCACCGCCCAAGGAAAGAGAAACACGACTTCAATGTCAAAAAGGATAAACAGCATTGCAATCAAATAAAACCTAACATAAAAACGGTCAGTGGGTAGCTGAAACGGCTGTTCCCCACACTCAAATGGAGTATCCTTCAGTTGGCTGGGTTTTCTGGGGCCGAGCAAGGTACTCAGAAAAATGATTGCCCACACCGTCACGGCGCATAGAGCAAACATCAAAAGCAAAGGGAGATAATTTTTCAAAATTTTAAGCGTTCGTTGGGTCCGAGATCTTTTGCTCAGAAAAAATATCAACTACAAATAAAAACCACCATCAGGTTGGGCCTTCTCACCTGACGGTGGTCGTTTATCTAAGTATCAATTTTTCCTCAAGGACATAAGGTCATAGGTTAATTTTCCCCGTTGAGAAGAAATGGCAATTGCGAGTTGGTCCAACTTTAGTGTTCGCTAAGAATTTTCATTCTTGAAATTCTTCTCCCCTTGGCGGTAAGAGAAACATCATATCCAACTCGCATGCCCTTGCGTATGTCTTCTATGCGGCATCCCATCGTATCGACCTCAGGCAAAAAAAAGAAAATCTTCTCGCCCTTTTGATTTGTGATAAAACCGTATCCCTTTTCGGGGAAGAAATTGGTAATCTTACCCTCAGGATATCTTAGGTTCATGTCCTTGAGAGCTTTGACAAAACCGGAGTCTTTCATGCTGTACACTCCTTGTCTAAAGCTCCCGTCTGCTAAATTAAAACGGCACGCAATGGAGCAGGGAGCAAATTAATTTAGATAGTACTTGAGAAAGAACTAGGTGGAACGGCAATCATACCGTGAAACTTGAGAACACACCTCCAGGAGCATGTCTAAAGTTTCACAATTTTTAAAAACAACAACTTACATTGTTGTCAGCCAATTAAAGGTAACCGAATCGGAGTGCTTCGTCAAGGCTTATTTCAGTCTTATTCCAACGTCAATCCTTCCGATGACTAATCGTTTTCACAACGAATATCATGATGGGACTTAGTGACACAAGAGCTATAGGGGCAATTGTGGTTTCCTCACACTCGATATACTAGACAGGCAGAACCGTCTATCTTTTCCGCCCTGGTCAGGACGTTTGCAAAACGGGTTACCCTGTCGGTCTATCAACTTTTATCTTGACGGTCCCCTTCGACATGACTTTCAATGAGGATTATGAAGATCAAGGTTCTGCTTTTTGCCCGGCTTAGGGAGATCGTAGGATCCGAAATGGTCGAGCTGCATCGCAATGAGATATTCACCGTGCGTGATGTGTGGGATACCTTACAAGCCGAATTTCCGCAAGTCGAAGGTTTTGGGAAAAGCTTGCTCTTCTCCCTCAACCAAGAATTCGCCGATCTAAACACCAGGATTGAAGACGGTGATGAGTTGGCGATCTTCCCGCCCGTTAGCGGAGGCGATAACTGAGGATGAGACCCTATCATCAAAATGAAACTGGAGATGTTTACCAGATTGTTCAGGATGCCATTCAATTGGACAAGCTTGCCAGACAGGTCAGCCAACCGGAAGATGGGGCTATCGTGACCTTCGCAGGAATTGTCAGAAACAATACCCAGGGACGACGGACTCTTTACTTGGAATATGAAGGTTACGAGACGATGGCCTTAAGAAAAATGAGTGAAATTGGCGCGACGATCAAACAAAAGTGGGCAGTGAACCAAGTCGGAATCGTCCACCGATTGGGTAGACTCGAGATAGGTGAAACCAGCGTCGGCATCGTCATTACCTCTGCCCATCGCAGAATTGCCTTTGAAGCCTGCCACTTTGCTATCGACACCTTGAAGAAAATTGTCCCTATCTGGAAGAAAGAGTTCTTCGAAGATGGGGAGGTCTGGATCGAGGGCGATTTCACCCAGTTGCCCACCTCATGATTACATGATTATCTGCAACTGACCCGCCTGATATGTCATCCAAGGCTTCATGAAGTTCGCAAGTTGAAAAGCTCAGATTCTCCAAAATTGAGTGTCGTGTGTGCCCTTCACGGTACCGTTGGCTAATACCAATGTTCACTCTCTTATCTTCCTTCTTACCTTCACTCTTAATGGCTTTAGTCTTATCAAATACTTCCCAAAATGATTTCAAATTGATTGTGGACGTCAACTTGGTGGGTGTTCCGGTTACGGTCGTCACACCAGAAGGAACTGCGGTCTCGAACTTGAAGCAAGAAGACTTTCAAGTCTATGAAAATGGCAACCTGCAGGAAGTGGCTCTCTTCGGAAAGGAGTCGGATCAGCCATTGCGGCTATGCCTGCTCTTTGATAGTTCCATCAGTATCGTTACAGAGCTGAAAACCCAGCAAGAGGCCGCCATTGAATTCCTGCAATCCATACTTCGCCCGGCTGACCGTACTTCTATTTTCCAGGTTTCTGAAGAGGTGAATGAATTGGTGAGATTTGGCAGTCGGTTGGAAAAAATTAATAGCGTCATCCGCTCCATCAAGCCTCGGGGCGGCACTTCTTTATACGACGCGGTTTTCTTAGCGTCCGAGAGTCTGTCCAGTGCCCGCGGACGGAAGGTTATCGTGATAATCTCTGATGGCACTGATACTACCAGTCAAGTTCAATTACGAGATTGCTTGAAGGTAGCTCAAAACTCCGAGGCCGTCGTCTACGCGTTAGTAGTACAGCCCATCAAAAGCGAGCCCGGGCGTAATTTGGCAGGAGAACACGCGATGATCTTCTTAACTGAAAAAACGGGCGGCAAATTCTTCAAGGTTTCTTCACCCGGATCCCTTCATTCGTCGTTCATTAATATCAGAGACGAGCTACGCACCCAATATTATTTGGGGTATTATCCCAAGCAAAGGGGTGTCAGAGGCGAATTTCGGAAAATTGAGATTCGAGTAAGTAACCCCACCTATAAGATTAGAGCGCGGGAAGGCTATTACGCGTCTACCAAATAGGTTCCAATTTTTAGAAACTGGAAACGAGTTCGTCTTTTTTGTCTTTAAACTATTCTTTGTCAAAAGAAAGAGATACTATTATAGTAAAGAACTTGCTCCTAAGGATTGCGGTCGATTGCCCTTAGTGTTCAGTCCCAGCACGAACGGCTGGAGGACTTCTTTCGATTTAGGCGGAGGGCTGCGGAGGTTTTCTTGCACAGTCACATTCGAACAGGAAAGGTATCTGTGGTCCACCCACCGCACAAGGTGAGNTAGTCGTTTCTATCTAGAACGCTGGCTAAGTGAAAAAGGGATGAGCGCCAAACTCATCCAAAAGCTTCATTCCATTCTGGATAAAACCCAAATCAATTCCCGATATATCCTGCTTCCGCCTGATGAAGTGCTCCGCACCAGGGACTTCCATACCACAAATCGCCAGTATGTGAAGGCTTCCATCGAATTGGGAACCCAAGCCGTGGAAGATGCTCTTGTCCGGAACCATATCGATCCTTCAGAGGTGGACATGTTCATCAGTGTATCCTGCACTGGATTTACCATACCTGGTGTCGATGCTCACATCATGAATAGGTTAGGAATAAACGCCTCGCGAATGATCCTCACCGAACATGGTTGCGCCGGAGGGGCTGTCGGCTTAATCCGTGCGTGGGAATATTGCCGGGCCTATCCGGATCGGACAGTAATCCTTTTGGCTCATGAATTTTGTTCGCAGACCTTTTTGCTGGATGATCTCAGTATGACCAACATTGTTTCTTCCACTCTTTTTGGCGATGGCGTGGCTGCAACTGTTGTTTCTGCCAATCTCAACGGTTCCGAACCCTTGCCAGCAATGCAAAGGGCAGTCACCCGCTTTTTTCCAGATACCCTGGACTATATGGGTTTTGAACTGTGCAATGAAGGCCTTCGCATCATTTTGTCGCCGGACATCCCGCCCTTCATAAAGAGCCAAATTCAACCGACAATCGCTTCATTCCTGAAAGACTGCCATGTGGGGGCTGAATCTTTGCGGCATTTTGTGCTGCACCCTGGGAGCGTCCGAATTGTGGAGATCATAGGGAGACAACTTGGGCTCTCCAAGGAAAGCTTGGCTCCGACGCTTAGTGTGCTTTTCAATCGGGGAAACATGAGCAGCGTTACGGTGCTGGCGGTTTTGCAGGAAATCCAGCAGACCTGTTCTCCTCGCGACTGCGATCTTGGTCTGATGGTAGCTTTTGGTCCTGGCTTTGTGGCAGAGATGGCCTTATTGCAGTGGCAAAGTGGACAAGCGAATTAAGTTCATTCTGTGTGGTGAGGCCAAGCATCACTGAAAACTCAGATTCAAATGGTAGGTTCCGAAATGGAAAGTATATAAGAGTCGATTAAGTTCATTCCTCTCTGATTATCACCCAACAGGTCATTATTGGACCTCCAAAGTACCACGCCACGTATTTGTGCTGTTATTAGGTGTAATTATCCGCTGGGAGTTTCTTTCGCATTTAGCATTACTGTTGCCCACGCTGTCACAAGTTCAATTTTGGACCCATAAGATGTTCCGTTGCAATCTTCTCAAAATGGTCCCAGAAGAGTTGAACAAATCTCTATCCCTCAATTTTGATATATTGGACTTGCTCCACAGTCCTTGCTAGTTCAGGTTTCTATGTAATTTATTATGAAATTTTGCTTTTCTCATGACACAACAGCGTCATCTGGACTGCATACTGGGGTGCAGATTGATGTCCGTTGATCTGGATGCGCAATCGCACCGTTTCACCGAGAGTTCTCGTGGTAATTTATCGACTCCAAGCCAGTTCTGACGAAGAACTGATGGATCAACTCAGGCAAGGTCATCAAGATGCTTTATCGGTGCTCTTCGACCGCCATTACCGACTGGTTTTCAGCGTTGCTCTCAAGATTCTGCATGATCACGGCGAAGCAGAAGACGTAATGCAGGAAGTCTTCCTCGAGGTTTACCGGAAGATAGAAAACTTCAACCCTGCCAAAGGCAGCGCTAAGACCTGGATTCTTCAGTATGCCTATCACAGAAGCCTGAACCGACAGAAATACCTCAATTTGAGGAATTTCTATGATCGATTCCGGGGTTCCGACATGAATGAGTGGGAGCTACCTCACAATTCGAACGGTTGGAATGGATTGACTTATCATGAGTGGGCTCGCGTCATTGAGAAAGGGTTGGAAACTCTAAGCCAAAAGGAACGGAAGACGTTGGAGATGGCGTACTTTCAAGGACTTTTATTGAGGGAGATTGCTGAGCATTTGGAGGAACCTTTACCCAACATCAGGAACCATTACTATCGTGGGCTCAAGAAATTGAGAGATTTTTTGAATGAGCGATCTTGTTTGAAGAAGGAACCCGCTTGATCCCTCTAGGGGGTTTTATGTTGAAACCTGGTGAATTAAATCATGAACATTTCGAAGAGCTTTGTGCTTTGGCAGCCTTGGGTCAGATTTCTCGGGAGGAATTTGACGAACTTCGATCTCATCTTCGATCCTGTGCCTCTTGCCGTGTCCGGCAGGCTGATTTCACGGAGATTCTTCATGAGCACCTTCCTCTTCTTGATCGACAAAACGGATCGTTTGCAGACTCACCCAGAATCTCTTTTCACGACTCCAGTTTTAAGCAGCGTTTCCTTCAACGCGCCAGGCGAGAAGGTATACAGTTCGCTGACGCCGAGCCGCATAACACGCTTCCATCTCCGATTTGGATCTGGATTAAAGAGTCATTCCGCCCTCTGCACCGGACATTGGCATTCTTCGTAATGCTCATCGTTTCAGGCTTGGTAATTGGGATGATGCGAGACAGGTTGCAGCAAAGCCATTCCCGTAAGGCCGAAGCCATTGGTGAAGTTACAAGACTGAATAAGGAGATTGCCAGGCTTGAGCGACGCATTGCTGAGCTTTCCGAGCTGAAACTCTCGCTGAAAGCTCAATCCCCGCAGTCGGAGGGCTCGAAACCTGCAAGTGCGCCTTCGCAGGAGAACCTCACCGAAAAATTGCTCATGGCGCTTTCCACTGCACGCCAGAGTTACGCTATGGCCGTTGCCAGGTTAAAGAGTCTCGACGAGCAATTCCAAAAGGCTTCTTCGGAACTAGTGTCGTTACGATCAGAGTTATTAACCCTCAAGAGCAGAACCCGAGTATCGAACAACCTGAGCGACACGGAACACGCCCTCCGCCAGACCGAGGAAGAGCTTGAAAAGCTCCGCCGGGTCCGTTCCCAGGATGCCTCCACCCTTGCTGCTCAACAAGTCCAAATCCGTGAACTGACCGAACAACTGATCGCCCAAGCCGACTCGCTAGAGCGTGAGAGGGAGTTGCTGGCGTCCGGACGGGACATTCGCGATCTCATGGGGGCTCGCAATTTGCATATCATCGATGTCGCTGATGTGGACAGTCGGGGTACGAGACGGCCCTTTGGCCGTGTCTTTTACACGGAAGGTAAATCGCTGATCTTTTACGCCTACGATCTTGAAAAGAAGAAGCCTCTGGAAAAGTACTCCTTCCAGGCGTGGGGACAACGAGAATCCAAAGCTGGGTCGGTTCAGAGCCTTGGAGTTTTCTTTGCAGATGACCAGACTCAAAACCGGTGGGTGCTCAAGTATGATGATCCGAACGTCTTAGCCGAGATCGACGCGGTATTCGTCACTATTGAACCGAAAGGTGGCAGTATGAAACCTAGAGGACAGCAGCTCATGTACGCCTACCTGAAAGCCAATCCCAATCATCCCTGATCAATCCCGACACGAAAGAAGGGGAGAGAAGATAGGTAATGATCCATATTCTAATGGTCCTCCCTAACAACCGCGAGGAAGACAGCACGTCAGTACGGCAGCGTTTTCCTGGGAAGTAGGGTCTCGCCTATTGCAGTCCAGGCTTTCCCATTTTTCGTCGCTGTGGGTGCCTCGAGACACATGAAGGACTCTCATCTGATTACTTGCCCTTGGCTTTTGGCTCTTGGAGCCTTTCTTTCGGCCTTTACATTTTCTTACATTTTTTTTCTTCTTTTGACACAATACGCTAATTTTGAGTGCATACTCCAATGCTGAATTGTGTGAGACGGTAATGCCTGAGCATACCCGTGGGATGCCAAATCTAATTCATGTTTCAGCCATCCTCTTCATGACCTTGCTCGGAACTGTTTGTCTTGCATTGGCAAGCCCCACGGCGACGTTGACAGGTCGTGTGACTGATTCGCTGGGAGGCATTCTATCTGGAGCTCAGATCGAAGCTACTAACGTTGATACCAACACCGTTTTCCGGGGAAAGAGTAACGAAGAAGGTCTGTATAGAATTCCAAATCTTCCTCCGGGACACTACCGGGTGATTGTTCGGATGTTTGGATTCCGAACCGTTGTAAAACCCGGTGTTAACCTCCATGTTCAGGATGTGATTTCTCTCAACTTCTCAATGCAGCTTGGATCAGTTATCGCTAGCGTCACCGAAGAGGAAGGTGTGCCCCTCATCCAAGCTGAAACTGCGATGCAAAGCACTACAGTAAACCAGCTTGCCATCACCGAATTACCTTCGCTCACCCGAAACCCATACGACTTTGTAGCCCTCAGTGCTGGGGCAACACCGGCAAGTGTCAGCCGAGGCATCGGTTTTGCACTCAACGGGCAGCGCCCGGAGAGTGGCAGCTTTCTTCTCGACGGCAGCGATAATAATGAACCTTATGAGTCCGGGCCCGGACAAATTGTCCCACTGGATGTTGTGCAAGAATATCGACTGCTTACCAACAATTTCACTGCCGAGTTTGGTCGCAACGTGGGTTTCGTGGCGAATGTAGTAACCAAGAGTGGCACTAACGATTTTCATGGGGTCGCCTACTACTTCAATCGCAACTCGAAGTTGGCCGCCAATACCTTTGAGAACAATGCGCGAGGTATACCTCGACCAGTGTTCAACAGGCATCAGTTGGGTGGCGCTTTGGGTGGTCCCGTTTACAGGGATAAGGTGTTTTTTTTCGGAGCATTCGAGCCCATCCTGGTCCGCAGTTTCGCCACGGTCAGCTACTACGTACCAACTCCCCAGCTCATGGCAGTGAGCTCGGCGGGAACCAATGCTATTTTTCAGAGATTTCCTTTACCGACCAATCTTTCCTCCACCGACGTAAGCACCCGCACACTGTGCCCTTTCGGCAGAGGCTGTGGCTCCAAAATAAGCACCGGTTTTGTAACGATCCCCTCCTTTGCTGCCACTTCGCGAACAGGCCCCGTCGATGCGGGGGCCGGCGCACCCCAAAATACTTATCTGTGGACTACCCGGCTCGACTACAGCATCAATGAGCGATCGACACTGAACCTGCGCTATGCCTTCCAGGATGCAAATCAGTTCCCCACGGTGACTCAACCTTATTCACCAGATCTGGATCAATCCTCTTTTACCCGAAACCAGAACGTAACCCTGAATCTTGTCTACAACCGGTTGCTCCAGGAAAGCCCTGCGACGCCTTCTGCACTCTTCCCTTCCTTTGCAATCACGGGCGATGCTATTAGTGGAACGGCGCGCTCTCTTTCGCTTCCCTCGGGGAGAAACGCCTTCGGCGGTGCCCAGAATGCTTACCAGTTTTATCAAACAGCAAATTGGATCAAAGGGAAGCATAACTTGAAATTCGGCTGGCAATATATCCACTTGCGAGATAATCGCACCCCCACGGAGGTTCCTGTCACTCGGAACAATCAAGGCGAGTTTCGGGATTTGCAGAGCTTCTCGGACGGCCACCTCTCTTCATATCAGATTTCCTTGGATCCGAAGGGACACGTACCTGGCGAGCTTATCGACCCACCTTTTGGACCCACAACAAACCGGCGCCATTACCGTTTCAATGATTTGGGTGGCTTTTTCCAGGACTCTTGGAAGGTTTCTCCACGCCTCACGCTTTCGCCGGGGTTGCGTTATGAGTCCTTCGGTGAAGGCCACAGACCCGGTCACGAAAAGTCCCTCGAGGCGAGCTTCTACTATGGAGAAGGAAACAATATTTTCGAGCGCTTGGCCAATGGTCGCCTGCTTCGCACGATCGAGGCACCAGGAGACTATACGAACCACTATTACCTCCCCCGCCGCAGGAGCTTTGGTCCGCGAATGGGATTGAGCTACGATCTCAGTGGGAATGGCAGAAGCGTAATTCGATTGGGATCCGGCGTTTTCTACGAGCGTTTACCTGGGTTTGCTTTTGAAAACTTGAACCCGCCCACACAGAGTATTACGCGGCTCACCGAAGTTTTTGTAACGCCCGCCCTATTTGACAACCCGTACTCCCTCTTTCCCAATGCGACAATGCCAGTACCTCCAAGCGCGATCATACACTTCGATCAAAATTTGAAAGCCGCCTATGCAGTAGAATGGAATGCCACTGTCGAGCATGAGCTGGCGCACAGCTTTCTTCTGGCTGCCGCTTATGTGGGCTCAAGTGGCAAGCACCTTTACCGCCTTGTCAATACTAATCGGATTGGCAGCGGTCAGTTTGCCGGCCGGCCAGGACAACGCTTGGTCAATAGCGCCTCCGGCTTCACTACGATCAACAATCTGGCAGCATCGAGCTACCACGGATTGCAACTTCGCGTAGACAGTCTCAATATTCGGAACCTTGGCCTGCAATTTGGCGCAAACTATACTTGGAGCCATTCCATCGACAACGTCAGCTCGTTAATGGGAGACGACCTGATCAACGGTGGCGGGCTACCTCTGGATGCTTTCAATCCATGGCTGGACAAGGGTTCCTCGGATTACGATGTGCGCCATCGACTGACGACCCACGTCATTTGGCAGGTTCCTATGGGTACGAGTTCGACTGGCCACAAGAAATATTGGGTGAGCGGTTGGGAGATCAGTAGCATCCTCTCCTTTCAAACAGGTCAGCCGTTCAGTTTGCAAGACAACCGCGTTCCGGATCGCGATGTAGCGGACAATACCCGGCCCCGAGTCACCGGCCCCCTCCCCCAAGGACTAAGTGGGGATGCGATCGTACCGGACGCGCGAACACCTAATACCTTTTTGATCCTCCCAATCAACCTGGTCCGATACCCTGATGGAAGCTGCGTCCCCAATGCCATGCCACTGGCCTGCCAGGTTTCAGTCAACGGACCATTTGGCGGGGCATTGGGTAGAAATGCGTTTCGCCGCCCCGGCACTCATTTTCAAAACTTTGCCTTCATCAAGAATTTTGACTTGCCGGGCCTCGCAGGCAGGGAGGGACTGAAATTGCAGTACCGCGTGGAGTTCTACAACCTCTTCAACCATTCAAACCTTTACTTTAAGGTGGACACGGGAAACGTGTCGGCACCGTCGTTCAACACCCGCGAGGGAGCAACGGTCCCGGGAGTTACGGCTTCATTTGGAACGCCGGATAGATTTCCGCAGGAGGCACGCCAAATCGTAATGGCGTTGAAGTTGATTTTCTGAAGGTTCTTGAAGCTGAAAAGCCGAAGGCCTTAAGGCATTTCGAAGAACTTAGATCGGGCATTCTGCTAGCGCAGCCTGCAGTTTATTTTCTTTGGGAGAGGGCGGGATATCTATCGCGCTTTTTCGATGTGGGCAACCTAAACCTCAGATATGTTTCCGGTGGCATGTCTGCGGTAAACCTACGCATTTCCGAAAAAGCGCGATGGATGCCCCACCCTGGTTTTAAGGCCAGCATTATAGGCTGCGTGCGAGGATGGCGATGAAGCTCTTCCAGTGGTACTTGAATGCCTGGTTGCTGGAGACTACCTTTTGGCTGGTGGCCGGGCTCTGGGCATTCTACGCGGACGGAAGTATGAAGTCCCTTGCTCTGGAACAACGGCAGGTTACTGGACTGACACGAG
The DNA here is from genome assembly GCA_003224725.1 of Acidobacteriota bacterium. Classification (GTDB taxonomy): domain Bacteria; phylum Acidobacteriota; class Terriglobia; order Versatilivoradales; family Versatilivoraceae; genus QHZQ01. Next base: position 10,476 of record QHZQ01000043.1, on the reverse strand, counting down.
AGGCTTTGGCTGCGTTAGGTCCAAGATCCGAAGTGATTCCTCAGCCGACTGATTCAAAATCTCAAATTGAGGGCGGCGCTGCGAGACTGAAGGGGCAGGCGGCTTATGGCCACCTGCCCCTCAGCTTTGAAGCTAATCGGGGCCAAGTGGATGACACGGTGAAGTTTCTTTCCCGGGGCGGTGGCCATAGCGTCTTTTTGACAGCCACCGAAGCGGTGCTGCAATTTCCGAGCCCAACTTTCGGTTTGCGGAATGAAAAGCTTGAGAATAGAGGATTGAGAATGCAAAATCGCAAGACCGGACTTTATCCTGGACGCTCGATTCACAGCGCTCGGATCCCCAACCCCGGATCCGTTACCCGCAATTCGGAATCGGCAGTGATAAGAGTGCAACTGGTAGGTTCTAACCCTAGCCCCGAGATTAGTGGTGAGCTGGAGCTTTTTGGCAAAAGCCATTACTTCATCGGGAACGACCCCAAGAGATGGCGGGTCAACGTTCCCACCTACTCCAGAGTGCATTACAAGAATGTGTATCCTGGCATTGACATGGTCTATTACGGTAATCAGCAGCAATTAGAATATGACTTCGTCGTAAGACCAGGGAGTGATCCTCAAGCTATCACACTGCGTTTTGAAGGCCCTGTTGCAAGGCGTGGCCGACCTCCCATGCAGATTGACTCCAAGGGTGATTTGTTGCTGGAGACAGAAGGCGGCGAGGTTTATCAAAGAAAGCCCTTTCTCTTTCAAGAAATAAACGGCATTAGACACCCTATTGATGGAAGCTACGTGCTCAAAGGGAAGCTCGAGGTCGGCTTTGACCTCGGACCTTATGACGCCAGCAGACAGCTGATTATTGATCCGGTACTTTCTTACTCCGCCACGGGAATCGGAGGGACTGCCATTGCGGTGGACTCCGCAGGTAATGCCTATGTAACGGGAATTGCCAGTCCAAACTTTGTTACGACACAGGGCGCCTTTCAGACAACGCCCGGAGGTGGCACTTGCGTCAGCGGACCCAACACAATCCCCTGCGCTGATATCCTGGTGGCAAAATTGAACCCTTCGGGTACAGAACTCATCTATTCTACCTTCCTGGGAGGGAGCGGCTCTGATTATGGCTACAGTATTGCGGTGGACTCCCAAGGTAATGCCTATGTGACCGGCACGACCACCTCAGTTAACTTTCCTACTACGCCTGGCGCTTTCCAGGCTGTTCCAAACGCAGGCAGTTGTGGCTCAACACCCGCTTGCAATAAGGCTTTTGTCACAAAGTTAAATACCACTGGCACAGCGCTTCTCTATTCCACCTATCTCTACGGAAGTAGTGGAGGTCAGGGCGGCAACGGCATTGCTGTGGATGCTGCCAGCAATGCCTATGTCACAGGGGACAAGGACGGCAGTGGGTTTGTGACGAAGTTAAATCCCACTGGTTCCCAAGCTGTTTACTCAACCACTGGCATCGGAGGGGCTGCCATTGCCTTGGATTCTACCGGCCATGCCTACGTGATCGGCAGAACGGGGCATGATTCCTTTGTAACAAAGTTAAACTCTGATGACACGGTGCTTGTCTATTCCTTTTGGCTGGGTGGTACTTTTCCTCCCTACGCAGCCCCGCCTGAAGAGGTTGAGGCTCTCACCGGCATCGCCGTAGACTCTGCTGGAAACGCCTATGTCACGGGGTATACCGCGTACAAGGACTTTCCCACGACCTCTGGTGCGCCTTTTCGGGATCCTCAAGGAGTCGGCCTATGCGGTAATTCCCTCTGCCGAGACGCTTTTGTATCCAAGTTGAATGCGGCTGGGACGAACCTCGTCTATTCCACGTATCTGGGCGGCAACTCCATAGACTACGGCAATGGCATTGCAGTGGATGCTGCCGGCAATGCCTATGTGACGGGTGTTACGAGGTCGAGCAACTTTCCGACGACACCGGGCTCTTTCGAGTCCAGTTCCGGTGCTATCTTCGTTACCAAGTTGGATGCCGCTGGAACAACGCTTGTTTACTCCCTCACCCTTGGCAGCGGCAGCGATAATGAAGGAGGCAACGGGATCGCGGTGGATGCTGCCGGCAATGCCTACGTAACGGGAAACGCGAGTCCCGGCTTTCTTGTCACAGCCGGCGCCTATCAATCTCCTTCCGGCAACAACGGTGCTTTTGTGGCCAAGCTCTTTGATGGTCTTACTCTGTTTGTTCCTGTCATTCTATCTTCCTCTGGCCAAAACAATTCTTTCTTTACCTCAGAGTTAACGCTGACAAATCGGGCGGCCACGGATGTCACCCTCAAGTTCACTTACACGGCAGCCTTTGGTGGGGGGAGCGGTATAGCCACCGACACGCTGGGGGCGGGCCAGCAGAGAGTCGTTCCCGATGCTATTGCCTACCTAAAAGCCCTTGGCATTCCTATTCCTGATTCAGGCAATCGGGGAGGCACCTTAGCCGTTCGCTTTTCAGGGCTGACCTCCTCTTCTGAAGGTGCCGCGACAGTCCGAACCACGACGGCCGTGAGTCAAGGACGGGCTGGTTTAGCTTATCCGGCAATTGCCGGAGGTTTGACGGAAGCGTCATACCTTTGCGGACTGCGTCACAACGCTACGGATCGTACCAATGTAGCCTTCCAAAACACAGGTTCCCAGGAGCAAGGCGACATCACACTCCGCGTGACAGTCTTTTCCGGTGATCTGGTCGTACCTTGGTCACCTATGATTTTCGAGGAGACCCTCTCGCCTGGGGGCTTCAAACAGATCTCTGGCATCCTCCAGTCCCACGGCTCACTGTTTAGCAATGGTTTTGTTCGTGTCGAACGAATCCGCGGCACAGCACCCTATTACGCCTATGCTGTCATTAATGATCAAGCCAGTTCCGACGGGTCCTTTGTGGCACCTATCACCGAAGGCTCGCTGGTGGGACGCACCGGTCTGACACTTCCCGTTGTTGTGGAGACAAGCTCATTTGACAGCGAGTTGGTGGTGACCAATTGGTCGACATTGAGCAAGACCATCCGCTTTGCTTTCGTCACCGAAGGCATCCAGGCTCCCGACTCGACAGCCCATTTTACCATCGTGATGGGAGCTCGACAGCAACTGATCCTACCTAAAATCGTCCAATGGATGAGACAGCAGAGGGTGGCAGGCTTGGACTCCACGCAGCAACCTTACGTAGGTCCCTTGTTTGTGTCGGTTCCGGGAGGAGATGTCAGCGGCATCTTTCTCGGCGCGCGCACTTCCACAACTGCAAGCGGAGGGAACCGCTATGGGGTGTTTTATTCCTCTGTTCCCTACGGCGCAGCCAACACGACCGCAAGCTGGCTCTATGGCCTGCAACAGAACTCTGAAAATCGAACCAACTTGGGGTTGCTTAATACAGGAGAGACAGACGGGGAACCTGACGTTTTTCGAATTGAAGTTTTTTATGGTGAGACAGGGACGAAGGTTAACACTCTCGACGGAATTACTGTCAATGCCAGGAGATTGACCCAAATTAGTTCTCTTCTAGAAAAGTATGCGTCGGGGGTCGCTCAGGGTTACCTAAGGGTGACGCGCACGCAGGGATCCAACCCTTTCATAGCTTACTGTGTCATTAACGATGGGGCTCAGGCCGGGCAACGAAGCGACGACGGTGCCTTTGTAGTAAGTTCGCCGTAAGATTTGTCCTTTGGTTCTATTAAAAAGACGAGAATTTCAGCCACGCCTCCAGAATGTCTTTTCCTCGAAAGGACCATGTTCGGTCGTTCAGCTGTTTGACGCCTTCTCGCGGCCTAAAGTTCTGTGTGCCCTTCGTCGTAAATTCTACCTTCACCTCCACCGGCCCGGCAAGCCGGAAAGGCTTGAACGCTGATAATCGCCCCAACGCACGCCTCGCCTTCTCACGAATCAGCGAGCAGGCCGCCGGATGGGAAAGCATGAACCCCGCATTCCGACTAACTCCCGACTTCACTTCAGCACACTCGGCCTCGGGAACCAACTGATGGATCTCCTGGCAAGCTGCCGTGTCACCAGAAAGCATGATGACCGGTATACTAAAAGTACCGGCTAACATGATTCGGGCGCCGATTTCCCCTGTCGGCTTGTCGTTCACCCAGATATTCTGGATACGCTGCGAATCGTAGGAGTGGCCAAGTATGCCCTTCTCCGCCCCCGCCAGGGCATGCTGGCCAACGAAGATCACGGCGCTATAGGAGGAATTGAGTTCTAGTGTTGGCGACACCACACTGCCTGTCAGCAGCCTCGCCTTGGGATGAATATCCAAAACGGACAGATTTTCGCCGCTGGAATGACCATCCCAAACCACCACTTCTGTGGCCCCTGCGTCAAACAGCCCATCTACGGCCGCATTGATTTCACCGGTGAGCAGTTTGCGAGACTCTTCGAAGCGCGGGCTCTTAAACGGAAGGCATTGGAGCTCCGTATTGAAGATGCCAGCCACACCTTCCATGTCCGTGATCACGAAAACCGTCTTGGGCTTGGACACCTGAGCGCTAGCCGTGAGCACTGTCCCAAAGATCAGGGCAAATAGAATTGCGCTTCCCCATCGATTCGAAAAGTACAAGGTCAAACTATCTCGGCCCCCTGACCGATTGGGAACAATTCGTTCTGGATCATGCGTCATGGTTCTCGTTCAGGCTGCTTTGCTCTCTTTAGTTTTTGGAAGGTGTTCAAAGCCGTTTCGGCATTCCTGGTATCGCCCTTTCTTTGGTAAATCCTCCCCAAAGCATAGTGTGGCTCGGGATAAGAAGGATCAAGGCTCGCAGCCTGGTCGAGCTCCTGGATAGCCTCACCTTCTTTCCTTTGCTTCTCCAGTAGAATTCCTAGCTGGTAATGGGCCCGAGCGAACTTCGGGTCGTAGCTTAAGGATTCTCTTAAGTAAGGCTCCGCTTGCTCGAGTTTTCCCAGTTTAACTAACAAGGTGCCGAAGTTCAGGGGAGGCCAGGCGGAGTTCAGCCGACGCAGGCGGTTCAGGCGAGTCGCCTCCTGATAAGTCTGAATAGCCTCATCGTATTTTCCCAGGGCTTCGTAGCAGAGGCCCAGATTATCGTAGGCCTTCATGAGATTCGGGTCGAGTTCGAGAGTTTTCTTGAACCTGGCCAGGGCTGCGGGAAACTGCATGTCATCGTAGTCCAGGCGTCCAAGCCAGTAGGGGTAGAGCGCACCGCGGGGATTTGATTGGGCCAGCCTTTCAAGTTCCGGTCGGGCCCAGCCCCTGTGGTTAAGAATGATGTAAGACATAGCCAAAGTAAATCGGTGTTGATTATCGAGAGGATTTAACGCCTCGGCTTTTTTCAGCGCTATGGCGGTATTCAGATACTTGCCGTCAAGGAAAAAAATGCTTCCCAGAACGGTCAATAGCTGGGGGGATTTTGGATTTCGTTCGATCTCCTGCAACAAGAGCGTTTCGGCATGCTCATACTTCCGATCCTTGATCGCCTCCTCCAGACTGGAACGACGCACGGGGTCCAAAGGGACATTCAGGAGCAAACTCGGACTCGGATCAGGCGAAGGAACATCCTTGAGCTCTTGTCCCGCTGACGGAGTGGGTTCCAAGACAAAATAAAGCGAGAGGAGAAATGCCACTCCGGCTAGACCTTGTCTCCTTTCTTTCTTGTGTGTTTGCATCTGGTTTGATCTGGCATCCCCTGTTAAACGGTTCTCTGGCTAAGGCTTGGTTTCAGCACCTTCCAGCCTCCTTTTCAAAGCGAGCGCCGTCGCGCTCTCCGGAACGATGGCCAATTCCTTCTCAACTTCATTGCGTGCCTCAACCTCTTTGCCCTGCTCCAGGCAAATCTCTGCTAGAGCTAGATGGAGACCCGCCAGCATGGGATCGGCTTCGACGGCAAGCTGGTAGGCATGGACCGCCTGTTCGGTTCGTCCCTGTAGGCGATAATTCTCGCCCAGGGTTTGATACACCCGGACTGACCCAGGATTGATCTGCCTTATCTTCTGGTGACACCATAATGAGAGCTTCATGTAGGCGTTGCCCAATTGATAGGCGTTCTCAGGGTCCTTAGGGGCAAGTTCCCGCAAGACCTGAAACTGGTCCACCACTCCCATCAAGTTATCGGCCTGCTGGTAGGCTTTGGCCAACTGCAAGCGGGCCAGAGGCTCACGAGGTTGCAGCTTTACGGCCCGTTCGAGCTCGCGAATCGCTTCCTCAACTTTGCCCAAAGCCAACAGGCTTGCTCCCATCAAAATGCGAGGAGCTGCATAATCGGGCTGGAGGCGGATCGCCTCGCGAAATTGGGCTACCGCCCGTGCATGTTCACGACGCAGTTGGTAGACGATCCCCAGGTTGTTATAAACAAATGCGGCTTTACCGCCTTCACGCAAGACTCGCTGGAAGGCGCGCTCCGCCGCCTCCAGTTGACCGGCCTTTTGGGCTTGAACTCCATTGACAAACAATTCCTCCAAGGAGGGGGGTAATTTCTGCTCGGCACAGAGAGCTTTTCCCACAGTGAGCAGGAACATAAGGACTCTCAGTCCTCGCAGACTGGAACGTCTAACCTTCATAGTCACGACATGTTCTTCGTCTGCGCTCATGGCCGGGTTTTAGAATTAACGTTCTGACTTTTCTTCTTGGTCGAGGAAGGAGAGTCAGAACTCGAGTCGCCCGTGCTGAGGAGATCTTGACGCGATTCCATTTCCGATTGGATCAGTTCCTGCGCCTTCTTGAAGGACTCTTCCGCCTGCCGCGCTAGGCCCAGCTTTTGCTGAGCTCGTCCCAACAGAGTATAGGCCTGCCGCATTTTGGGTTCAAGTCCTAGCGCGGCTTTTAGCTCGGTCACAGCAGCAGCAGCTTGGCCGGCCCGCAGCAGGGCATCGCCCAGGGCCAGTCGAGCTACGGCCGAGTCAGGGTCAATGGCCAGCGCCCGCCGAAAGTATTCCATGGCTTTCTGGGGCTCTTGGCGGAAGTGGTAACAAGCCCCGAGACCGTAAGCACTATCATAGTTTCGGGGGTCTATGGCATACGCCCGAGAATAGTAGGTGAGAGCTTCGTCAAAGCGGAACTCAGACCGTGTCAGGTCACCCAGGGCAACCAGGACTTCGACGGACTGAGGATTCACCTTTAAGGCCTCCTCATATTCCTGCTCGGCCTTGGCCGTGTTTTCCTGCACTCGGTACCAGTCTGCCTGGAGGTGATGAACCCTGGCTGAATGAGGGGCGAGCGCATAGAGCCCCTGATACTCCATCTGCGAAAGCAGGTTGCAAAGCTGTCCAAGATAGTAAAGTGCATCGATATTCTGGGGGTCCACGCGCAGGGTTTGTTGAAGTTCTCGATAGGCCAGGCGGTACTTCCCCTGCGCCATTTCGGCCCGCGCCAAAAGAATTCGGGCCGTCAGACTTTGAGGATGAGTCTCAGCATATTTTCCGGCCAGGAACGCGGCTTTGTCGTTATTGCCTTGGTAGAGCGCCCGAGTGCTCTCCATAAGTTCAGTCGCTCCTTCCCCAAACACCCACGGTGTGCTTGTCAGCATTGTGCCCAGCCCCACGAGCAGAGGTATTCTACACAACCGTTTTTTTCTAAGGAGTCGACGGGTACGGCCATGCCAATCATTCTTCCACAAAGAAAATATCAATGCCCGCTCCTCTTTTAGGCGTGACAACGAGCCTCTCGCGATTTCCACTGAGAAAATGGTGCCACAAGAATTGTCTCAGGGCAAGGACTGCCCGTCACCTTGGGTTTGCGACCAATTTGTGGGTAATCACAGAAGCAATGAGCCTCGTAGAGGCGAAATATTTATAGTTCAGAGGCCCAAAAAAGGACCGAGCTCCGTAGGAGTCATGACGCCCCGCTGGGCTTGGAACGTCAGGAGGGTAGGCGTCCTTCTACAAAGATGCCGCCTCTACGAGGCTCCCGTCGCTTCAAAGCGGCCCTCGGCAGACTCACCCCCCGGCCCTGCTGGAAGCTGGTCGAAATTAGAAGGTCGATGGAGAGCTGTGGCGTGATTGGAGCGGGATTGGCTGGCGTATTGTTCAGCATGACAGCTCCCACCGGTCTGGGCGCCTACGTAACGCTCTTGCGCCAGAATGAGCCCCTGGAAAGGAATGTCCACCCTAGCAGAGATCGCCACCGCGCTGCTTTGAAGTAGCGGGTTAGTCAGACCCTCCGCTTTGAGCCCCGTCATTAATTTGGGAGCCCTAATAAGGACGCACTTCGATGGTTCTCAGAAGCGCTTCCTCCTTTTCAGAGCGCCTTTTCTTGACCTCTTCGAAGCGTTGAGCCTGAGAATCCACGCGTTTGTCTTTGGTACGCTGGTAAAGGTTTAACAGGTTGAGGTTGGCGGAGTAGCTGTCCGGATCTATTTCCAGCGCCCGCCGTAGTGTCTTCTCCGCTTGCGCATATTCTTTTTGTCTGAGTTGTAGAAGTCCTAGTTCCGCATAGGCCTCAGCATAATTGGGATTAGCCTGCACGGCCAGTTGTAACTCTTTCATTGCTTCCGCAAGCTTATCTCCCTGCTTGGCCAATCGGCCCAGAAAGTAATGGGCCCCAGCAGCGGTCTCATGGTACTGAACCACCCTTTCCAGCTCTTTTCGAGCCAAGTCGGAATTGCTGCTATAGAAATAGGCCACTCCCAGCGCAAACCTCCCTCGCGGATCCTCGGGTCTTAAATCGCAATATTTTTGGAAGTACGGTATAGCTTCGCTAGGATCCTTGCGTTGCACGGCCACGGCCCCGAGAGCATAGTTGTAATAAGGATTATTCGGGTTCAGACTTACCGCCTGCTTCAAGGAATTATACGCGTCCTGAGACAAATCCAGATCGACACACACCATGCCGAAAAAGAAATGGATTCCGGCGTTCTGAGGCTCCAAATCACGGGCGTGAGCCAGGTAACCAAGGGTTCCCTTGTGATCGCCTTGCTTATGGGCGATGCGGGCCAGTTCCAGAAGCAGTTTGGCTGATATAGGTTCCCCCTGGGCCACTTTTTCCAAAGTCTGGTGTGCCCGATCCAGTTGTCCTCGTCGCTCGTAAAGCAGGCCAAGCTGATGCAAGGTGTTGATCGATGCGAGTTCCCGCTGGACAAGTCCTTCGAGCATCTTTTCTTCCAGATCTTCGCGTTTGTTTGCGTCAAGGATAGGCAAGATTGAAAGAATATCAATCTCGGTCAGTTCTTTACTCTTAAGTAACCGATCTGTTGCAGCAGCCGCTTGCGAGAGTTCCTCCAATCCTGCATGGGCGGCACAGCGAACGGCTAGAGCTTGGGGTCGCTCTTGTTCAACGGCCGGAAGCCTGGAGAGATGAAGGAGGGCCGCCTTGAAAGATCCCTGGCGTATCAGCAACACGGCACTTTGGTAGTTAGCTTCAAGATGGTTGGGCTGATATTGCAAAAGCTTCTGATAAGTTTCTAACCCCTTTGGCAACGCTTGTGGATCCTTGAGGACATTTTCCTGGTACAGCCGCCCCAAATTCAGATAGGCTCCCGTCAACTGCGGAGCCCGCTCAATCGCTTTCTTGAAGTTCGATTCTGCCTCAGGATAATTGCCTTGTTGAGCTTCTACGACTCCAAAAAGGTTGTAGAGCCCAGCTTCCTGGGGGAAGGCTTGCAGCGCCTGAGTTAACCGGCTTCGAGCCCCTGCGATATCTCCTTGCTGGATGAGCCTCTCGACCTGCTGCATTATTTCAACAGGAGAAGTTGGGACAGCTTCTAGACGGAAGGGAGCCAAAAGGAAGCTCGAACACGCAACAATTGAAAGGAGAAGCGTTCTACGCAAATATGCTCCTCTCTCCTGGCTAAAATTGGTTTCGCGGCCAATAAACATTGCTTGCTCCATTCATAACGCGCTAGAGCCAGGGCTTGAGCGAACGGCTACTCCTTCCAAAAGCTCAAAAAAATATTACACTCCTTCCAGCTATGCCCGCAACACTTTGTCGTCTGCTATAATCCTGTCATGAACAACAGAACAAAAACACTTACGATGGTGCTTTTACTTGTGTTTGGACACTGGTTTTTGGCAAGCCCTGCCAGGCAGGCAAAAGAAGAGGATTTCGAGAACTTCGAAGATGACTTGCTGCCGTTGACTAAACTGGGTGAACAGGTAACTGCCGATCTGCTTTCTCTCAAGAGTTTTCGCTGCCAGGAGAAAATCGTGCTCCGAGAATTTGAGAAGAAGAGCAAAGCATCTCGCCAACAAGAATTTCTCAGCACCTACGAAGTAAGACGCCAGCCTGACAAGCGAGCCAATGAGCAACTTCTTTTCTCTGTAACTCGTTTGCCGCTGAACCCAGGTGCTGATGGCCCACCCACAGCCTACAACTTTCCTCTAATTGAGAATCCTTTTACAGGATACATCGTCCAGGCGTTTTCCTTTGAGAACCGGCTGGCTAACGATTTCAAGAAAGTGCGTAAGGAAACGGTCGAGGGACGAAATTGTTTCGTCTTCTCATTTGCGACCGTGCCAGAGATCTCGACGACCAAAGTCGTTGTCACAGGCAAACCGGTAGCCCTGCGACAGAGAGGATTCATTTGGCTCGAGGTAGAGACCA
>QHZQ01000719.1:1999-4055 GCA_003224725.1 Acidobacteriota bacterium | reverse complement strand
CGTCCGTCGAACTCAAGAATTCCACTCCATCCTGGGCCCGCCTGGCGACAAAGGTCGCATCACTGGGCACTAATACGTCGCGATGAACCAGGTTATGGGCGGGTTCACACACAAAGAAATTCCCTTCATACTCGGACGGGAAAGAGCCCCCGGTGTAAACAGTAATTCCGCAGGCGGAAGTGAAGTGCCCGATTTCGGACTCATGAATGTAGTTGAGCTCCCGGGTAATGGGGTAAACTTTCGAGGCCTTTTCGTGGTCGGAGGCTGAATGGATCGACAAGGTCGGCTCCAGGTAGGGATTTTTGCTGAGGTATTTATTGGGGAGAACGATGTGCCGGACATGGTCGTTATTCCACACCGTAAAGCGATTTCCCCAGCTATCAAAAGTGTTTCCAAATTCAGAATTGCCCGACGCAGCTTCCACCTTGGTCTTGTCAGGTTGAAAGCGCAAGTCTGTTTGGTGTATTTCAACCGCTGGTACCTCCGGATGATCGGGAAAGGAAATGGGCTTTCCCGGATCGCCAAATTCTTTGACGTAGACAGTGGGCATTGAGACTCCCGGATAAGCGACGTAGATCCAGTTGTCGAGCCCGTAGACTGGCGCGTTGACTCGCAGTTGCGGATTTGTTTCCGCAAACCCTGTTAAGACCACTCGACGCACATCGGCTCGATTGTCTCCATCGGTGTCGGCCAAATAGAGAATGTCGGGAGCACAAGTCACCAAAATCCCGCCCCGCCATGCCATCACCCCGTTGGGAAAATGCAGATTGTCTGTGAATATTGTGCTCTTTTCAAATCGGCCGTCCCCGTCCAGGTCTTCCAGCAATTTGATTCTTCCCAATGCTTCTGGCTTAAGTGGATAGTCCAGCATCTCGACCACGAACAGGCGCCCTCTTTCGTCAAATGACATTGCAACCGGACTCACTACTTCTGGCTCAGAGGCCACTAATTCTAGATGAAAACCTGCAGGCAGTTGGAAGGTCGTCAAGGCTTGCCGGGGTGATAACGGAGACCTCGGCTTTCCGCACCCTGCCAGCCAAATTACCGAGACGATCACTAGAGTGAGTCTCGTTACAGGTAGTGTTTGCATAGATCTTAGCTATTTCTTAAATAGTCTTAAATACTTCAATTAGTTTTCTTCACTCAACCAAGTTCCGAAAGAAAAGGAAGACTTCGGATTTGTGGACTTGAGAAAAACTTTCTCAGTAGCCAGGCCACTTGCTTCCAAGGCTCATGTAATTCAATTTCATGAGGAATTTTGACTTTGTTTCCTTGGGTTAGTCGCTGGAGTCTATTCCATTCAGCTTGGGGTTTTCGAGCTCTTCCGCAGAATCCTGGTAGCCTGACTCCTGCTTACCGGCCTTTGCCTATCTTACCTTTTTTTTGTAGTATCTAATGTACTAAAGAGATCTGACGCGAAGTCGAAGATGATCATAGAAGACGTCAATGAGTTGCCAGCAGCTTTAATGGAGGGAATCATGGGTCGCTTAAAGTTTTCAGCAGGAATTGCCATGTTGATTTTGACGTGTGACTTCTGGGTAGTTTCATCAGCAATCCAAGGCCAGACCGGACGCAATCAAGCACAGCCTGGCGACGTCCATGTCGCTAAACAGAAAGCGGGCTTAACCAATGATCAAGCGCGCATGATCGTGAAAGAAATCCCTGCTGTGGATATCAAAGCCACTCTCTGCCGTTGGAAGCTTCGGGAGCCGGAATTGGCAAAGCTGCGTCAATGGTCCGGTTTCCTTGCGCAGGATCCGGGCCGAAAAGATTTCCTGCCTCAATGGAGTGAGTTCATCTCCCAGATAAGGGCAAAAAACCCGAATCTACAAGGTTCGGATGTTACCAGCTTGATTCAGATGTTGATGCTAGCTGCCTATGAAGAGGCCAGTCAGAATCTAGATTCGCATGATCGAAAGATAAAGTTTTATACTGATTTACAAGAAAGCGCGCGCACACATCTTACTGAAGGTCGACAGTTGCAGGTCCTGGTGGGGCGGCAACGAAATGACCCCCTGGCTGGCTCGCTTATTCGATTACCTGCTTATCAGAGGAC
>QHZQ01000719.1:0-1991 GCA_003224725.1 Acidobacteriota bacterium | reverse complement strand
TCCAAAAATGTCAGGTTCAGTCGGAACCGAATTTGAAACTGGAGTGCAAAGAGGTTTTAGTCTCCACATCCATGGAGCTGGAAAACTATTTGGCAGAATCAGAGGAGCAGATAAAAAAGGCCGAAGAGGACGTCCGGAAGGCTCGGCTGGATCTGGAGAACATGCAGCAAAAGCGCCTGCAGAAGCTCGAGATGCTGTCCGATAATTCCAAGGCAATGTATGACACGGCCATGGCTGCGATTCGCAAGAGTGGCAGTTAGTTTCAATTTTGACAGATTTTCTTTATCCATTATCATTATATTGAGTTGCGAGATTAGGTTGAGGTGGGATTATGCCTATTTATGAGTATCGCTGCCTGGATTGTGGCACTGTGTTTGAGAAGATCGTTTCCTTGCACACCAGCTCCATGAACTGCCAAAACTGCCAAAGCGAGCGCGTCGAAAAACTGTTCTCGGCCTTCGCTGTGCAGGCTCATGGATCACCTTCCTTTGATTCCGCCTCTGGGCCCTGCAACACCTGTGGTGCACCGCGCCAGGGGATGTGCCGCGAGATGAAGTAAAGATCTCGCGTTCTCGGAAGATTCTCTTAGCTTGCTTTCAAATCCCATATTGGAAAATCCCAAAACTCCGCTCAATTGAGCTGATCTTTGTCCTTAAGGCGTTGCTGGACTGGGAGCTATTCCCGATGGTTTTGGCGATGCTCCTTTGTGCTGCCACTCCTCTCTCTCCCGCGTTGGAAGCGGATTCCAGAAGGGTAAGGGTGTTGGAGTTTTGAAACTCCGCCACTGCTTTCAAGGCTTGAGCATGCAAAGCTCCCAGCTGTGTGTTATGAAGATTATCCAAACTGAATCGGTGGCAGAAACAATTGTGCGATCGATTCAATGGGGGATATTTTTTTGGGATTGAAGAAGACCTTTGATTCCTCGAAGGGAGAGCCCAGTGCTAAGGAGACTGAATTATTGCCTGCTCTTGTTTTTGTGGGCTTCCAATGATGCGGTTGGCTCCCGCCCCTTCTTGACAGGGGCGGCTTCGCTTCATCTCAAGATAGTAGGGGAGCGTCTCTTTCCAGGTGGTATGTTTGGTGTGATCATCCAGTGTACAAAACCCATCAAGCACACCGAGGCTTCTTTCTCTGGTAGAAAAATGATCTTCTACTCCGGCAAAGACAACCAGCAATGCTATGGATTGGCCGGAATTGATCTGGAAACCAAAGCGGGTCGTTACTTAATTCAAGGAACCTTGAGTTTTGAGGACGGCCAGTCTCAGGGATTCGAAAGGCCCCTGCAGGTCCTACCCAAGAAATTTCCCGTGCAGCGCATCCAGGTTGATGAAAGATATGTGACCCTCGACTCTGAGGACTCAAAGCGAGCCGAGGAAGAGAATGAGGATAGTCAACGCACATTTATTCTTCATGGCTGACCTGGAGAATGAAAAGTTGGAACAGGGAAATATTAGAATATTGGACCACGGATATAATTTCCGGGAGACGGATTCATTGTTCTTTGATTCCCATCTCAGGGCGGACGGCCGCGAGTTCATGATTTAATCACGCAGCATATAGGTTGTGAGCTCCATTGGATTGATGCGTGCCTCGTTCAATCGACAAGCCCAATGCAAATGGGGACCGGTGACTCGTCCGGTTGATCCAACTTCGGCAATGACATGTCCCTTTTGAACGAACTCTCCCTCTTGGACCCGTAGTTTCGAACAATGACCGTAGTAAGTGTAAAGCCCTAGTCCATGATCCAAGACAACCGTTTTGCCGCTGAAAAACAAATCGTCGGCCAGAACTACCCTGCCATGGTTGGCCGCCCCAATGGGGGTCCCGACTTGTGCCTTCAGGTCGATGCCCGAATGAGGGCTGCGGGGTTGATTGTTCACGATGCGTCTTCTTCCAAACCCGCTGCTAAGGTCGCTGGCAATCGGCTTCAAAAATCGTCCTTGCCACAATTTTTCGGGTGATGCTATTTTCCATAGCGACTCCAGCCTTTT
>QHZQ01000718.1:583-2115 GCA_003224725.1 Acidobacteriota bacterium | reverse complement strand
AGGGGATATGGAGTGTAGAGGATAATGCGTTAAGTTACCGGCGGTAACGCCCCAGGGCGGGTGGGACGCGTACTCCGACGCCCCGTCAGTTAGCGTGCGCAGAGCGCCCGCTCCACCCCCCTACGCAAGCTTTATTCAGCCTTTCATTGAGGCTTCGGCGTTTTGCTGCCAGAATAGTGTTTCAATTCAAAGAGAAATGGACTGAGATCATTCCAGCGATTGACTTCATAGCGGGTGTTGCCTTCAAAGAAATTCAGGAATTGCGCCAGTGCGCGCCATTTTTCCGCGAAGGTTAATTGTGGACTCGTTTCGTTTCCAAGCAAAAGTTTGTAGAGCTGGGCGCAGTCGCCCAAAAGCCATCGGTTCTTGATTCCAATCTTGTAACCATTACTGCTTTTCAGAGGTTCTCCGCTTGCCAGACGATAGAGTAACCAGGGGAAATCCACACCCGAATCTATGGCCAGTTGGAGCGATCCCCAAAAGCGGGCGTTGACTTCCATGAGATAGGGCATACCCTCATCAGAGACTTTGAACTCCACCATGGCTATGCCGTGCCAATTCGCGTTTTCCAGGATTCTTCGAGCCAGGTTACACATAAACGGATTGAGCTCGATACTTTCACTCAGAACACTAACCCCTCCCGAAGGCGGCTTCTCTCGTAAGCGCTTGTGGGCAAACAAGGCAACGGGTTGCGAGCGGTCATAGAGAGCAAAGATTCCTTGTCCCTGTCCACGAATGTACTCCTGTATCAAGAAGGGATGCTGGTTGAGATATTCATGCTCAGCCACCCTATTTTTCAGTTCCCGAACTGAACTGGCATACTTGACAGCAGCCTGGATCCAACGGCCATGAGACCAGATCCGGGAGCGGTACGGTTTCAGGACCACAGGAAATTGCAGTCTTGGGTATATTTGACGCAGGTCCTGGTTTGCGCTTACGAAGTAGGTGGTGGGGATGGGTATGTCAAGCTTTTGAGCCAATTCAAATAACTTCCACTTGTCCGTTAGACCATCAAAGGTCTCAAAAGAGACAAAGGGCAGAGTCACCTCTTTAAACTCGTGCCGGTGTTTCAGTACAAGCGAGGTCGTTATTTCCGTCATAGGAAAGATGACTTTAATAGCGTGTTCCACGCAGTCTTTTTTTAGAGTTGCAATGAAGGCCTCTGGATTCTCATAGGGGGAAGGATAAACCAGGCTCTCCCGGCAGTATTTTGAAGTCCCGGCAAGGGTTTTCTCGGTTTCGTCAGCCACAACAATGTGAATCCCTTTTGCTCCCAGGGAGCGTGTGGCTGCCAGGGCGCTTCTCTGATTGGCGTCTAAAATCAAGATTGGCATAAATGGTTGCTACCCATATAGACTTCGAGGTTCACGACCTTGTCCCATGTCAACAGCACCAGGTACCTCACGGGCAGCATCCACCTGACTCCTTAGCTGGAACAACCTGGCCAGCGCGGCCGTGTTGATCCTCAGGTCAAACTCCCGCAGGACTCTTTCTCTTCCAGCCTGGCCCATGCGATCACGCAATTTGGCATC
>QHZQ01000718.1:0-572 GCA_003224725.1 Acidobacteriota bacterium | reverse complement strand
AAGTTCCGGAATCCCGGAGATAGCGCTGGTTACAACCGGTAAACCACTCGCCATCGCTTCCATCAAGACTACAGGGATCCCTTCCCGCTTGCCACTTCGCGTCGGCACGCTAGCCAAGGCCATTACGTCAGCCTCCGCTAGCATTCTGACCACATCGGCTCGAGGAACGCCACCATGGAGCCGAACTTGATCCAGTAACCCTGCAGCCGTTATCTGCGCTTCGATCTCGGGACGCAGAGGGCCATCCCCTACAAGGTGACATGTGAAATCGACGCCGCGGTCACGGAGTAACTGGCAAGCTTCAATCAGATATTTGTGCCCCTTGACTTCTTCGAATGATGCCACACAGAGGATCTGAAACGGACTTTGCGCAAGGCTCCGGCGGTGGGGCGAGAAGACGCTGGTATCCACGCCGCAATGGATGATGTGGATTTTGTTGCGCGCGGCCTCCCCGCATTCCTCGACCATGACTTCGTTGTTGTAAGATGAGATCGTTACGGCAAAGGCCGCTGCCGCAACTTTTTTGTCGAGCATGCGCCTTTCGACATGCAGATCTGAGCCATGCGCCGTAA
>QHZQ01000036.1 GCA_003224725.1 Acidobacteriota bacterium | reverse complement strand
TCTAGAGACTGCATTGCTGAACTTGACTTTCTGCATCGGCTAATTCTTTCTTAACCCGCAACTCATCTAGATTTCTTAACCCATTGCGGAAAACTCACGTCCCCACCTCAACAAAAATTTCCTTGGTATTGGGTCCAATCAGCCCGTTACTCGCCGTCCTATTTTGGCTATGCGGATTACTCATTCCAGGATCAGCTCAGTCTCGTGAAGTCGCGGGAGAATCGGATACCACCACACCACTGAATATCCCGGCAGGTGATGATGTGGTCATCATCCAGGCTGATGAGCAACATCGGTTTGGCAAGCATGATTACCACGCCAAGGGCAACGTCGAGATGAGATATCAGGACATGCTTCTTAAAGCTGATGAGGTATGGGGAAACGACGAAACCCAGGACGTTGAGGGGGAAGGCAATGTCTCCTTTGAACAAGCTCAGCAGCACGTGAGTGGAAAGAAATTCAAATTCAACCTCGCGAGTCGAACAGGGGTTTTTTACGATGCAAAAGGGAGGGCTAATCCCGGTTTTATTTTTGAAGCCCGCGAAGTGGAGAAGCTCGATGAGGACAAATACCGGGTCAAGAACGGCTTCGTTACGGCTTGCGAAGACCAGGTCCCTAAGTGGAGCTTTACGGTCAGGGACGCGGTATTTAGGGTCGATCGGCGTGTCACGATGAAACACACCTTTTTCCGCATTAAGAATATTCCCATTTTCTTTAGCCCCTATTTAGTAGCTCCGACCAGCGATAACAAACGTCAAACAGGTTTCTTGATACCTTCCACCGGAAATTCCACCCGGCGTGGACGTTCCGTTACCGAGGCGTTTTTTCTTACCCTGGGGCGCAGCGCCGACCTGCTGGCCGTGGCAGAGTATTTTTCCTTGAGAGGGATGGCAGGAGAGCTCAAATACGAAGCCCGACCGAGTGAGGCGGGAAGAGCATAAGGATTATTGCAGATAACCAATTCCAGAACGGGTTCCGGGCTGTGGCCGACGTGGACGAGGCCAGCTCTCGAGTTTTCCGTCAGGTCTACGGAGATTCTTTTGCCACCATCGTTCGGCCGGACGAAGTGTCCTCCGGCTTCCTGACCCGCAATTTTTCTACCTATAGCCTGAATTTGTTTGGAGAGCGTCGCTCAACTTTGTTTCCAGACAAATCCGTAGTCACGCACACCTTTCCCAGCTTCAACCTGTTCGGCCATAATCGGCAAATTAGAGACTGGCCCATTTATTTTTCCTTTGATTCCGCCGTGGACGGTTTGAGTCGATCCGATGCTCAATTATCGACTCCTCCGGTCGTTCAGCGATTCGACCTATATCCTCGAATCACCGTGCCCTTAAGGAAGTTCAGCGGTGTCAGCTTCACCCCCTCTTTTGGTTTGAGGGAGACCTTTTATTCTGACCGCCGTGATCAGGAATCGCCATCCGGCGTCGTGGCGAGAAATCTAGTGAGGTCAGCTTTCGATTTCCAGGGTCAATTCAACTGGCCGGGCCTAGAAAAGATTTTTGAATTTCGGGGCAAGCGCTACAAACATGTGGTTGAACCAGAAATCATCTACCGCTACGTGTCGGGCATTGATGAATTTGACAAGACGATCCGCTTTGACGAGCGAGACATCATGAGCGACACCAATGAGGTAGAATATTCTCTAAACAACCGCTTTTTCTCTCGCCGCTCCACTTCAGACGGGGGCACGAGCACGAGCGAATTTCTTTCCGTTCGGATCGCTCAAAAATATTTCTTTGACCCGACCTTCGGCGGAGCGTTGATTCCAGGTCGCAGAAATGTCTTTTCCCCGCTCAATACGCTCACTGCCTTTGCCTTCGAAGACGGCTACCGCAGATTTTCTCCAATCATCTCGCGCCTCCGGTTTACTCCGGCCCGTCGGTATTCGGTGGACTTTCGGATGGACTACGACCAGCAATTTCAACGGGTTCGCGCCTCAAGCATTAGTGGCAGCACCTTCATCTCTAACAACTCCGTGGCGCTCACTTACTACAACACCCGCAACCTGCCTCCAACCCAATTCCCATCAAACCAGGTTCGAGCCACTTTGGTCCATGGAAACTCCCTGAAACAAGGACTCAATGCAGGCTTTAGTCTTAACTATGACTTCAACTCCCATAAACTCCAGTACAGCAACTCGCAGCTCGCATACAATTGGGATTGTTGCGGTGTTGCCCTGGAGTTGCGACAATTCCATCTCGGGGCGCGTATTGAAACGCAGTTGCGTTTTACCTTTTCCTTGAAGAATATTGGGTCCTTTGGCAATTTACGCAAACAGGAGCGGCTTTTCTAAGGTTACAGGGATGTCTGGCCCGGAAGCACACGACAGAACCTTCCTTTGCGCTGATGAAGGGCTCATGAGATGAGACGTTGCAAACGGCGCAAAAACCATTCTCACTTAAGGCTTCGCGCGCGGCGACGGTTTCAAATGCAATCCCGGTCCGCTGCAGCGTCCGGGAGAGGCCCGGTCATCCAGCGCGCTGGGCCTGCACGGGATCGATGCTAAGAAGGCGAGCCGTCGCGCTCCAGGCAGCTACCCCTGCCGCGCTTTTACCATTCGACTCGTGATGTACAACATAAATCCCAGTCCAACATAATGTGCTACAATCACCAGCTTGCGGTAAGGAGGTGGATTCTTGGACAGACCTTATTATCGACCTCGACGGCTTCGCAGCCATGAAACCGTGCGCTCCATGGTCCGTGAAACCCGGCTTTCGCCTTTGAATTTAATTTATCCCGTTTTCGTCTGCCCGGGCGAGCGCGTGAAGAGAGAGATTGCGGCCATGCCAGGCAACTATAATATGTCGATTGACCAGGTGGTTGAAGAATGCCGAGGAATTAAGTCTTTGGGCATCCCGGCTATTATATTGTTTGGCTTACCACCTTCCAAAGATGAGATGGGGAGCGGTGCTTACGCCGACGAGGGGATCGTGCAAGAGGCCCTCCGCTCGATTAAGTCTGCCGTGCCCGATCTCTTGCTGATCACAGATGTGTGCCTCTGCGAATACACTTCCCATGGTCATTGCGGACAGATTCGCGATGGGGATGTGGACAACGACGCAACCCTTCTACTGCTCGCCAAGACGGCGCTCTCCTATGCCAGAGCCGGTGCCGATATCATTGCTCCCTCAGACATGATGGATGGACGAGTTCGAACTATTCGTCAAACGTTGGATGAAAACCACTTTGAACGAACCCCGATTCTTTCTTATGCGGCCAAGTACGCTTCTGCATTCTATGGACCGTTTCGTGAAGCCGCTGACTCTGCCCCTCAATTCGGGGACCGCCGATCCTACCAGATGGATCCCGCCAACCAGCGCGAAGCTATCCGTGAAGTAGCTTTGGATATAGAAGAAGGTGCCGATATCGTCATGGTCAAACCTGCCATGCCCTATCTGGATGTGATTTATCGGGTCAAGACCGAATTCGATCTACCTGTGGCTGCCTACCAGGTTAGCGGCGAATATGCCGCCCTGGTAGCCGCGCAGCGCAATGGATGGCTGGAGAAGGATCGCATCATTTTGGAGTCCCTGACCTGTATCAAACGTGCCGGAGCGGATTTGATCATTACTTACTTCGCCAAAGAGGCGGCAAAGTTGTTAAGCTAAAATCGGTGTATGGCGCCAAAAGCGCGAAATTGGAAGATGAGGATTGATAACTCAAATCTGCTATTAGATGATGGCGATGGGAAAAAATCGCGTTATGGCAACGGCGCCAGCCGGCCGGTCTTCCAGTAGGTGTTTAGTTAAGAATGTGGGAGGCACTCCGGGCGGCGACCAGCGCGAGTTTAACAGGAAACAGGGACTGTGAACCACAAACTTTTGGATCGCCGGTGGGAGCCTCCCACACGGCACCTTGTTCTCATTTCTTCTCATTGCTATGTCTTAACGTAATAGCTACGGGAAAGAAGGGTGGCCGCGGTGAGCGGAGATCAAGTGGGGCGGCGGTGGTCACGAGAAGCAGGGATGCGCTTGTTTGCCGTATTGGATTGAATCCTCACGCCCTGCTTCTTGGCGGTTAATGTTTGGTCAGTGGACTGGGAGAGTCAGCTTGTTCAAGAAATCAAGCCAGCTATTTGAACGAGCCCAACAGGTCATTCCCGGAGGAGTCAACTCTCCGGTGAGGGCATTTAGAGCCGTGGGAGGCAATCCCCTTTTCATCACCAGGGGACAGGGGTCACGAATCTATGATGTGGATGGTCACGAGTACATCGATTACGTATGTTCATGGGGACCCTTGATCCTGGGTCATTGCCATCCTGAAGTCATGGAAGCTTTGCGGAAAGTTTTGGAAACAGGCACCAGTTATGGCGCTCCGACAGAAAGAGAAGTTGAGCTGGCGGAACTGATCTGTGAAACCTTTCCTTCGATCGAAAAGGTGCGTCTCACAAACTCCGGGACCGAAAGCACCCTGGCGGTTTTGCGTCTGGCTAGAGGTTTCACGGGGAGGCCCATGATTGTGAAATTCGAAGGCTGTTATCACGGGCACGCAGACAGTCTTTTGGTTAAGGCCGGTTCTGGTGTGGCCACCCTGGGATTGCCCGACAGCCCGGGAGTGCCGACCGATTTAGCCAGGCTCACCTTGACCTGTGGGTTTAATGATTTGCCCAGTGTGCGGCGCGCTTTCGAGCAACACGCTGAGCGAATCGCTGCCGTTATTGTTGAACCGGTCGCTGGAAATATGGGGTGTGTGCCCCCGCAATCCGCATTCCTCGAAGGTTTGCGTGAAATTACGGCCGACACCGGAAGCCTTCTAATTTTTGATGAGGTCATGACCGGGTTCCGGCTCGCTTACGGCGGGGCCCAACAATGCTACGGGATCAAAGCAGACCTGACCACTCTGGGCAAAATTATTGGAGGAGGATTGCCAGTCGGCGCCTACGGCGGTCGGAAGGACATCATGGATCAGGTAGCACCGCTTGGGCCGGTGTACCAGGCCGGGACGCTTTCTGGAAACCCCTTAGCTGTGACTGCAGGAATCACAACCTTAAAGATTTTGAGACGGCCGGAAATCTACGACACACTGGAATCCCAAGCGCGAACCCTGCAGCTTGGCATAACTCAGGCAGCCAATGAGGCAGGCATTTCAGTAACCGCCAATCGAGCAGGGTCGATGTTTACCGTGTTTTTTACGCCCCGAGAGGATGGTGCCCTGCCCAAACGGTCGGATCAAGGAATGGGACGACACGTCACTGATTGGAAATCGGCTAAGCAGTCGGACCCAGAAAAATTCGGAAGCTTCTTCCGCGAAATGTTGCGAAGGGGCGTCTACCTCCCCCCTAGCCAATTTGAAGCCGCATTTGTTTCAGCAGTCCATAGCGAAGCCGATATTCAAAAAACCATTGGAGCCGCCAAAGAGGTGTTCGCCGGTTGGGCGCAGCGAAATTAAGGGTATGGAGGTATTTCATTATCACAATGATCAATTGTTTTGTGAAAAAACTTCCTTAAAGCAACTGGCTGCAGAGGTTGGCACTCCTCTATACGTTTACAGTCGCGGGGCGTTGGAAGAAAATTTTAAGAATTTTGACAACGCCTTTGGGGATGTCCCTCATCTTGTTTGTTACGCGGTAAAATCCAATTCCAATTTATCCATCCTGAGACTATTTCGTGACCTTGGTGCCGGCGTTGACATTGTTTCTGGAGGGGAACTCTTTCGCGCTCGTCAAGCAGAGATCGATCCGCAGAAAATCGTATTTTCGGGCGTCGGCAAGAAGAATGCCGAAATCGACGATGCCCTCAATACGAATATTCTTATTTTTAATGTAGAATCAAAGGCTGAACTTGACGCCATTGAAGCGAGAGCCAAGTTTCTCAATAATCAAGCCCGGGTCTCTTTCCGGGTGAACCCAGATATTGATCCCAAAACCCATCCCAACATCTCCACCGGGCTGCAAGAACATAAATTTGGAATCAGCACAGTGGAGGTAATCCCACTTTACCAATACGCAGGGATGTTGAGTCATGTGAAGGTTGTGGGAATTAGTTGCCATATTGGGTCCCAGGTGACGAGCCTCGACCCATTTCTACAAGCCGCCCAAAAAATTTTCGAGCTGTTAAGACGTCTGGAAGAGGCTGGAATTCGCCTTCGATATGTCAATCTGGGTGGAGGTTTGGGCATTCGTTACCACGATGAATCTCCTCCTAGTATTGCAGATTACGCCCAAGCCTTGAGAAAATGTTTTGCCGGGAAGAAACAAGTTCTAATCTTGGAGCCGGGACGAATTCTTTGTGGGAAGGCAGGCCTATTGTTGACCGAGGTTCTCTATGTGAAAAAAAGCGACCGCCGCCGATTTGTCATTGTGGATGCGGGAATGAATGATCTGATCCGACCCGGACTCTACGACGCTTACCATGAGATATGGCCTGTGGAAAGAAATGCTTCAGAGACTTTCATCGCCGATATTGTCGGTCCCGTTTGCGAATCCACCGATTTCTTCGCTCATGACAGAAAAATGCCGATCACCCAGAAAGGAGAGCTGTTGGCTATTATGGATACTGGAGCTTATGGATTTAGCTTGTCTTCCAATTACAACTCAAGGCCTCGTCCAGCCGAAGCTCTGGTTAAGAACAATGCCTATCAAGTCATCCGAAAACGCGAGAGTTATGAAGATTTAGTGCGCGGCGAAAAGGGACTCTAAGTAAACAACACAAATCAATGCGTGGAACTCTTTCACTAGTAGTAGCGAGCAACCTCTTACCGCCAAGGGTCGGGTCTCCTAAAGCAGCTGACCCCTCACCCGGCCTGCAGCCACCCTCTCCCCCGGAGAGGCATGGGAGCTTTGAGAAAGCTCCCCGGGGTGAGGGGACGGCAGGTTAACAAACTTGACCAAAGTTTGAACTTCGTCGCCACCAAGTAACCCTAGGTCAGCGCACGGTCGGGGAAGGGCTCGCCCACTCCCTTCCCCTTTGGGCCGTCGTCGCCGCGCTAGCGTGGCGGCGATGGCCGAAAAGGCATGTCCAGAATGAAGCATCCAAAGGGTCCGCGAGCTAAAACGCGGGGCTAAGAAAAATTCTGCGCATTGTCGTTTGTAGATTACCTAGCGAGGAAAACTTTGGGATTCTCATGGGTTGACTACCTCATCTTGATTGCTTATACCCTGGGAATTACCTTTTACGGCTCACGTTTTGCTAAATCTCAACGTACCCTCAAAGATTACTTTCTGGGTGGCAAGGATATTCCTTGGTGGGCCGTTTGTTTTTCCATTGTCGCTACAGAAACCAGCACCCTGACTTTCATCGGTTCCCCGGCCCTCGCCTACGAGTCAAACCTCACCTTCCTGCAACTTACTCTCGGTTACCTGATGGGAAGGATCATTGTTAGTTTACTTTTAATCCCTCCTTACTTTCGTCAAGAACTCTTCACCTCCTATCAACTTCTCAGGGAGCGATTCGGGAACAAAACCAAGAACTTCTCAGCGGCCATTTTTTTGGTCACGCGCGCTTTGTCTGATGGAGTCAGGCTCTACGCCACGGGCCTGGTTTTGGCAGTAACGACACATATGGGAGTGATCCCTGCCATTGTCTTGATGGGAATTTTCACCATTTACTATACCTTCAAGGGCGGAATGGCCGCAGTGGTCTGGACAGACGTCATTCAGATGATTCTTTACATAGGGGGAGCCGTGCTAGCGTTTTATGAAATTCTCCATAAAATTCCGGGTGGCTGGCACAGCATCCAGCAAACCGCGGCTCCCCTGGGAAAACTAC
Source organism: Acidobacteriota bacterium (assembly GCA_003224725.1). Classification (GTDB taxonomy): domain Bacteria; phylum Acidobacteriota; class Terriglobia; order Versatilivoradales; family Versatilivoraceae; genus QHZQ01. The sequence continues at coordinate 2,079 of QHZQ01000036.1, read as the reverse complement.
AGATGGTGGATTTTTCGCACGATTGGAGCCAGCCGTACACTCTGTGGGCCGGAATCATTGGAGGGATCTTTATCACGTTGGCATCTCACGGGACCGATCAACTTACGGTTCAACGGTTTTTCACCTGTCGTTCCAAAACCGATGCTCAAAAAGCTCTTATTGGAAGTGGTCTGGTCATAATGGCTCAATTTCTCCTATTTCTCATGATCGGCGTTATGCTCTACGCTTTTTATCAAAAATTCCCTTTGACACCACCTTTGTCCAAAACGGATGAGGTTTTTCCGCGTTTCATTGTGAATGAACTCCCCCGAGGAGTATCCGGATTGGTGATTGCGGCTATCTTCGCCGCAGCCATGTCCACTTTGAGTGGCTCCCTCAATTCTCTTTCCGGTACTCTGCTGATAGATTTTTACAAACCCTATATTCGGCCTTTCGAAGAGGAGCATCACTACTTGAAAGTATCGAGGCTGATGACGATTGCCTGGGGGATTGTATTGATCGGAATTGGAATTCTGGCAAGACAATGGGGCTCGGTCTTGGAGGTGGCTTTGACCATTATGTCTTTCACCGCTGGGAGCATTGTCGGAATTTTTCTTTTGGCTGTTCTCACCCGCACGACTAATCAAGCCGGAGGGCTTTGCGGAATGGTCGGTGGACTTTTGACTCTGCTGGCAATCCATTTTCTGCCGCGCTACGGCTATCTGATGAAAATCGCATGGACTTGGTATGTATGCATCGGTTCGGCGGTGACATTTCTTTTGGGTGTCAGCGCCAGCAGATTTTTCAATTGGTTAAAACCCGGCGACACTCGAATGAGAGGGGAGGGCCGTGGTGAGGAAAAGATTCGTGCCTAGGAACTCAAGTCGTTTCTTCAGGAATAAATCTTATAGAAGTTGCAGGCTGGCTGAAGTCAATTCTGTAATGGACTTGAATTGGCGTCGGCAGACGAGCCAGCACTGCAGCGGATGACCTGGTCTTGGTTCACAAAGAAGAATCGGGTCCCGGTGGCGGTAATGCCGGTCGAGACCGCTGGTTCTGCCGTAGCGGTAAATTCCAGGCTGGGGGTAGTTCCGGCGCTGGAGCTGAAGTTATAGCCGCTTTTGTATATATCGAGAGTGACGAAGTCTCCCTGGCTGCTTCGGTACGCTAATTGGCCACTGCCAATCGCTTTTAAAGAGGCCACCGCAGCAGCTTCGTTGGCGGAGCGCCGAGCCTTGAGGAAGTTGGGAACGGCAATGGAAGCCAGGATCAAAATCACTCCCACTACAACGAGAAGTTCGATCAGTGAGAATCCTTTGGCCGACGATTTTTCTCGCATAGATTGCCGCGATGACATGAGATGATTGGATCGACAGACACATGCCTGCTGCCAGCTTTGCCCGGATACCTATTGACATTTCGGCAATCGCCATAAACTCCTTATCATAAAATCAGATGCTGTCATAGGTGGGTTGAAAGACGAACAAAGAAGACCTGTATGAAACTCAATTCGATTGTCGTCGTTACCTTGCATAGCCCCAGAGAGAAAATCTGGGGAGAACTACTGGACTTGAATGCGGCTGGAGTCACCCTGCGGGGACTGGATTTGAATGCCTTCGACGTTTGGCTCAGTCAGGTAGGTTCAGAAGACCAGATTGGGCTAGCCACAGTTTTCTACCCTCTATATCGTGTTGAGCGAGTCGCCCTGGACGAGCCGGTTGGAAACATTCCTTCATTAGCGGCCACGTTTTATCGCAAAACCGGACTCACGGTCTTGGAGTACCTAAATAACTCCTCGGCTTGACCTATCAAATCAATTTATTAAAACGAAGACCGTGAGTTGAGGAGTTTAATTTCTGAGTTGAACCCAGGTGGCTCCCCATCCCCCCGCTTCAGGCGGTGCGTCTTCAAACCTTAGTACTAAGGGGCTCTTCTCAAGAAGAGCGCGAACCATTTGTCGCTGCACTCCTTTTCCACGACCGTGAATGATACGAACCTTTTTGAATCCCTTCTGATGACACTGAAAGAGGTATTCTTCCACCAGCACTTTCAATTCCTTGGGTGGGAACGTGTGAAGATCGAGAGACTCTTCAATGGGGA
>QHZQ01000034.1 GCA_003224725.1 Acidobacteriota bacterium | reverse complement strand
AGCAGGAAACTTCCACCTCGCTTGCCTGCCAAACTGGATGATCTTACTGCCACCGTCAAGGAGGGCTTCCTGAATGCTAATGGCTCTGTTATAAAATTGGCGTTTGCTTTGATCCAACCATCGGGTGGACTTTTCCTGCAGGTCTGTGAAGAGCGAGATCTGAGTCACTTCATCATAGCCAAGGACCCACTCACCCCAAAACAGCTCAAAAGCGTCCAGGTAATTGCTAATCATCGTAAACAGAGGAGGCTGCGGAGTCGCCTGGCTCCAAGCCGGAGTGGGATCGTAAGTTTGCCAACCCTGCTCCGGATGGTGAGCTTCCACCCAACTGTGAGCAT
>QHZQ01000035.1 GCA_003224725.1 Acidobacteriota bacterium | reverse complement strand
AGAATATCGCCGGGGTTGACAGTGATGATCTTCACCGTGCTTAGCTGGTTATGGGTATAACGACGGAACCCACCCCAGGGCCTCTTTTCTTCGTAGATATTGGTTCTGGGATCCATGACTCTCCTTTAAGGATAATTCATTTCCAGAATTTACAGGAATGGTAGAGGCTCTTTTGCAATTCTGTCCGCAACTTGCCTTAGAAAATGACTTCGCCTTTCTTGTTTAGCTTCTTAATTTCCGAAAGGATCCAATAGGCTTGCTGCATTTGGTTTTTGCTTGGGGGGCTTTTTCTGAAGCGCATGGCATTGTAGATTCGAGTAAGCCGTTCTACTTCCCTTCGAATCG
>QHZQ01000033.1 GCA_003224725.1 Acidobacteriota bacterium | reverse complement strand
GAGCGTGATATCACTCCGGATATCGGCATGGAGAAACCTGGCAATTATACAAAAGCTTATCACCGCAGATTCCATGACCCTTGCAAGATACGCGTGGCGGTGTTTGATGACGGACGCAAACGCGTGGCGCTGGTAGGCGTGGATGCTTTAATGATTCCTCGGCACCTCGTGCTGGCAGCCCGCAAACAGATTCAGCAGCAGTGCGGGATCCCGCCAGATGCTGTGCTGATCGGCGCCTCCCACTCCCATAGCTCTGGTCCAGTAGGGATGATCCAGCCGGGTGAATATGACTTCGCCTCCTCGCTCGTGAAAAAGCTTGCGTACCAAATATCGCAATGTGCCGACGCGGGGTATCTAGAGCGTGTGCAGACCGAGATCGTCGCCGCGGTCTGCCACGCTGATAGCCTCCGCGTAGAAGCGCGCTGCGGATTTGGTTCCGGCAGGGAAGAGAAGGCGGCCTTCAACCGCCGTTTCCGAATGAAGAACGGACTCACTTACACTTATCCTGGGCAGGGCAATCCCGATGTTCTTGGATATGCGGGACCCATCGACCCGGAGGTTGGGGTGATTGGACGTGGTCAACTACGGCTGTCATGCTGATGCCAGTCCCGACGAGATCTCGGCCAACTGGATCTATTATCTCGAGAAGACAATCCGTGGAGCTATGGGTGAGGATGTCATCGTGGTGTTTCTGCAAGGGGCATGCGGCGACGTGGAAAACGAGAATCAGCTCACCTCGTATAAGCCACTTGAGGGTGAGGACGCGCCCCGTCTGGTAGGCGAGCGGGTGGGTGCAGAAGCGGTCAAAGTGCTGGTAACGGCGTACCCTGGTGACTTCTCGCCTCTCGATGCCGCTTCAAGGGTTCTGCAGATCAAGCGCCGAGTACCCGACCCAGAGAGGGTTAGAAAGTGCATCGAAGTAGCACAGGGGGAAAAAGAGGAGAAAAGGGACACAAGATGGATCTTTGCGAAAGAGATCGTGCTGCTGGATGCGCTGCTGGCTCAGCATCCCGTCGCAGAGGTAGAGGTGCAGGCCGTTCAGGTCGGCCCCGCCGTGTTTCTGAGCAATCCGGCAGAGCTTTTTTGCCAGTTTGGGCTCGATATCAAATCTAAAAGTCCGTTCAAGTTTACTTACCCCGTGGAACTCGCCAACGGCTGCGTGGGCTATGTTCCCACCGAAGAAGCATTCGGGCCACATGGCGGGGGTTACGAGACCCGTCTAACCAGTTACAGTAACTTAGAGCCCACCGCTGGCCGGCAGATGGTTGAGACGGCATTGGAGCTTGCGGGCAAGTTAAAACCCGGTGCCGTGCCAGAGCCCCCCAAGGCGGCTCCGTTTGACCCTCGTGAATACGGCATCGGATCTCATCCGTGGTCCAAAGGCAACGTGCCCCCTGAGTTGAGCTGACCAATTCCCCACTTGGCCGCTGGGACGGTCATGGCGAATTTTACACGGCCTCGTTCGGATTCCCTTGCTGATGATTAACTCGCTTTGTGGTTGTTTGAGCCCGGGTACCGACAGTAGATGGTGTTCCCCTTGGTCGTTGTTGAGGTGAATTCCATATTTATCTGGTGAGCAATTCGCTGAGAGGGCCGTGATTGGACCCCTCCCGTTACGGTATTTGCCGAGCACTTCCGCTGTTTTAGGCATGGCAGGGCCGGTCGTGCCGGCTTGGGTAGCGTTCTTCGTGCGTGTTGCCTTTGCTATTGGCTCTACCAGCGGAAGATTTTCTTCAAGGTGTGATGGTCCCGAGACATGAGAAAAGAGTTCCCGTCATGGCAACCGACCTCTCAAGCGGAGTTGTAGAAAAGTTAAAAACGGCGGCAGTAGGCGTGCTAGCCGGGAAAGCGCCTCCAACCCCCTCGTCCAGGGAAGGGCGCCTGGTGTCTCTTGACACCTTCCGCGGCTTCATCATGTTTTGGATCATCGGGGGCCGTGCGCTGGTTGCTGGGCTGCTGGCTCTCAAACCGAACGTCCTGTCCAACGCCCTGCTTATGCAGCTTGGCCACTCTGTCTGGGCGGGGTTACATTTCTGGGACTGCATCTGGCCTTCGTTTATGCTGATGGTGGGAGTTTCGATACCGCTTTCCTATGCCAAGCGCTCGCGCACCCAGACCTATCCCCAAATGCTCAGGCATGCAGTGATGCGCTTTGCCATCCTCTTCCTGCTGGGCTCGCTGCGGGGGTCGATCGATGACGGCGCCCCCGAGTGGATCGAGTTGAGCGGCGTCTTGCAGCCTATCGCTATCGCCTACCTGGTGGGTTTCTTGTTGGTGCGGAAGCCGCAGTGGATTCAAGCGGCAGCGGGCGGCGCGATTCTTGCCGCCAACGTCCTCATTATGGCGGTCTTTTCTGCTCCCGGTGTTCCGGCGGGGAGCTATCAGGAGACGGCCAACATCGTGAGGTATGTTGACCTCTTGACTCTGGGAAAAACCTACCTCCCGGGCAATACGGGGGGAGTGGGGGGAAGTGTCTTGTGCATCTGGTTCCCCATCCCAACTACGATTCTCGGCATGCTCATCGGCGGATGGCTGCTGAGCGCCCGGTCGAAGGCGAGCAAGATGAGGGTGATCGCGGGTGCGGGCTTGCTGTGTCTCGCCGTCGGCTACGCCTTGAGCCCTGTCGTGCCGGTGATCTTCAAGCTGGTAACGGTTTCCTTCGTCTTGGTGTCGGCAGGATGGGCCTGCCTCATGTTTTTCTTGTTCTACTGGGCCGTGGACGTTCGCGGCTACCGGCAATGGACGCTGCCCTTCGTCGTAATTGGCAGCAACGCGATTTTCATTTACATGTTTCCCAGCTTTGTGAGTTTGCATCCCGTGGTGAGCATCTTTACGCGCGCCAGGGCAGGAACCTCGGGGCACCTGGAGCCTCTTCTCGACGCCCTCGTGGTTCTGGCTATCCAGTGGCTGTTGCTGTTCTGGATGTATCGAAACAAAATCTTTATCAAGACTTGAGCGTAACGCGGACCTGCTTTCCAAGGTCCGCGTCTCTTCGGTTCTTTCTGAATGCTGCCAAATCAAATTCATTTTGTTGGCAAGGATTTCTCTGTGTCCTCTGTCATCAGAAAAGCTTTCGCAAAGAGATCACGGAGATGCCCTGTCCGCTCTATGTCAAAGCTTGAGAGGCGCGGAGGACACAGCGAGCTTTCTTTGAGCACTGGCTGTGCCAGCGAGATTCGCTCGGTCAAATGCGATGGTTTCCCAATAGGAGAAAAGCCCTGTTTCGAAAGCGATCCTCGGCGTGTGTCCTAACATCAGTTGTCATTCTGGCTTGGCTGGCTGGGTCTTCGGTTCGCGCGGCGGATCACAATCCTTTGCTGCCGGAGCCGCAGGAAGTGCGCTATGGGAAAGGCTCGCTTCGCCTCCAGGGCTTGAGCATTCGCCTCGCCTCGGATGACAACGCCGAGGATCGATTCGCCGCCGAACAATTGGCCGCCACCCTCAAATCGCGCTCCAGGATATCCATCCCCACCACGGAAAAGGCTGGAGCGGGCCGCGCGATCGTCTTGACCCGCACAGGATCGGGCCCCGCTCTGCCGCAGCCGGACGAACACGCCGGACCCGATTCACGCGAGGCCTATACGTTGAGCATTACCCCGCAGGGGGGCGAAATCCGCGCCCGCTCTTCCACAGGCTTGTTTTACGGAGTCCAAACTCTGCGCGAGATGGTAGAAGGCACAGGAAGGGAAGCGGCGCTTCCTGAAGCGGAGGTTCATGACTGGCCCTTGTACGCTTACCGCGCCGTCATGATGGACATGAGTGAAGGGGGCTTGCCGACGGAAAAAGAAGTCCAGCGGCAACTCGACTTCCTGGCCCGCTGGAAGGCCAATCAATATTTCCTCTACTCCGAAGGCAGCATCGAGCTCCAAGGCTACTCGCTGATGAATCCCGGTGACGCGCGTTTCAGCCAGGAGCAGGTGCGGCGGATTATTACTTATGCCCGCCAGCGTCACATTGACGTGATCCCTTGCGTGGAACTTTACGGCCACATGCATGCGCTCTTTCGCATTGAGCGCTACTCGGACCTGGCGGTGGTTCCGCACGGGCGGGATTTCGATCCTCGCAATCCCCGGGGGAAGGTCGTCGTCGAAGCCTGGGTGGAGCAGCTTAGCCAGTTGTTTCCCAGCCCCTTCTTCCACATCGGCTTTGACGAAACTTACGACATGGAAATGGCTGGCCAAGCCCATAACGTGGATCCCGGCCAACTCTACCTCGAGCAGCTCAAAAGCGTGGCAGCGCTGGTCCAGCAACACGGCAAGCGCGTGATGATTTGGGGCGATCACAACATCGTCACGAAATATCCGGAGATTCTCCCCAGCCTGCCGCCCGGCCTCATCGCCGTGCCCTGGCACAACGGACTTCAGGCGTCTTACGATGAATACTTGGCCCCCTTTGCGGCGCGTGGAATCCCGCAGTACGCCTCGACGTCGATTTATGGCTACGGTCAGGTCTTTCCGGACTTTAACCAATCGCTTGCCGCCCTCACCAACCTGATGGTCGCCGCGCGCCAAAACCATTCAGTCGGCTTATTGGTTACGCTTTGGACAGATGCCGTCCAGGTTCTGACGCGCGCCTTCCTACCTGGCGTCGCGTTCGGTATGTGCCTTTCGTGGCAATCGACGGCACCGTCGCCCGATAAGTTCTTTGCCGAATACGCGGGCTTGCTTTATCCCCCTTCTGTTGCACGCGAGGTGGCGGCGGCTCTCAAAGCGCTTGCGGACGCTGAGACGCGTCTGCAGAAAGTCGTAGGCTTTAACTCCATGCAGGCTTTCTGGTCAGACCCGTTATCCCACGCCAGCTTCGAGCGCACTCAAGGGCATCAGGAGGATTTCCGCCAAGTGCGTCTTCTGGCCGAGGATGGGGAAGAGCATGTGCTGCGTGCCCTGGATTTGGGAGGCGACGCGGAAACGCTCAAGGACTTCCTGCTGGAATCTCAAATGCTCGACTATGCCGGCATGAAATTCCTTTATGCAATTGACATGACCAGTGATTGGCAGAAAAGGGGCGCACACGCGGCCCCCCGGCAGGGCGAATCCCTATATGACGGCATGCCGGACATCGATGATCTACTGGAAGCAGCGGCCAGACTGCACGACTCGTTCCAAGCCGCGTGGCTCTCAGAATATACGCCTTCGCGGCTGCGTGAGGGCTTGGATAAATGGGATGCCGAATACCAGTATTGGTAGCGCTTACAGCGCCGCTTGGCGGACTTTCTGCGTAATCTCCAAGAGGGAGAAACGCTGCCCCCGCTCACATCCTTCAGTCCCGACGTCAAGCCCCAGTGATGCGACCAAAGCCTGTCGAAAGGCGGGCTGGCCGGGACAGAGCCCGAGGGGCGAGGTTCTGCCCGTCCACGTCTCTTGCTGGAGAACGGGGGCACGGGTGGTTGTGATGTCCAAACGAGAGTGCGATGAGCCCCAGGGTACGACGCCGTAAGGTCCAAAAACTTAAATGAAGGACGTTCGTTAGCCCAGGAAGGCGATCTCTTCTTGAATCAGTGGTTGACTGCATGGATCTACATGCTGCGAGAAGCCAGCGGTGGCCGCTCGCGGGCACTACGAGCGGAACCCACGCCCTAGATGGTGACCATCCGTCGGAGTTTGATCTCCACCCTCAGGCCGCCTGACGATAATAGTAGTTCAGCATTCCACCCAACCGCCTCTGGGCACCCTTTGCTTCGGCTCGAGAACGTCTTGGTCACGCCGCATGTGGCAGGTGTCGACCAGCAGTCTTCCATCGACATGGCGGTCCAGGCAGCCCCAAATATTATCGACCTCTATCATGGGCAGTGGCCTGAAGGCTCAATCGTCAATCCTGCTATCCGGCCTGGCTGGCAGTGGTAAGTCACCTTAATGAGGTTAGGTCTTACAATTGGTTGGAGACCAGCGCCAAGGCAGCCCTTGTTCCCAATGAGTCATCACTTTGTGACATGGGTTACCCGCTCCAACTTCGGAATTCAGGCTTATTTGTCCTCCAGCTCAACGAGGCAGAATTGAAAATACTCATTTAAAGTGGACTGGCTGATGATGAAGGGGCTGCCGAAGTGAGTTAACTAATATAGTCTTGGCCGTCCTGGGAGCGGGACGATGGTCAACCTGCCCCGGGTTCGCTCAATCACTGGCAAATGTCACTAAGCATCTGCTCCCAGCGACCAACAGAGGTCAGAATATGAACTTTACCCCGAACTGCAGGATTCGGGGGTCGCTGCTGGTTCCGAAGATCTTTCCGAAATTTGGATCGTTGACGTTCAAGCTCGGGTTCCCAAGGTTCACGCGGTTAAAGAGGTTGAAGTATTCGGACCGGAATTGCAGGCGCATATTCTCCCGGACGGGGATCGGGAAATCCTTTATAAGCGCGAAGTCCACGTTGGCAAAGCCAGGACCTCGGATGGTATTCCGTCCGACGGTGCCAAAGGACCCCACGGCTGCACTTCTAAAGGCCGATTGGTTGAAATATCCAACATTGGCTTGGTTGGAGCGACTGCCGATCGCGGTCTGCAACGGAGTGCCAGTGGCATCCGCGCGCGAGGTACCCAAATTGGGGCCGCAAAGGCATCCGCCGGCGCCGAACAAATCGATGGCAGTCACCGGATGGCCGCTCCTGAGAGAAACAATGCTCGACATCCTCCAGTTGCCCAGAACCGCCCGCACCGCGGGATTGGCATTGTGCAGTTTCGGCAAATCCCAGACCGGGGAGACGCTGATAACGTGGGTGCGGTCGAAGTCAGATAAGCCCTTGTTAAAGCTCGAGCCTCGTGGATCTTGGTTGCCGAAGAACCAAGCGCCGGTCCAACCAATATTGGTGGAATCGGTGTCAATTGATTTACTGAACGTGTAATTGGCGAGAAAGGAGAGGCCGTGAGAGTACCGCTTCTCAGCCGTGACCTGGAAAGCGTGGTAGTAGGAATCGCCGTCCGCGGTGGATAGCAGGAATGAGGTGAAGTTGGGGTCAGGGCGCCGCTGCTGAATATTTGTGCCGTCGGAACCGCCCGGAATGTAGGTGGCCAGGTTGGTGTTGTAACCGCCCATCTGGTGAGTGCCCCGCAGCCCGACATAGCCCGCTCGCAGTAGAAGACTGGCGCCAAAACTCCGCTCGACCGTCAGACTCCATGTATAATTATTTGGACTTTTCATGTGGGGGTCAAATATTTCAAGGCCCCCGAAGGGCGTAGAGACAGGGCTGTTGGTCGTGGGTAGGGGCAAGGGGACGCCTACCGTGCCGTTGTAAGGCGGCGCGGCCCAGGGATTGACCATATTGGGGGGATTGATAATGGTGATAGTCGCGCCGGATAAGGGTGGACTGTTGCCCCCTGGAAGTTGCTGGTCAGACCCACCTTCCTGTCCAAAGTAGCTGCCGACCCCTCCACGTATCGCCCACTTGCCCGTGCCGGTCGGGTCCCAGGCAAAACCAAGCCGTGGCGCAATCTGATTGTAACGCCGGAACCAGCCCGATCTGCCGGGAGTTCCTGGGTCGCCATTATAAAGGATTCCTGGAGGAGCGTTGGCAAAGACTCGGGACTGCTGCCCGGGGTAGAGCCACGAATTAACCGGGATAGTACCGTTATAGCTCGGAGCGCTTGACGGCTCCCATCGAAGGCCCAGGTTGAGAGTCAGCCCTTTCCGCACCCTGAAGGTGACTTCGAAATAAGCGCTGTAGATGTTGCGATGCATGCCAATCGCGGCAACAGCCGGAATACTAAACGACGGGTTTTGTATGCTCCACGAGACAGCTCGACCGATCAGGAAGTCGGCCTCCGAGAGGCCGGTAAACGCGCCATTAAATGTGAAAGTGCCGTCTCTGAGCCTGTTGAAGCCCAATTTGCGCGGATTCGTCCATCTCTCAAAATCCCCGCCGATGGCGATTTCGTGCCGTCCCCTGACCCACTTCAATGCAGCGGTATATTGCCAGAGAGCGTCAAGTCTAACATTGCATTTGTCCTGCCTATCTCCTATGCTGTCAACGAAGCCGATGACGGCGAATGTGTATTCCTTGCAATCGGGATCGGTTTTCAACTGGGAGCCGAAGTCCTCCAAGGTGAAGAGATGGGGCATAGGGACTTGGTACCAGGGCCAATCGCTGTATTGGAAGCCCGCTGTTATCACCTTGTTCGGGGATACCGACCATGTCTCCGTCACCCCGACATTATTGTTCCCTGCGTGTGCCCCCAGGGCGTTGGTGCCACTCGTGAACAGCAGATCGTTGGGATCGTTAAACGAACTCCCGGTATTGATTGTCCTCATATACCGGCCCATAATGGCGTGTTTGCCCACGTTCCAGTCCACCTTCTGCAGAAACTCATACTGAAGCGTTCTTTGAGGGATAAAGTAAGGAATCAGCGAGGTGGGTGTCGCCGCATCGGGGGTGTGCTTCAAGAAGTTCACTGCCACAGTGTCGAAAAGCGTGGCGGGTATGACGTTGCCGGGAAACGGCGTACCCAAAGACCCGCAGCTTGAATTGGCCGTACCGGGATCGAAGATCGTTGTACCCGTCAGGCGATCGGACCAATCTCCGGCCTTTTCCGCAGCCGTCCAGGCCCGATGGAAGGCGGGTATACCCCTCTGCGAGAAGGGAATTCTCTGGTACGAGTTGAAGAAGAAGAGCTTATTCCGGCCGTCAAAAACATGCGGGATATAGACCGGACCGCCTACCGCCCATCCGTATTGGTTGCGCTTGATTCCGTCGTTCTTGCCTGAAGTGTCGAAAAAGTTCCGGGCGTTGAAGTAAGGGTTCCGAACAAATTCAAACAGGGCGCCATGCAGGGCGTTCGTGCCCGATTTGGTGCGGGCGCTCAACTGCCCGCCCGGCCGGCCCCCAAACTCCGCCGAGTATTGGGCAGTGTTCATCGTGAATTCTTCGATGGCGTCGGGGTTGGGGAAAATGTTCGCGCTGAAGCGCTCCGCGTACACGTTGTTGAGGCCATCGAGATGGTAGCCATTATCCTGGATTTTGCCTCCGTTGACGCTGGGCGATACCCCGTCCATAAAACCTGCGGAGCTGGCATAAAAGGAGGTTGCCACCGGATCGGTGGCCCCGGCCACCAGCATCGACAGCGCGGTGATGTCACGATTGTTGAGGGGCAACTCGACAACGGCGCGGGTATTGATGGTTTGCGTCAGTGCTGCCGTGTAGGTATTGACCAGGGTCGATTGCCCCAATACCTCTACCGTCGCGTGCATCTCTCCTACCTCTAGTTGAAAATCACGACGCACGTTCTCGTTGACCTGGACGAGCACCCCGACGGCCCTTCCCGTTTTGAACCCGGGCTTCGATACTTCTATGTCGTAAGTGTCGCCCGGCATCTGAGGGAAAAGGTATGTTCCGTCCTCGCCTGTCTGGACCGTTCGAGAATACCGCGTTGTTTGCGAGGTAATGACCACTTTAGCATCAGGGACAATCGCGCCGCTGACGTCAGCAACGGTACCCAAAATGCGAGCCTGCGACACGTTCTGTCCAGCGACTTTTCCTGGCCAGACTAGCCCGAGGATAAGTAAGAAGAGTATCGGGGCTGAGGCCCGAGCAAGCACGGGGTAATTTCTGAAATAGCCAAATTGTCCTGAGGAACCACGTGGGTCGATAGGGTACACAATAGCACTCCAAATGCTTGTCCGGAAACTCATAGCACTCTCCTTATCCTTTTGGATTTCGTGATTCTTGACTGGTATCACTCCTACAAGGACTTGTCAATCGAATTCTGCATCTGTTCGTAATGCGTTGGTTACGGAGGGTGGAACGCGCGCCTGCACTCGGCGCTCGTCTACTTGCGTCCGGCGGTTCGAGCGGGCGACGATTTCAGAAAATTGGTCCGCCATTCTTCGACCACAGGGTTAAAGCCGGACGAAGTATTTCAGGTGACTGGGAGGAACCTTGTGGGCCTCAAGAAAATCCATATAGGCGCCACAGAGATCCGTGGCCACCCTGTGGTTTGCATTGAGGCAATTGTTCTCACAGTGCGGGTCCTCCTTTAGATTGTAAAGCTCGGGATGAATCTCTCCTTGCGCGTTTTCGACCATCCGTATTCTGGAGTCGACAGCTGCAGTATACGACGTGCCGCTTATTTTTCCGGGATGAGGTCCGTAGATTAGCAGCCACTCTCCATCCGTGATCGAACTCCGCGACGCGGGTGAAGGTGGAAGGCGCTCGAGTTGCCAAGGCGGCAGCGTCTTGTAATAAATTTCGGGCGACGAAATGGCCAGATCCTTTACTTTCGTGACACGACCCTCCAGCAGCGGTACGAGCGATGGGCTCTCGATCGAAGGTGGCTTGGCTACCCCCAAAAGGTCCAACACCGTCGGCATCAAATCCACGGGCTGAACCTGGGCCAATACCCGCGAGCCCCCTGAGCAGCCAGGAAAGTAGATTATCATGGGAATTCGCGCGATAACCGGATAAAGAGGCAAGTCCTGATACGTGCCGTGGATGAGGGCTTTGCCAATGTACCCGTGCTCTCCTAGAAAAAAGCCGTGGTCCGACATGATAATGACCGCCGTGTTGCGCAACAGATCGAGCGAGGCGATGCGGTCCAGTAGGAAGCCAATCCACCGATCGACCATCCTGACCTCACCGGCATAAAGAGCCCGGCAGTGCTTCAGTTCACTTTCGGAGAGAAATTCCCGCCAGCGGTCGTACCGCGGGTAGATCACTTCCTCACCTTGATAGCCCGCGTCATAGCGATCCACGTAGTAGCGCGGTGGGTCCCAGGGCTCGTGAGGGTCAAAAGTATCCACGTAAAGAAAGAAGCGCCGACCATCATTATTTTCTTCAAGCCAAGCCGCCGCCTTGGTCATGGTTTGGGCGACAAAATAGTCTTCCTCTCGGCTACGGTGAGCCACGTTTCGCAGGTACTGTGTAATAACGGTGTGGTTGTCTCGGCATTTTTCCGGGGCGCAAGGAAGTTTTACGTCCCGAGGGGCTGAGCGAAAGTTGTCTTGGGCTTGACCGCGAGTGACTTCCCACGCCGCAAAACCTCGTTGGTAATTGAAGCCCGGAGTAAAGGCGTTCGGGTTATCCGCCACGAGGGCCGTCAGAATCCCTGCCTTTCCAAGGATCTCTAAGGTGTAACGTCCCGTCAGCACATCGTTCCGTGCGAGCACAGTAGGAAAAGACGAGACCAAGGCGTTATCGAAAGCGACAGCCTCTCGGGCAAAGCGGTCGAGGTTTGGTGTGGATATCCAATTTGCACCGAACAGAGAGACGGCGTCGCGGCGCAAGGTGTCCGAAATAATCAGGATTAAGTTGTCCACCCGGATGCCTCCGCTGCTGGATCTCGGCGAGCGCGCACTCAAAGAGGCTGAGCCGAAGCCCGCGCTCGCCAAGGCAGTCGCGCCGACCTTTAGGAAATCTCTGCGTGAAGGATTTTCAACATTCATCCTTACCTCCCAATCTTAATTTCTCTCGGTGGCTCCCTAGTTACACTTGCCGCCGACAAAGTTCCAGAATCGGTCAGATTTTGTTCACAACCCAAAGCTGCCCCTCACCCCCAGCCCCTCTCCCTGGGGACAGGGTGGCCGAAGGCCGGGTGAGGGGTCAGCTGCCTACGAGATGCAACTCTCGGCGGTATGAGGTCGATCGCTACTTTCTCGGCAACGGTTTCGGTGTCAATAGAATCCAGTCGGCACTCTTCGCCATGGGCGTGCTTGCGTGCCCGCAATATTTGTGTCCAGTTTCTGTAAACCAGCAGCGGATGCATGGATCGAGACGGGCAAGCAGCGGACGATCTCTTGCGGCAAGTGAAGGCCTCGGCGTTGTCATCTTCCGGGCGGCCTGATCCGGGGATCAATCCGTCTGGCCTGATGGAACTCTGCCATGGCCCGAATCCTGTCATTTTCGGCTAGATAGACAAGGCCCAATTGATAGTGGCCGCTAGCCGAGTTGGAATTGAGGTCTAGGGCCTGTAAGAGTTCCCTCTTGGCTTGCTCAGTGCTCCCGGCCCGCAAAAGGGCAATCCCCAAGCTCAACCGCAAATCGGCATCGTGGGGTTCTAGGTCCACCAGTTTTCTGTACTCTAGGGCAGCGGCTTGATAATTCCCTCGAGCAAAATCTGTAAAGGCGAGCTTAAGGCGCACTTCGCTATAATCAGGCCTCTTTTTTAGCACGCCCTCAAAGCACGTCACCGCCTTGTCGAACTCCCGGTGCTTCAGGTGATTGATGCCTTGCTCATATTCCGACCGTTCGCCGGGACGATCGCCGCCGCTGAGGAATGTGAACTTCCTGCGCTCGGTCTGGGCCTGGTCAGGTAAACCTGCTTTCTCTAAGGCGGCGACTAGACTTTCGTAAAGCTGGCGGTTGGTCGGGTCACGCCTCAAGGCGTCACTCCAGATGGCGATCGCATCGTGGATCATGTTTTGCGCTAGCAAGACGCTTCCGTACTCGAGCTTTGCTTCGACTTGCGACGGGTCCAATTGACAGGCTACTTGGTAATACTGGAGACAGGCCTTGGCGTCACCGGAATCCCGGAGCACACGACCTAGAGCCAGGTGGGCGCGGGCGTTGCTAGGATTTAGGCGAATAGACTGGCGCAAGAGCGCAGCAGCATGAGCCCAATCTTTCTGCGCTGCCTTAGTGAGCCCCAGGTTGTAATAACCCTCAGCGAAGCCGGGGTCTAGCGAGAGAACAGTCTGGAATTCCTGCTCCGCGCGGGGCGCGTTTCCCTCCCGCATGAAGACAACACCTAGGTTCAAGTGGCCATCAATCGACGTCGGGTCCGCGTGAATCACTCTTTGAAGTTGCGTGCGAGCGGCAAGCAAGTCGCCTTTTCGCTCATAGGCAATGCCCAACGCAGTTCTGACCAGCGCGTCCTTATGAGTTCCTTCCAATGCTTCGGTCAATTTCAGTATCGCCCGGTCTGTCTGTCCCTGCTCAAGTGCGTCGACGCCTTCGTTATAATCCAACTGGCTTCGCTCGGGCATCTCGGCAGAGCTGCCCTGAAGCCGGCGGACGATTTCCATCCTGACAGCCGCTTTTTCTTTTTCGCCGGTCCTTCCTTCGACCAATCCCAGTTCATAGGAAGCAGTCCGATTTTTGGGATCGAGTTTTACAGCACTTTCGAGCTCGTGTTCAGCTTCCTTGAGCTTCCCTGCTCTCAGTAGGGCCTCACCATGCTTCAACCGGAACTGGGCCGATTCCGGACGCAACTCGGCGGCCTTGCGGAACGAGTCGACGGCCTGCTCCAGGTTGTTGGTTTTCCAATGGATGATCCCGATATTGTAATACGCTTCAGCGTAAGAAGGATTCTGCGCAGCGGCGAGTTCGAATTCCGGCAGTCCGAGCTGCTCGCTGCCCGGGCGGTCTGCAAGGACCGATCCAAGAGCAAGATGTGCCTCGGGGAAATTGGGCCGGAAGCGGAGGGCGTTGCGCAACGCCGCCTCAGCGCCATCCGGGTCCCCCCAGAGCCTCAACGCGACACCGAGGTTATAAAGGACTTGGGGATTTCCTGGCTGGGCTTTCAGTGCAGCCTCAAATTCGGAAATCGCTTTCCCCGGTTCATCGTGGTTAAGGTAATATTCCCCGAGACGCATGTCCTCATCGAACTGGGGCTGATTGACCTCAGCGCCGAGGAGGAGGAAGAGTACCGGGAGAGCGGAAAAATAAACGAATGAACTTCCCGTCTTGTTGAAGAGAATAATTTGCTTGTCGTCACTCGTCGGCTGAGGGTTCACCCGGCGCCGACCACACCTTGCTTGAAGAACTTTCACCGCGTGGAGATTTTCCTGCTATTGAAGCCGCTTTGCGTCCTCTAGATGTTGTTGGGCCTCGTCGGCTCGACCTGCGTCGGCGAGGGCCAGAGCCAGAGCTCTATGTACCTGGGGTGTGTCCGACCGGGCCAACGCAGCGCGAAAGTACTTGATGGCAACGTCGATTTGCCGCAGTTCGTACGAGGACAGGCCGGCGTTGTAAAGAGCATCCTGAAAAGAGGGGTCTAAGCTTGCAGATTTCTCGAATTCCTTCTGCGCCTGTTGCAGGTTGCCCTCCCGAGCCTCAAGCAGCCCCATAAAATGCCTAGCATCGACAAGTTTTCCACTTTCCAAACAGGCGAGCCCGAGATTGCGCGCTGAACTAACGTCGTGCCGAGCCGAGTAGACTTCCTTAAGGGCATCAATTCCTTTTGCTGTCTCACCCCTTTCTAAAGCAGCAGCGGCGGATTTTTCCAGCGCATTAACGTGCCACTCCGCCTCTTTCCGCGCGCTCAGTTTGCGGAAGTTACTATACTCTTCTGAGGCGCGGCTGGCGTCCCCCACGGTGCGGTAAAATTTGGCCAATTGAAAAT
>QHZQ01000717.1:2591-3105 GCA_003224725.1 Acidobacteriota bacterium | reverse complement strand
GACTTTCCACCGACTTCCCAGCCTCTACGGTAGTCAAGACTAAGGCCAGCTTGTGGACGCTCCCCGCTATGACACGACAGGCATTGCTGCGCTAGCACTGGGCGAATCTTGGTCTCGAAGAATTCGCGCCTTGCGGTATCATCGTCGGCCGACAGCCCGACTGAGGCCGACAGCGTGGCGAAGAACATGGCTGACCAAACTCTGCTGTAACTCATAACCATCCCCGCCTTCGCACAAACCAGCCTTTCTTGAGGCCCAGACAATTGGGTACTCGACAATTCAAATTATACCGCAGGTCCCAGGCCTGCCAACCGCGAGTTTTGGCCGCCGATCTCGGATCGGTCTGTTCCAAAATGAGCCACCGACCAGCCCACGCGGTCCACTTCCACTACGCCAGGCAGTAAGACTCCCGCTAGCCGAGTCGTTCCCGGAGCGTCACAGAAGGAAACGCCGCCGGCAGGTCAGCAATCGTTACAAGCCCCGGCCTGGCATCCTTAATCCGTCGTAACGAATT
>QHZQ01000717.1:578-2583 GCA_003224725.1 Acidobacteriota bacterium | reverse complement strand
GATGTCAGGTGGGGATTAAACCCGGGGCTGACTGCCAGATGTACCGGCGCGTAGCCTTCAACGTCGATACTATCCTTCAGCTCAAAGCCGGCCGACACCGGGTCGGCGTGACCGATGAAGTCGGCCACGTACCAGGCCTTTCCATCGACGTAGCCCGCCGCCTTCTGCAGGAATCCCGCGCTCTGTCCTGGTTCCACCGTCAGGTGGTCCATTTTGTACGGCCTATCGGCTATGAACGGTTCAAGGCTCTTTTCGATTTTCTCTATCTTGACTCCGATGCTCGCTGCAACTAGGGAAATAGACTGAGGAAAACCGATGTGGCCGTAGATCCTACCCGCTAATGCGCCTGATTTGAACTCTTCTGCCGAGTATCCGAAGCCGAGCCGACGAAGTATTGTCGCACTGAAGTGGGAGCAGTTGACGACTCTCCGCCCGTGAATGGATTCCACATTCCATGCAGCACCTGCAGCGGTGAGCACCAAGGCATCAAAGATGAAGCCGGGGTTTGCCCCTGCTCCCAGGATACTCACTTTTCGCTCACGGGCAAGCTTGTCGAGTTCTTCGGCTTGAGTGCGATCCACTATCCATGGAAACAGCATTTCCTCACCCGTGCAAATGACGTTCAGCCCGGTCTGGGCCGCAGCACGAATATCCTCAACCACATCAGCAAGAAACGATGTAGTCGCGATGACTGCAACGTCGGCAGGAACTTGCAGCACACTCTGCCTGTTCGTCGTGATCTGGACACCGAAGAGGTCTTTGCCGTCCAACCGCGCGTTCCGGGTATATGCTCCCACCACGCGGAATCCTGGGCGGGCGTTCAATAGCCGCGCCACATCGCTTCCCACTCTGCCTACTCCAAAAAGGATCACTCGAATCTCGCTCATGCGACACCTCAAGTAAGGCTCGTTATCCCACTAAATCAAGGAGCAAACTCCCCGGCAGGGTTCTTTTCTTCAGCATGTGGAACATCGTTAGACCACCTGCCTTTGTCTAAGGTCCGCAATCGCGTTGTCGTCGTATCCGAGATAGTTTTTGAGGATTCCGGTCGTGTGCTCGCCCAATCCGGGTGCACGACGGTGCTTCATATTCGTTCCTGCAAGCCTGATCGGACTGGCAACCTGGCGAATCTGGCCAAATGAGGAATGTTGAGTCTCAACGATCAGCTCACGATCCATCACGAGCGGTTCCTTCATTGCCCGCGAGAGATCGTTGACCGGGGCGCAAGGAACTTTTCCGCGCAAAACTTTGAGCCAATCGTCTGTCGTTTTCGTTAAGAATGTCTTTTGCAAAGTCGAAATTACCAGTTCCCGACGCTCAAAGCGTTGAGCGAAGTTCGCGAACCGTTCATCCGCCTTCAGCTCCTCCAGTTGCATAATCGTACAAAGTTCCCCCCAAAATTTTTCTTTCGCGCAGAAAATCACTAGATAGCCGTCGCTGGTACGGAATGTCTGCACGGGGACCAACGTCTGGTGTGCCGAGCCTGTGCGCCTGACTGGTTCGTAGCCTCGATTGAGGTTCCAGATTGCGAGGTAGGATAGCATCGAGAACGCCGTGTCGAAGAGGCTGACTTCTACATCGCGTCCTTCACCAGTCTTTTCTGCGGCGTATACAGCAGCCACTAGACCGAGCATAGCCGCAAACCCGGCAGCGTGATCGATGACCGAGACTCCGCAAGCCACAGGAGGTCCTTGGGGATCACCGGTCAAACTCATGTATCCGGCATATGCCTGCATCAGATAGTCATAACCCGGCTCGCTAGCTTGCGGTCCCGATGTCCCGAATCCAGTCAGTGAACAGCAAACTATTTTCGGATTCGCATGCTTCAAAGATGCATAATCCAGTCCCAGTTTGGAAACTTGATCACCGCGAAGATTATTGAAGACCGCGTGCGAAATGCCAACCAACTTCTCGATGATCTCGCGCCCCTCTTTCGTCTTTAAGTTGAGGGTGAGACTTTTGTTGTTTCGATTAAAAGATTGGAAATACAGACTGTCATGCTCAA
>QHZQ01000717.1:0-541 GCA_003224725.1 Acidobacteriota bacterium | reverse complement strand
ACAGAAGGATCCTCAATTTTGATGACTTCTGCTCCCAGCTCGGCAAGGACCATTGTGGAATAGGGACCAGCGCCGAACTGAGAGATCGCAAGAATCCTGACTCCTTCCAAAGGTAGAGGCATGAGTTCGATCCTGTCCTTATTCTGGAATGGTCTCCGGCTCACGTGGCGTCTTTGGAACTAGCACCTTACGTTTCAGCGTGAGGACAACTTCGTGGTTCTGGTTGTATCCCTTGGTTTCGACGTGGATAACCCCTCGATCGGGCTTGCTCTTTGATTCTTGCTTGCCGAGTATACGGCTCTCCGCGTAGACACTGTCTCCGTGAAAGACGGGAGCGAGGTGTTTAACCTCTTCATATTCCAAGTTGGCGATTGCCTTGCCGCTGATGTCAGCGACAGTCATCCCCACAACCAGACTAAAGACTAGCGTTCCGTTCACCAGGCACTTTCCATGTTGAGTCGAACGACCATAGTGCGCGTCTATATGCAACGGGTGCTGATTCATGGTCATTAGGCTGAACCAGGTATTGTCGAACTCCGTG
>QHZQ01000032.1 GCA_003224725.1 Acidobacteriota bacterium | reverse complement strand
TTCAGATCACAAAGAAAACAGTGCAAACCCAGGAGAATTCTGTCGAGCTCACCGAGCTGCGCCGCACTCACGGTGTGGGCACGAGGCTCGACGTGCTTCAGGCTCGACAAGTGCTCGATACAGCAAACGCGCAGATTCCGGACCTGGAGCGGCAAATCGGCCAGACCGAGGACGCAATCAATATCCTTTTGGGAAATTATCCGCAAAGCGTACCTCGCGGAACTGTCCTTGGAATCGCGAGCCCAAACGGCTGGCAGTGGAGTGAGACTCTGCTGCCACAATTGCCGGCGGGGCTGACTTCAGCCCTGCTCGAGCGCAGGCCTGACATCCGCCAGGCCGAGCACAACTTGATTGCTGCGAACGCCAACATCGGCGTGGCCAAGGCGATGTTCTTCCCGCAAATATCGCTTCTCGGCTTCGGAGGTGGGGCATGGGGACATAGCGCCTTTCTTGGATCGAGTATCCCGGTCCCTCTTGGAGTAGGAAGCTACGCCGCAACCGCGATGCAGCCGATCTTTACGGGCGGCGCCTTGCGCAACAATCTGCGCTACGCGAAGTCGCAAGAGCGGCAGGCTCTGATCAGTTACCAACAAACCATCCAGCGCGCGTTCGGCGATGTTTCTGACGCCTTGATCGGCTATGAAAAATATCATGGAGTCCGTGAGCGCCAGGAGCAGACGGTCAAGGATCTTCAAGAATCGGTCGACGTTTCTCTCATGCGTTATCGTGGCGGCACGGCAACTTATTTGGAGGTTCTCGACAGCCAGCGGTCATTATTTCAAGCGGAACTCACGCTGGCGCAGGCGCGAAACAACGAATATCAGAGCCTGGTTCAGCTCTATAAAGCACTCGGTGGCGGCTGGAAGTAAACCAGATGATTTTCCTTCGTCAGATTGGCGCAGCGTTCCTGCTGATAACGCTTACCCCTGTGGTTGCAGTGTGGCGGGATCGCCAAGCTAATAACTTGGACAAGAAGTGCAGGGGCTGGCGATATTCACAGATTAAGGCCGTTTCGCTCTTCCGCGCTCGTCGTCCGACTCACAACAGCCCTGATCGCAGTACATGGATTACAGGTTCTTGCCCGTATAGGGGGACCGGGCGAAAGTAGATCCGACCCAGAGTGCTCTTCTGAACGCAAGCTCAAGCCTACAAAGCCAAGGGTATCGAGCTGAAAAATTGTCCAGCATATATCCGCGAGTTGCTTGGGATAGGGAGGGAAACAGGCGATGAACACTGTTGAAACTTACCAGAATGCGATGGTTGGCCGAGCAGAATCTGGTCGCGGCCAACGCCATCATCGGCGTGGCCAAGGCGGCCTATTTCCCACAGATCAGCCTGACAGGATTCTTGGGCTTTCAAAGCAACCAGCTGTCCAACCTCTTCACAGGTCCGACGAAAGCGTGGCAGTTCGTCCCCCAGGTGACGCAACCGATCTTTACGGCCGGTCGACTCCGATCGAATGTGCGATTGGCCAAGGCACAACAACAGGTTGCGTTAATCCAGTACGAGCGGGTGATCCAAACGGCGTTCCGCGAGGTTTCGGATGCGCTCATTCAGTATCGCAAGGTGAGGGAGATTCGCACGCAACAGGAACTGCTGGTGACCACACTACAGGACCGAGCGCGTCTCGCCTACACGAGATACCGGGGTGGAGTCGACACTCTGTTGAACGCCCTGGATGCCGACCGCGACTTGTTCGACGCCGAACTGGGATTAGCCCAAACCAGACGGAACGAACTGCTGGTGCAGGTTCAGCTTTACAGGGCTCTGGGGGGTGGCTGGCAGCAGTAGGTTTTATCATCGCAGCAACACCTATGACCCTATCCCATGAGAGGCATAAGTCGACCGATCTTCTTCTAGCGCGGCGAACCGAATCGTGATTGTCGGCAGTGGCTTAGCCCGCGGAACGGGTACCGAACCTATCTGGAGAGGAACATTTCGACATGGCTGCGCCTGACCAAATTCAATGTCCTGACGAGCCTTCACAGGAGAAGCTCATAGACAGGATCGATAAGGTGATTCCCTCCGATTTGCGTTTGCTGGACGACAGCGTTGCGGAGATTGTGGTGTTGATTAAACGGATCGCTGGCTGGGACGATGTCGAGCACATCGATCTTGCCCTGCACGAGGCTTTGGCCAACGCCATGACTCATGGTAACGGATGTGACTCGTCCAAGTCGGTACGTGTCTCAGTGGCGTTGGAGGAGAATCGCGGATTGCTCGTCGTCGTCAAAGATGAAGGATCAGGCTTCGAGCCGAGCCAACTTGCAACTCCCCTGGGGGGTCAAGACCGTCTTGCGAGTCATGGGAGAGGAATCTTCCTGATCAGCCACCTCACAGATGATGTCCATTTCAAATTCGACGAAGGGACAGCGGTCTACATGCGGTGGAGAACCAGTGCGAAGCGTCGGATATGAGACTGGGTACCGGTCTTCACTATCCGGCAAGTATACTTAAAGTGTCAATTGTCCAAAAAGAGTGATTATGATGACTGAGCAAACGTCGTTGATATCAGGGTTTGGACCAAACACGATTGCTGAGGAAGCACTTGCAGGCCGCGATCGTGACAGGTGGTCATGCCGGTCTTGGGCTTGAGACGACGCGAGTTCTCTCAAACGCAGGAGCCACCGTTGTTATCGGCTCTTGCGATCCCAAGAAAGCTCAAATGGCCGTTGCGAAAATGAAGAACGTGGAAGTGGGTCAGTTGGATCTCGCTAGTCCAAGTTCTATCGATCGATTCGCCGACGAATTTCTAAACTCAAATCGATCTTCTCATCAACAATGCAGGCATTATGGCAACTCCGCTGATGCGTGACGACCGCGGCTATGAGATGCAATTTGCAACTAATCACTTAGGACATTTTCAGCTGACAGCAAGACTGTGGGAACCGCTTAAGAAATCTCGTAATGCGCGGGTGGTGGCCCTTTCTTCCTGCGGTCATAGCATGGGTGAAGTTGATTTCAGCGACCCGAATTTTAACAAGAGACTATATGACAAATGGGTAGCTTACGGGCAATCGAAGAGCGCCAATTCACTATTTGCAGTTGAGCTTGATAAGCGAGGTCAAGAGCATGGTATTCGTGCATTTGCCGTCCATCCAGGCCGAGTCCTCACCGATCTCCTTCGCTACATGACGACGGATGAAGAATTAAACACGCTCGGTATCTAGGGAAAAGGCGGTGTCGCCACGGAGCTTCCCGAGCGCAAGACGATTGAGGAAGGTGCGGCAACGACAGTTTGGTGTGCCGTGAGCCCGCAATTGAATGGTAAAGGTGGGGTTTACTGTCAAGACTGCGACATCGCGCCGATGGTCCCTGCAGATAGCAAGCTCAACAGCGGTGTGCGCCCTTGGGCCGTCGATAATGCAGCCGCTGAAGCTCTTTGGATTCTTAGCGAGAAGCTCACCCATATCCATCTGGCCTGATCCGAGCGATCACACGGCATCCCACGCCATGTCCACGAAGAGGAAAATATGAAGACGGTCAGAATAGAAGCTCACGGCGACCCCGAGCAGATCAAGTTCCACGAGGGTCCCTCTCCCGCTCCCGGCCCAGGGCAGGCGCTTGTTCAGATCACCGCTGCTGGTGTCAATTTCATGGATATCGGTGTGGTGAACGGCATGTATCAGCTCGAACCACTGCCGTTCACGCCTGGGGTTGAAGGTGCTGGACGGATTGTGGCGCTCGGCGAGAGCGCCGATCACCTGGGTGTGGGCGATCGCGTTGGCTGGTCCTTCGTGCTCGGCAATTATGCTTATTGTTGACACTCAAGACTTGGCGCTCGTTGTTGAACTCGCTGCCTAAGAAAAGTGAAAGGATAATGAAGAGATGATGAGCTGGCGCTGTATTTTCCATGGACACGAAATCATGCGGTACGATCGCGAGTTGGCCTGGCAATGTATCGGTTGCCTCAGGAAATGGCCCATGGCTCCAGAGTTGGTGAGAGCTTCAGGAGTCTATGCCCAGAAAAGCGGTCCTCTGCAGGAACCCATCGGCAAAGCCCGCAAGGCCGATCAGGAACCCATTGGCATCTTCCAGAGGCCGCCAGCTAGGGGCGTTGCGATCTCACCACAGCTCTATCCAGTCGGTCGTGAGCTCGCAGGATCGCGTAAACCCTCAAAATCAAGCTCCACGAGCGATCTCACAACGACGACCTCCAAAGACCCAGAACGTGTGAGGTTCTGCAGCACCTACCAAAAACACTCTTCCAAAGCCTCCTGCCATCCTGGACCTACTTCAGACCACGAGTGAGACAATATCACATTTGCAGACCACGCCAAGCGAGCGTGCCCCCGACATAATCAGCGAGTTGATGGCATCGATGCGCTGATGTGAGCCCTCACGAATTTGCAGAGTGGCCGTGTTACACCGCCGGCGATGTTGGCGCCGACACATGTCGAAACTTCGACTTATTTGTCTGATCATCTTCAACGGTTGGGGGGTGATCTACACAATCCTGGGAAGTCTCATGGCGGTCATTAATGTCAATCAGGTCTCCAATCTGATGGCAGACCAGATTCTTGATGCGGCACCGGCAGTCCATACTGATTGTTGATGATTATGACCAAATCCGCAACCTCCTCCGCCGGATTCTTCAAGGCGCTGGCTACGAAGTGTTTGAAGCCTCAAACGGGAGGCAGGCTATAAAATGGCTGGGCGAGAACGCTGCGGATCTTGTCATCACCGATCTGATCATGCCCGAACAGGAAGGTCTGGAAACAATTCAATTCTCAAGAAGTGAGCGCCCGAATCTGAAGATTGTTGCGATGTCTTGCACCGCTGAGGGCCAGTATCTCCCGGTGGCGGTGGGAGAAACTACCCAAACCCTTGCGCGCTCAAAAAGTACTGGAAGCCGTCCAAAAGCTTCTTGGTTGAAGAAGTGGCCCAGTTCCTACTCCCTTACTTGGCCGCTCATCCCAAAACCTGATTTGGCGGGGAATTTCCGTGAGGAGTTTCGCAAAATCCTTTTCCAGAGAAGAATTCAAGATTCAGTCTGTGGAAAAATCCGACCCAGCGCGGAATCCCGAAGACCGCTTCCCCTGGGACCTTGGGAATTACGGGAATCTTAATATAAGTGAATTGTAATTAATTACCTAGGATCACCTAGGATGATGAATATTTAATGTGCAATTTGCTATTATTCCTTATTCCATACCGTCTTCAGGAAAAAGGAAGGTGGTTCTTGCACAGGGATTTCCACAGTTTCTGTGAGTTTTGTTGGTTAGGACAAATTGGATAAGGCCGGTCCGAAGTCATGGCGTCGCGCCGGCACTATTCTGACCGCCTTTAGTCTCTATGCCGTAACGACCGATGGGCGGCGTTTTCTGATCAACGCAGTAATGGAGAGGGAGCCGATTTCAATGGCGGTTTGTTTTACTGAGGAAAATTCTTTCAGCAGGAGGTATGCTGAGGGACCAGTTTGGATTTCCTGTATCCGGCGCGTTAAATTTGAATTAGAAAATTTGAGCATATGCTGACCGGCTTGTTTGGAAGGGTTGGGCGGCAAAGCAGCGGGCCTTGCCAAGGGTAAACTCGGGAAACAAAAACAGCGCTCACGAATCCTTCGCTTTCGGAATTCCGTGGAGAGCCAGATTCCGATTCTTGTATTCCTCGTTATCGGTGAGTTCAGGCCCCAGCGAAGCCGGAGGTCTAAACGCATTGCTGGCCCTCTTCAGATGGAAACTCCACTTCAGCAGTGATCAGTCCTTTTACCTTTTCCTGGTACACGTCGAGTTCAATGTTCATCCCCTCGTGCGGGGTGCGATAGCGTACTTTCTTGACCCTCTTCTTTCCTGCTAGTTCCCATAGGGAGACGAATTGACTTTCATCAATTCTTATCTCTTCCTCGATTCGAGACTTGCCCCATCCATGCTTGATAGTCAAGGAGCACTTGTTTCCCCCAAGGCGCTTGTCATCTCGAAGTAGAGGCCGGCGAAGCTCTCGGACGAGCCCGCTTGCCATGTCGGCGAGGAGAAGCTGGACCCGCGTGTTCAAGCCGGCAACGATCTTGCGCGGACCCATCACGAATACCGACTGGACAGAGTGGCAGCCTAATCCCGATAAGCTCTTTGTGTAGCAGAGCTGATAAGCGATAATGGCAACCATGAAACGAGAAGCGTACCCCGCTGCCCGGACCATCTCATCGAAGGTGCAGGCTTACTTCGCTCGTCATGCTGCTGACGCCCGCCATCGAAGCCAGGGGCGTGCGACGGTGCCGGATGCTGAAACGATTGAAGCTGTCATCGATGCCGCCTTTTGGGCGAGCCTTCGGCGGGAGGAAGGTTACACCCCGAGGATCTCACTCGCATTCCTTTCACCCCAAGAGGCCGCACATCCGCTCATATTCGAGAGACCGCTGCCACTTCATCCAGCCATCCTAACGCGAGTGGCGCCGGCGGTCGAGCGCCCTGGGATTCATTTGGGTGTCTGGCGCCAGCAAGGCGAACTGTCTGTGTGGGGCACTACGCGCGAAATACCGAGCTTGTGCTTCGTGCTCGAAGTGGCCTCCCCGGGACTGCTCGTCATAAAGCACCACAGTAGCGAGGGATCGGGCAAGTTTGTGAATGTAGCGGTGCTCGAGGGCGATCAGATTAAATGGGTGGATGAGCATGCAGGTAAAGTTCCCGATTGCCCTGCGCTGATGGCTTCGTTGCTCGGGTTCGACTCAGCGGCCTCCTGGGTGCAGTCGGTTAATGTGCTTGTACAGCTCGCGGTTTCAATGCGTGCCCAAAGCCGCGGCGGATCACTACTCGTGGTTCCGGCTGCCACCGAGTCTTGGAGGGAATCAATCTTGGGGCCCATGCCATACGCAGTCTCGCCACCCTTCTCCCAGCTAACCCATCTGAGCCGGGAGGCCCCGGATGAGGCCAGCCGGCGTGTGTGGCAGGAAGCTCTCGGTCGAACCGTCGACGTGATCGCTGGGTTGACCGCGGTGGATGGAGCTGTGGTGATGACGGATCAATACGAACTGCTCGGTTTTGGCGCAAAGATTACCCGCCGAAAGGGCTGGGGCCGGGTGGAGCGAGTCACGATGACGGAGCCGATCGAAGGTGGAGCTGCTGTCCTCGCCCACCCAGAAGAACTCGGCGGGACTCGACATCAATCAGCAGCGCAGTTCGTTCAGGATCAGCGCGATGCTGTTGCGCTTGTGGCATCACAGGACGGGCGCTTCACCATCTTTGAGTGGTCCCCAGCCGAGGCCATGGTTCACGCGCATCGCATCGAGGCGCTATTGCTGTGATTCCAATTTTGGCTTACGCAGGCTGTTAATAAAGCATCGTTCTCCTTGCCAAAATCCATACTCGTTCGATTTTAACTTGTCTTTGGGCATTGCTGGTTGTCCTGATCGCTGCTCCAAGGGCCATGTATCAGGACTACGTGGCTTCAGCAGCAACAGGGAGTTGTCTATAGCCATTCCGACAGTCATTTTCCGGTTTCGCCGGCATACCTCCACTTGACTTGGTTTTGGTAAACGCTAGCGACTTATCGTTGCTAATCCACTCCGCAATTTGGCCCGCCGCACAGGATTCGAAGCGGGAGATCTTCTACTTAGAAGTTGTTGGAAGAATATAGTTCAGTTGAATCGAAATGAATTGTGTCACGCAGAGGTCCGCAAATCACCGCAAGAAATTAGCAAATCCGCCCCCTGGACGCCGTTGTCAAGGCAGCTCTGGGTGACAGTTCGGAGGAAAGTGAACTGGGGGTTCGTGAAGGGTGTGGTAAATGCAGGCCTGTTCGATCCAGATTAAGCCATAAAGGACTTGTATGAAGGCCATCGAAGTGGTGCATGCCTGGGGAAGAATCCTGCAGGGTCGGTTTCCAACCCTTTCCATTGAAATCACCCGGGAATGTCCTCTCCGCTGTCCTGGGTGTTATGCCTACGAGGATGGGCATCTGGGAGGCGGTGCCAATTTGAGACAGCTCTCCGACTTCAAGGGGGAGACGCTGATCGAGGGCGTGTTCGCTCTGGTGAGGCCATACCGCCCACTCCACCTCTCCAGCGTCGGTGGAGACCCACTGGTCCGGTTCCGGGAAAATGGAAGTCCTCCTCCCCAGATTGAATCGGCTGGGAGTTTTTGTCCAGCTGGTCAGCAGTGCTTTTCGAACCATCCCGCTCTCTTGGGCGCTTCTGCCGCGGTTGAACCTGGTGGTCTCCGTTGACGGCCTCCAGCCCGAGCATGACCCGCGGAGAAGACCAGGCTGTCACTCAACAAGCGGCTAAGTGATGAGTGGGAGTTGCTGGCCGCCTACACCCTCTCGAAAGCGATTGATGACGCCTCCGACTTCGACGAGCAGCCCATGAACCCATATGACCTGCGGGTGGAGTGGGCGCTTTCGCGCCAGGACGTACGGCAGCGGTTGGTCCTCAGCGCACTCTTCAATCTTCCTTTCGCTGAGGCGGAGGAGCAGGGATCAGGGAGAGAAAGAAGCGATCTTATGCAAGCGATCTTGAGCCATATCGAGGTCGCACCGCTGATCACATTGAGCAGCGGATTGACCGGGGCGGACGAGGAGCACAGCCATGCCTTTCCCCTGGCATCACGACCACTCGGGCTAGCGCGAAACTCTCTTCACACGCCACGCTTTTTTAACGTCGCTCTGCGGGCGGTCAAGTATATCCCTCTAAGAGAACGTCGGTGCCTCGACTTTGTTCTTGAGTTCTTCAACCTGTTCAATCACCCGAACGTTTTGGCCCTTAATTCCCTCTACAGGTCGGGTGCAACCGGGCTGTCGACCTTTGGCGCACCGATCGCCTTTACCGCACCGCGACAGGTAAGATTGTCGATCGATTTTGAATTTTGACGAACGCTCTTTCCTCGACAGCCTGCTCACATTCGTGGGTGGTGTGTTTGCCGACCTCGGTCGGGAGAGTGACCAGATCGGAAGATGGAGAGGAAACCATGGCAAAAGTCATTTTGGTCAATCCGGCGAATTCCAGGATGGGCTAAAGCATCATTACTCCCAGATGGCTCTTTGTCATTGCCCAAGCGACACCCGTCGAACTTGTGGGTGACCCGATCCTGTTCGACGAGTCCCTGGAGAGATTTGATTCAGAAGTTGTCG
>QHZQ01000716.1:2958-3270 GCA_003224725.1 Acidobacteriota bacterium | reverse complement strand
TGCCGGCACGCACCACTGCCTGATTCTGCCCGACAACACCCACCCGGCAAACGCCACACCACAGACCCCTAACCAGACCCATAGGGCATGAATGGAGCCTAGAAGGAAGATTATTTTGCTGGTAACCAATTCAAAATTGGTAAACGCCATAAAAATAAAAGCAAGAAGCGCACCGGAGGCAACACACAGCGATGCGACGAGAAACTGTCCCCAGGTGCGGTCATCGGAGGATCGTAGAGCAATCGCCAGATCGCGTGTAGCAATAAGGGCAAGGACAGAAATGGTAAACAGATAATAAAGACGAAGTTTAGC
>QHZQ01000716.1:0-2908 GCA_003224725.1 Acidobacteriota bacterium | reverse complement strand
GAGGGCGCAAGCAAGGCTCAGGACCCCGAGGCCAACCAACCACCAGTGTCAGCTGTCCCGCGGGTGCCTGACGAGTGCTAACAGCGCGAGCGCAGAAATGATCGCGCCGGAATAAATGCTTGACGATGAAACATCTGTGTAGGACCAGAGAGTGTTCCCACCATTCATCTGGTCGTTCACTTTTAGTATCAGCAGGTACGGGCTGGCGAAGGTCGTGAGTGCGCCAGGATGAAGCGCATTACTGAAGATCGCTCGCTCCCGGCTCAAGGCACCTACCCGCGCGTTCATGCCGGCACCTTCGACGAAGAACGCAATGTAAGTCGGCGAGAGGACGACCAGACCAGTAAAAAGTACGAGAACTAAAACCGCAAGAACAAACTGTAACGTCGGGTGTTGCGCTATTTCTGTTGCTGAATTCGGACCACCCGACACGCCTTCGGTACCAAAAGGAGGGGGAAACAGCCACCGGCCAAGCGCCCACAGCGCGCTAAAACACCCAGTGAGAATGGTCAGCGCCGGGTATCCGGCTAAAGCCGACAAACCCCACAACGCGCCAGCCTCAACCGCCGGCCGTAACTTGTGTGAACAGAGCGCAGAATCCAAACGCCAGACTATGAGTGGCAGGAAGGAAAAGGCGGTGACGGTGGACGTATGCTCGGCATGCCCTGTGTAACCTCCGCAGAAGAGAAAGCCTAGGGCTACCGCGCAGCCGCCCCAAGGCGGCGCCTTAAGGTGCCGAGCCAGCATCAGTATGCCGAAACCCCCTAGCCACCACATCAGTAGCCAATAGAGTATGAAGCCGGAGGACGTGCCACCGGTGAGGAAACCAACTGCGAAATTCAGAGGCGAAAAGACGCCCACCTGCGGATCACCCGAAATCGGCCGGCCGGCATTCGACCACGGGTCCCAGTGCACAAAACGTCCGGCCCTGGCATAGTCTGACACCAATACCTGGTACGGGTAATACTGGCCGTCGACGTCCCAAATACCAACGGCTAGACCTCGCAGCTAGGAACAAAACAGTGGTGATCGAGACCCATAGGGGCCAATTGAATTTAATGAGCGCAGCCTTGACAAATGAGGTTGCGGAGGTTAATCGGCAGCGGCCATTGCTGGATATGTAATAACCTGCCAAAAACACGAGGACGCAAGCGCTGGAGCATAGGACCACAGTGAATACAAATAGAGGAAACCCAGCATAAAGCTGGAGTTCACGCATCACGTCGGTGCTTATCATTTCCAGAACGCAAAAGCATGGTTCTCAAAATTAGCCAAGTTATTGAACCTCCCGTGATTTCGGAAGTACCGCATAGAGAAACCAAGACTTTTCATCTTAGCGATAAGATCGTCATCGACGATCCCCCACTGCCAAATGTCATGAATGTCCCGGTATATGCGCCGCTGCTGATACTGTGGACGGGGGTGAATTTCGTACATTTTTTCAAACGCCGCTTTGTAGGTTTCTTCGTCCTTCGTGTGTGGGATGTTCCTAAAATACTCTTCTTCTCCGAGATCAAGGAGCCTGACGGTACTCCTAGAAGCAGTAAACTGCGGATTGAAAATTAAGAAACATTTAGTCTGCTTAGCATAGAGCTCAAGGATTTTGTCCCAATCTGGATTCACCTGATGAAGTAGGACGTCAAAAAGAATTACTGCATCTACATTACCAATTTGCTGAGTGACTTCTTCAGCTCCAAAGTTCCCTATGTTCAGCTTGAGACCCGGGTATTCCCTTTTCCTTGTCACCACCGTCTCCGTAACAGCAAAATCAACCAACGATGCAGTTTGAATCTTGTGGGTCTTCATTGCATAGAAAGTATACTCTCCGTCCACTCCCCACACGCCGCCCAAATCCGCAAAGGACCGAATTTGCAACCTCTCGCAGGCGAAATCAATCAATCTTCTTTTGCCCCTCCTCTGGCGATAGAGCCAGAGCGGATGAAAAGGTAGGACGGCTCGAAAGGTTGATCTCAAGGATTTGATTAACGGCATTTACTTGGCATCCCGGACAGGCGAGAATTAACACCGGCAACCGATGTCAACCTCTTAGGATCTCGCTGCGCACCGTAACTCCTGTTCCCAAAGATTGACAAACAAACTGCGGCGCAGGGCTTCTCGCCCTGGCTTCCCCGCGACATCGGCCACGAAATGCCGGTATTCCGAGCGGGAATGGAGCAACCAGCCCAACAACCGAAGCGGGAGCAGGTTGGTAAGGTTGAGGCCTATCTTGCTGGCATAGCGCTCCAGACACTCACGCAATACGGCTCCGGTTGGACTCGATGGGCTCAGGATCGTCCGGTAAGAGGCACGAATGCGCCCTGGGTTTATGGTACCGTCAAGAGATAAAGCGAGGAAGGAGAGAAAATAGATCAGATCCAGCGCTGGTAGCCCCTGGGGTTCAGATGATTCCCAATCCAGAACGGCTAACCCTCCGTCGGTGGTCATTAACACATTCCACGGTCCGAAATCCTGCTGTTCGCAGACCAAGGGAAGCGCGCCTAACATCCTGAGGATATCCTGAGTTTCTCGGAGCATGCCGGGGTCGACAACAGAGCCAAATGACTCCCCAAAGTCGGTGAGCACTGGTTCAATCAAGCGATTCCACCATGTGGCTGGAGGGCAGGGTGCCGGACGTCCCGCCAGATCAGCTAACCAGGCCGTTACCTTCAGAGCAAAATCGCGATAGTTTTCCCGCCTGAGCAGCGTAAGGATCGGTCGGCCGGTTAGCGCTGTTTCGCCCACGGCTAAGAGGCCCGCGTGCTCTTGGCAAAACAGCACTCGAGGGACCCCCTGTACTCCATCGGAGCGTAGCGCTTGGATGCGTTGAAGAGTTGCTGCTTCTCTGATCAGACCGGGGACAGACTCTGGTACCCGCGGCATCTTGACAGCTAGTCGAGGGCAGTGGTCC
>QHZQ01000042.1 GCA_003224725.1 Acidobacteriota bacterium | reverse complement strand
GGTTCGGTAGATCCTTTTAGGCCCGCGCTGGCAGGGGTACCTCAATCCCCAATTCCGAAGCCAGGAGTAAGCAAATAAGGAGCAGACTTACCTACCTTGAAAGACTCACCCAACCTTGTGAGGGTTTGTCAAGCCATCACGCTTGTTTCTGGATGTCCTGGATGGGAAGTAGAAAGAAGTTATTGTGACTTCTCGCCCTAGGAGAGACTTGAATCGTCAAGAAGGCCTCAAGGATGAGTTTCAAGATGCTTTGCTCGTCGTGCTAGGCCATTTGAACTTCGGAATTCGGATCAGGAGGGATTAGCGGCCGCCCACTAAACTTGCAAAAGCTCGGTCCAGCGCGTTTGCCGCTTCATCCACGTCGTTCTTAGAACAGATCAGGGGAGGGCTAATGCGAATCACGTTACCCCAGAGTCCACCCTTGCCAATTAACAGACCGAACTCCCGGGTCCTTTCAAAAACTTGAAGAACAGCTTGAGGATTAGGAGATTTATCCGGATGTACCAACTCCAGTCCCTGCATGAGTCCCATCCCGCGCACATCACCGATAACCGGATACTTTTTCTTAAGTTCTTCCAGCTTCCCCCGAAGGTAGCCACCCACCTCTCTGCAGTTCTGCACCAGATGGTGTTTTTCAATGAATTCAATCACTGCCAGGGCGGCGGTACAGGTGACCGGATTGCCTCCAAACGTCGAGAAGGTAAGGTTCTTGTAGCTATCAGCCACTTCTGGAGTAGCGATAGTGGCGCCAATCGGGACACCGTTAGCCATCCCCTTGGCAAAGGTCATCACGTCCGGCTCGACTTCCCAGTAAGAAATGCCAAACATGGCCTCGCCTGTGCGTCCCCAAGCTGTTTGGACTTCATCAATAATGAGCAGGCCACCATACTTCTTTACGATGCGCTGGACTTCCTTGAAATACTCTTTGGGAGGCGTGATGAAACCGCCGACACCCTGAATAGGTTCTGCCAGCAAGCCAGCAATCTGGCCGCAAGTGGTCGTCTGAATGATTTCTTCAATATCCTTAGCACAACGCAATTCGCAAGAAGGGTAAGTCAGTCCATAGGCGCAGCGGTAGCAATAAGGCGAAGCAGCATGGACCACTCCAGGCAAGGCTGAAGGAATCAGTCTCCAGGTAGACTGTCCACACATGGCCATGGCCGATTGGGATCGGCCACTATAACCATGACGTAAGGTTACGATTTCTTGAGCGCCCGTATAGAGTTTGGCCAGCACTACTGCTGCCTCGTCTGCTTCGGTCCCGCTGTTGGTGAAGTAACTTTTCTCCAGCCGCCCAGGAGTAATTTGGGCCAGCTTCTCTGCGAGTTGAACGGCTGACTGATTGATATATAGAGTGGATGTATGCTGAACCTTTCTGCCCTGAGCCTCGATGGCCGCATTGATTTCAGAGTTACAATGTCCAACGCTCACGGTAAGCACCCCTCCGAAGAAGTCCAGATAAGATTGGCCTTCAGTATCCCAAACCTGCATGCCTTCTGCCCGCTCCACTACCAGGGGCTTTTCATACATGGTGACGGCGCAGGGCCAGATATATTTTTCCTTTCTAGAGACGACATCTTCTTTAATTTGGCTTTTCATGATCCTCCTTAACAATGGTTGAAATCGCCTCATAAAGCCGCTCATCTGCCCATTGGTCCAGCCGCTCTAAATTCTCCATAGCAACCTGTTTAGCATTCACTCGACTTAGAACAGACCGAACAAACCAATCCACCCTCCCTGGTCTGCCTGCCGAGACCATAGCCTGAGGCGTATGGGTGTCCACAATCACAAAGTCCGCTTTGTCCAGAAAATCTTCGCTATCCCCTT
The DNA here is from genome assembly GCA_003224725.1 of Acidobacteriota bacterium. Lineage (GTDB taxonomy): Bacteria > Acidobacteriota > Terriglobia > Versatilivoradales > Versatilivoraceae > QHZQ01. The sequence continues at coordinate 22,602 of QHZQ01000042.1, read as the reverse complement.
TCCACCAGGAGCGCGGAAGAAACGGATTGACAACAAATAGGCGAAGATGTGCCGGCAGATAATGGATGACCGTATTACCTTCAATCAAGAGCAGGGTCCGATCATCAAGATACCGTGCAGACAAATCCTTGAGCATCTCCGGATAGCCTTCAATTCGAGCTATACACCAGAGCGTTTGCTTGGCTCCCGCACGCCAAATCTTTCCTGTGTCGGTGTCAGGCTGCGAAAGTACTTCGGGATCCGTACAGATATTGTACTGTCCGTCTAACCGATGGCATGCACAGTCATGATCTCCCAACGGACAGAATCGCTCTTCGCGATAAATCGTGGTGAATTTGGCAGCTGAAAAAACTCCTGGAAAGGCTTTGAGGATCGCCAAGATTAGAGAAGTTTTGCCTGAGCCATTGCATGGAGCAGCCACTGAGATAACTTTCATGCGCTTGATTGTAACCCAAATTGAGCCTTACCAACTTTGTTAATTTGATACGACGGACAAGAGGGGCTAGGTCTGAGCAACATGTAGCACATCGATATGCAAGACTTGCTGAGACAAGTTGTCTTAAAATGAGACAAGTTGTTCTCTAGGCGAGTAAATCCAGCCTGATACCTCCAAGAAAAAACTGCTCTTACTTTAAAGAAAACAATAGGCTTACAACACTTAGGGCAGGAGTCAGCAGATTTGGACTGTTCATTGCCTCATAGCGTGCAGGACCCAAAATTGATCGGGGGTAGTGAGGCAGATTATGAATGCCACGTTAACGAACGAGAAGGATTTTGTGCAGCCTGCAACTACGAACATGCCTGGAAAAGCAATTGGAACAAGGACTCAAACAGAAGAAGCTAATCAAGGCTCCGTACTCGTCGTTGATGACGAAGAAAAGATCCGGGAACTGCTGTCCCTGCATCTTGGCCGGAAGGGACATAAGGTAGCAGTTGCGGGAAATGGGAAAGAAGCGCTCGAACTGCTTGAGAAATGCAACATCGATCTGGTCCTCATGGATATCCGCATGCCTGGGATGACTGGCATTGAGGTTCTTAAAATCCTTCGCGGGACTCACTCCCCCACAGAGCTTCCAGTCATCATGGTGACTGGCGTCAATCAGAGCCAGGATATTGTGGCAGCCCTGGACTTGGGGGCCAACGATTATGTAACTAAGCCTATTGACTTCCCGGTCGTTTCCGCCCGCATTCAAACCCAGTTACTCCGCAAGAAGATGGAGAAAGCACTACGCGAGAGTGAAGAGCGCTACGCTCTGGCTGCTCGCGGTGCCAACGACGGACTGTGGGATTGGAATCTACAAACCGGGCAGATTTATTTTTCGACACGTTGGAAATCCATGCTTGGATTTGATGAGAGCGAGATCGGAAACAGCCCGGAGGAATGGTTCAACCGGGTGCATCCCGAAGACATTGATCGCGTAAAGGCAGAGATCCAATCCCATGTTCAGGGTCTGACCCCCCACTATGAAAGCGAACATCGCATGTTACAAAAGGATGGAACTTTCCGATGGATGCTGTGCCGGGGGCTCTCAGTCCGTGACGCCGAACAAAGGGCCGTCCGCATGGCTGGCTCTCAAGCTGACATTACGGAGAGCAAGGTGACCGACGCGCTCACAGGCCTGCCAAACCGGCTATTATTTATGGACCGCTTGAGGCGCTTGATCGAACGAACTAAACGGCGCAAAAGCGCTTTATTTGCAGTGCTCTCTTTGGACCTTGATCGCTTCATGGTAGTTAACGATAGCCTTGGACACCTGATCGGAGACCAATTGCTTATCGCGATAGCTCGAAAGCTGGAAGGGTGTCTGCGATCCAGTGACACAGTCGCGCGTCTAGGAGGGGTTTATACAGTCGCACGTACAGGGGGAGACGAATTCACAATCCTGCTCGATGACATCAGACAAGTAAGTGACGCCACTCGCGTTGCTGACCGGATACAGAAGGAACTGCTGTTGCCCTTCAATCTGGAGGGGCATGAGGTGTTCACCACTCTAAGCATTGGAATCGCCATCAGTACAACAGGTTATGAGCAGCCCGAAGAGCTGCTGCGGGATGCCGATACGGCAATGTATCGCGCCAAGGCGCTTGGAAAAGCGCGTTATGAGGTATTCAATGCGACGATGCGCGACGATGCAGTAGCGCGCTTGCAGTTGGAGACGGACCTCCGACTGGCCATCGAGCGCGAGGAATTTCGACTCTACTTTCAGCCCATTGTGTCGCTGAACACCAACGAAATCAGCGGATTCGAGGCCCTGGTTCGTTGGCAACATCCAAATCGAGGCCTAGTTTCTCCTACAGAGTTTATCCCTGTAGCGGAAGAAACCGGAATGATCATTCCCATCGGCTTGTGGGTGCTCCGCGAGGCATGCTGCCAAACATACCTCTGGCAAAAACAATTTCGCCGGACCTCGCCCTTAACAGTCAGCGTGAATCTTTCCTGTAAACATTTTATGCAAACAGATGTGGTCCAACAGATCGACCAAATTTTACAAGAGACCGGACTTGATGCACAGAGCTTGAAGCTGGAGATTACGGAAAGCCTGATCATGGAAAATCCTGAAACCGCAGTTGCTATTCTCATGCAATTGAGAGTCAAGGACATTCAAGTGGGCATCGATGACTTCGGCACAGGCTATTCATCGCTGAGCTACTTGCACCGCTTTCCGATCAATACACTGAAAATTGATCGCTCGTTCGTCAACGGAATGGGCGTTGATAAGAAGACCTCGGAGCTTGTCCAGACGGTGATGACACTTGCCCATAATTTGGGCGTAGATGTGATAGCGGAAGGAGTAGAAACAATGGAACAACTGACTCAGCTCAAAAGCTTGGAATGTGAATATGGACAGGGGTATTATTTCTCTAATCCACTTGACAGATCAGCCGCGGAAGGCCTGCTGATGGCAGAACCCTCGTGGGGAGGGAACAAGAATGAGGAGAGTGAAAAAACAGGAAGGGAACGAAGATCCTCAGATCGAATTGTTGACGACTCTATCATTATTGTGAGCGGTTATGGTCTTTCTGAACTCCCGTTCAGCGAAACTACGAAAACAAACGATGTCAGCACGGGAGGAGTTTCTTTCTGGTTGAGACATCCAATTGAAGCTGGCGCGGTACTGGATTTGACCATTTTTTCGGGTAAACATGAAGAGGCAAATTCTTGCCCGACCTTTAGTGCTAAAGCACGTGTCTTGCGTGTTGCGGGACCGAAGGCTGAAGGCGAGCCATCCTTGATTGCAGCTCAGTTCCAAGGGGAGATCGTAAAATTAAAAGATGCTTACGACCACGATAGCATTGCCAGGGAGTTACAGCAAGCCACTGAATATGACGAGTCGATGCGCGACCTCGATTGCTCCCTCGATAGATTTTTCGAATCCGGATCACCCATCCAATTCTGAAATGTGACCCAAAAATTCAAAGACCGCGGCCTTCTGAGACCGGATCGTTTGACGGCAATCACGATATGAAGCGCTCTTTCACGTCAGATGTGGGAACCATACACGTTTCTCTCTTTCCAAATAGTCTGTACCTGTGCTTCGCCACAAGGTTGTATATTCTGTCCCGGATCGGCACCGGCATTAACTTGCAGACGTACAGCAGGGGCCACGGCTTGTTCAATCGTTTGGCCACTTGCAACGCGGCACTTGATCGACTGTAGACCTGTCCCTCTTCAATCAGAATAAATGTCTCCAGTTGTCTCGGATGCAGGTCGTTCTCCTGCAACAATCTTTGACCGGCGAGAGATTGAAGTGCAGCAAATTTGAAATGCTTGTGCGGATCTCGACTAATTATAAAATTAACTGAATTGTTGCACAGGTTGCAAACGCCATCAAAAAGGATGATAGACGTCTGTCTATTGGTATCCATTCACACGCAGTTGGGGCCGGTCCTTGTGGTCTTGGGTGATTTGCATCAGCTCTCAGACCACAAGCATGGGTGGTTCTATTCGGTGGGTTCAGGAAGTGGCCGGCTCGGGAGGGAAATCCTCAAGACCCAAGAACCGACATGAGATTCCATCTCCCTAAACCGGCCCCATCGTCCAATAGTGAGGAAGCTCTTATGGCCAAGTGGAACTTCGGCCTAAAGGGCCCTCCCGCTGCTCTCAAACAAAGACGCCTTTCCCGGATGTGGCTACCTTCTATCGATTCCAAGCTCAGCTGGCGAAGAGGTCGTTGGCTGTGGCGCCTGGGAAGACCCTATCAGGAGATTATTTCTTTTTCAGCTTATCCCGATAATGTTGTCTGAATTTCGCCATCTTCGGTGCAATCACGAGGCGGCAATAGGGTTGCTCACCGCTCAGTTTGAAGTACTCTTGATGATAATCTTCGGCCTTGTAAAACCCCAGAAATGGAGCGATTTCTGTCACGATCGGTGCATTCCATACCTTCGCTGCTTGAATCTCTTTGATCACTTGCTCGGCTGTGGATTTTTGTTCCTGGTTACGGTAGAAAAACACCGAGCGGTACTGCGGGCCTATGTCCGGTCCCTGGCGGTTCAGGGTGGTAGGGTCGTGTACAGTAAAGAAAATTTCTAGGAGTTCCTTCAGTGAAATGACTCCCGGATCGAAAGTGATCTGTATCACTTCGGCATGCCCTGTTGTGCCCGTGCAGACTTGGCGGTAAGTCGGATTGGCGACCGAACCGCCTGAATAGCCAGACTCCACCCGCTCCACCCCTTCTAGTTCATCAAAGGCCGCCTCAATACACCAGAAGCAGCCGCCGCCCAGAGTCACAACTTCCGTGCCTTTCGCAGCAGTAGCCGTTCGATTCTTTGATTGGCTCATAATCACAGAGTCCTTCAGAGCGCTTGACAGCACGAGAGTGCCTAACAATAAGGTTTTGAAAAATATCGTGTAGCCATAAGGAACCACCCCTCTCAAACCTTCATCAAGGCAGCAACCGGACGACGGTGGCTTTTCTGGCCTGCGTCTTCAGATCGATTTCGTCTTTAATCGTCACGGCCACACGACGACCGACCTTCAGCTCGTTGCTTTGGAGCTTCTTTCCATCAGTGGTTACGATAGCAGTCTCTTTATCTATGACAAAAGACTGGGATAAGGTCACGCTCTCGGAACTCACCTGCTCGATGATTCCTTCTAGATCGCCGGGCAAGAAACGAGGCAGGTGCGAGGTCCGTGCGTTTTGCAACCCACCGGGGGAACCCCGATTACCTCCCCTTGGAGTTCCTGGAGGAGGCACCCGCGAGTCACCGCCAGGATAACCTCCACGGCCGCGGCCTTCAAGAGTTGGATCTCCATAGCCCGGAATACGCGGATATCTACTTTCCGGCCTCCCATGATCATCACCCAGAACGATGGTCTTACCCCCGTCGGCTTGGCGATGGGATTTTGACGGCGAGACCATGTAAATCCGCTTCGTTTCAAAAGTTCCGTCGGACAGTGTCTTGCCTCTGGCCATAATCTGATCGCCGTTTTGTAGCTGGGAGGCCTGAGACACCGCCGCAGGTTCCAGGCTCCAACTCGAATCAGAAATTCTCAAGGTCCGCTGGATAGAGAAAGTTTTCCCTGAAATTTTTGTGATCTCTCCCACGTTTTCCCAGGTGTAGACCTTGGGCTGTTTGGGCGCAAAGGAATCTTGTTCCTGGATTGCAGAAAGAGAAACCCCTGTCCCTACCACGTAAATCATCGAGATGACGAGGGGCTTTGACGCTACGAAATTTTTCATTCTCTCACTCCTTTTTCTCTCTGTGCCGCAAAAAAATCCGACTTCTGCTTTCCTCAGTTTCGAGAAAGAGCACGGATCAGAATAGTATTTGCCCTCAAATAGATCAATCCTAGAATTAGAGATGTTCCTCTACATCTCCAATACCACAATCGTGTCTATCGGGTCAATGGCTCCCTCTGGAATGAGGAGCACAAGGCCATATCCGGTGTCGATGAGGTCCGCTTTACGCCCGGTCTTCATGAATTTGGCGCTTCGAATTATGCCGCGCAGGGGGGGTATAGGGAGCTGTGTATCCTGCCAATCCAGGATGTGCAAATAGACCTTGTTCCCTTTATGGGTTGTGACTCCCCAGGGTCGAGGGGCAATCGGACCTCCCCGTGTGCCATAGATGCTATCGCCGTTCTTACTTATCCATTGCCCCATGGCTTTAAGCTGTGTCACAAACTCGGGCTGAATCGTTCCTGTGGGCAAGGGGCCGATGTTCAGCAGGCAGTTGGCGTTGTGTCCGGCCCGAATCAGGTAATGAAGAAGTTCTCTTTCACTCTTGAAAGATTTATCATTTTTGTTATACCCCCAAGACTTATTGATGGTCTCGCAGGTTTCCAAGGGTAGATCGCCAATCTCGGCGTCTTTGTTGAACTCCGCTGTCTTTCCTCCGGGCAAGTCCTTTTCAAACATTTGGAAATCCTCGCCGGCAAAGGGTTTTCGGTGATGATTGTTGCCCACTAGGGCTTGCGGCTGTAGCTCGTGAATCAGTTTGTAAGTCTTATCCAGCCGCCAATCGGCGTCTGGCTTGTCCCACCAGCCATCGAACCAGATCCCTCCAATTTCCCCATAATTGCTGCAGAGCTCACGGAGTTCATCATCCATGTAGTCTAAGTACTTATACCAATCTCCCTGGGCAGCGCGTCCGGAATAGTGTCCTGTGCGTCCTAGTGGAAAGTAATCGGGATGATGCCAATCCAGGTGGGAGTGATAGAAGAAAAGCTTAATCCCCTGCTTCTTACATTCTTCTGCCAGCATTTTAAGCACATCCTTCTTGTAGGGAGTGCGATCCACTATGTCATAGTCAGACACCTTGGAATCGAACATGCCAAAGCCATCATGATGTTTGCTGGTAATGGTGATGTATTTCATTCCCGCCGCTTTGGCCAAGGCAACCCATTCGGCGGGATTGAACTCGGTCGGATTGAATTGGGGGGGCAGATTTTCGTACTCTGAAATAGGAATCCTTTTCTCATTCATTACCCACTCGCCTTCACCCAAGACGCTATAAACTCCCCAATGGATGAACAATCCGAACTTCGCATCTTGAAACCATTTGCGAGCGGCCAGGTTGACTGCATTAGGGGTGTAGGTTGAATTGCTAGTAGTGGATCGCGGATTGCTGCTTGGGCCCGGAGTTGTGTGAGCAGAGATGCTACCCGCCTGTGCCAGCCCCCCCGTCTCCAGTTTCAGTGGCGAACAGGAGAAGCAAGTGAGAAAACCTAGAAGGCACTGGCCGGAACTTTGCAGAATCTTCACAAGCCATTTTGAGACCATACACTTTTTCCTTTCAATGAACTGGGAAGAGCCATTTTAAAAGTAGTCTATTAAATACTGCGCAGGGCACAAATTCAAGGCGATTTTTGTTGTGCGGATCGGGCGAGTTGGTTAAATATCTTCAGTCCGCGTCCACTATTGGGAGGCAGGAACGGGTCCTGCAAGCGGGGGGCGGACCACTCAGTGACAACAGCGCGAATATGACTTCTTCAGGTTTTCTTGTTTTATCTGCTTCGAAGCCCCTAGCCATTTTCAGCGATTTTGACGGGACCATAGCGTGTCCTGACACCCTGAACTTTCTGGCAGAAACCTTTGCCGGCCCGGAGTTTCGTCAAGGGATTGGGAAAAGGATTGCTTCGGGTGAACTCTCGCTGCGTGACGGCATCCAGCAGGAGGTAGCATTGATACAAGGAACTCTCGAAGAGATCTTGTCCTATCTAAGAAAACATGTGGAAATCGACAAGGCGTTTCCTGCCTTTGCTGCATGGTGTTGCAAAGAGAATATCCCATTAACCATCTTAAGTGCTGGGATTAAGGATATAATCGAAGATCTCTTGCGGCCTTACAGTCTCAAGCAAGTTAAGGTTCTGGCTAATCCATTGCGGATTGACCAGGGCAAGTGGAGCTTGCAATTCCTGGATGAGACTCCCTGGGGGCATGACAAATCCCGCGCCGTGCGCCAAGCCAAAGCTGAGGGGTATTGCGTGGTCTATCTGGGGGATGGATTGTCTGACAGAGGAGCTGCACGTATTGCCGATTTAGTTTTTGCCAAGGCAGGATTGGCCCGTTATTGCGCGGAACAGCAGATTCCGCACAAGGCATTTGCAGACTTTCATGAGGTGCAGAGGGAACTGGTCCTGTTCCTTCGTCCTTAGATCGAACGTATTGTAGGAGGTGTCTGGAAAATGCGTTCCTTTTCGAACCCGTCTCTTTTACTGGTGTCGTTCTTCTTGTTGTTGTTTCTGGTCGATATTGACGGTTCACAGGCTTTAAGTCCTCAGCAGTCTCTCTCCAACCATGAAATTCATTTGCTGGCAGAACGGGAATACAATTCGCTGTTTCAACTCTACCGGCATCTTCATGCCAACCCGGAATTATCTTTCCATGAGACCCGAACCGCCGAACGAATCCAGAACGAACTGGAGAATATCGGCTTTGAAGTCACGGCTAATTTCGGCGGACTGGGACTGGTGGGTGTGATGAAGAATGGCGAAGGGCCAACGGTAATGGTGCGCACCGACTTGGATGGGCTGCCAGTAACTGAAGAAACCAACATCGAATATGCCAGCCGTGTCCGCGTTAAAAATGATCAGGGTCAGGAAGTGGGAGTAATGCACGCCTGCGGTCATGACATCCACATGACCTGTTTCATTGGCACAGCCCGATTGCTAAACCAAATGAAAACCCGTTGGCATGGGACTCTGGTAATGATCGGTCAACCCGCTGAGGAACGGGGTGGCGGCGCCAAAGCCATGCTGGCCGAAGGTCTCTACCAAAAGTTTCCCCGGCCCGACTGTGTGTTGGCCTTGCATGACGACGCTGGCCTAGAGGCAGGTAAGGTCGGACTGTGTCAAGGAAACGCTTTGGCAGGAGTGGATTCGGTGGATTTAACCATTCGCGGAATCTCGGGCCATGGTGCTTACCCCTATACGACCAAGGATCCCATTGTTCTTGCGGCTCAAACTATCATGGCCTTGCAGACCATTGTCAGCCGGGAAATCCCAGCCATTGAACCAGCGGTGATTACGGTCGGTTCTATTCACGGCGGAACTAAGCACAATATCATTCCGAATGAGGTTCAACTTCAGCTCACGGTTCGCCACTACTCCGATGCTACGCGCGCTCACCTTCTAGGAAGCATTGAGCGCATCGCCAAAGGCGTGGCCCAGGCAGGTGGCGTACCGAAAGACCGAGAGCCCATCATGAAAGTCCTGGAGCCTGAGTCGATTCCCCCCACTTACAACAATCCAGAACTAACCCGCCGTGCTGTTCGGGCCATGGAGGCCGTCCTGGGTAAGGACAGTGTCGTGACCCGAGAGCCAGTCATGGGCGGCGAAGACTTCGGTTATTTTGGAAGGACCGCGGAGAAAGTTCCGATCTGCATTTTTTGGGTAGGTGCTGTGAGCCCTCAAAGGATTGAAGAAAGTCTGCAGAAAGGTGGCAAGCCCCTGCCCTCGCTACATTCGAGCCTCTTTGCTCCAGTTCCTGAACCCACCATAAAAACCGGCGTCAAAGCCATGGCGGCCGCGCTTCTGGAGCTGTTTAAGAAGCAGTGAAGGGGTAACCTTTGCCGATTAGGAATTACCTATCGCTTTGGGCTGAAGCCTGTGGATCGTAATATGGGATGCGTGATCCCGGTGAACCTTTCTGCCTTATGTATCACGGTCCGACATTCCATCTTCACCACAATCCACCTCGGACGAGCCCTCGCATCTCCCAATCAGTTCCTCTCAGGTTGACGTCTCGGAAACGGTTCTACATGAATCAGCACCTCGGCGACTTTGGGAATTTGTTCTCGGATGATATCTTTGACCCGATGCGCGATGTCATGCGCGTGCTCCACAGTCATGGCCTTATCTACGTCGATATGCATATCGACCAAATAGCTAAAACCCGCCTTCCGAGCGAGGACTTTTTCAACTGCCAGGACTCCCTGGCACTGGATAGCCAAGGCTGTTATCTGCTGCTGCAACTCTTCCGAAGGAGAAGAGTCCATCAACTCATCGACGGCTGGTTTGAGTAAACGGAGACCGTTGTATGCAATGATACAACTGGCGAACAGAGCCGCCCAATCGTCAGCTGATTCATAGCCGCTGCCTCCCCAAAGCGCAATGCCAATACCTACGGCGGCCGCCGCGGACGTAATAGCATCACTACGATGATGCCAGGCGTCGCTGCGAACCGCAGTGCTGGTGAGTTTACTCCCAACGCTGAAGACAAAGCGATACAGGCTTTCCTTGGTGATGACCACGATCAAGAGTAACCAAATCGTGAAAGGTCTGGGTGAATGATGTGAAGTGAGAATTTCGCGAATCGCCTGAATAGCAATCCCTATGGCTGCAGCCACAAGCGTGAGAGACACAAAAGAGGCCGCCAGCGGTTCCGCCTTGCCGTGTCCGTAAGGATGGTTGGCATCCGGTGGCTGTGTCGCAACCGCCAGCCCACGCCACACCACAAACGAGCTGAAGATGTCGATCATGGACTCAACAGCATCAGCTACCAGAACATAGGCATTTCCCAAAATTCCGCCGATCAGCTTGGCGGTTGCCAGCACACCGTTGACAAAGATTCCCAAGATAGCAGTCCGAATGGCGTCTCTTTCGCTAACCGTTTGCAAAGGTGCTTCTCCTTTGATTTCGGTTGATTCCGTTATTCGCCTCAATGGATTCACCTCAAGCAGGATTGGCAGGATCCTTTTTCACCACTGGATCTACACTAAGGTGGATGCCCTTTTCCTTGGGAGGCCATGCAATTGAAGCAATCACGGAAACTGCCAGGATGCTTGCAACCACACCGAGAGCAATGGTCACTGGTATCTTATAGACATCGGCCAGCAACATTTTCACCCCCACAAAGACCAGGATGGCTGCAAGCCCGTACTGCAGATACTGAAACAGTTGAATAATTCCCGAGAGCGCAAAGAAAATCGAACGCAATCCCAAGATTGCGAAGATATTGGAGGTATAAACAATAAACGGATCGTGAGTGATGGCCAGGACGGCAGGGATCGAATCCACCGCAAACATCAGATCGGTGGCCTCAACTAACAATAAAACCACGAACAGCGGCGTGGCCATCGTCCTTCCCTTTCGTCCCACAAAAAACTTGCCGTCTACATAACTCTCTGTCACAGGCGTGTAGCGCCGGAACAACTTCAACAGCGGATTTTTCTCAGGGTGAAGCTCCTTATCCTTTTGCAAGGCCATCTTGACTCCGGTGAAAACCAGGAATCCTCCAAAGAGATAGATCACCCAGTGGAACTGCTTTATTAATGTAACCCCCATGGCAATGAAGAATGCCCGCATAATAATCGCGCCCAGTATCCCCCAAAAAAGTACGCGGTGCTGATAAAGAGGCTCAACCCGGAAATAGGAAAATATCACCACAAAAACAAATAGATTGTCGACGCTCAAAGCCTCTTCGATTAAATAGCCGGTCAGAAATTCAAGAGCCTTCACCGGCCCCTGCCAGAAATAGATCCCAGCATTGAAGGCGAGCGCCAGGGCAATCCAAAGAGCAGACCACAGGAGCGCCTCCTTGATCTTAACCACATGGGCGGTGCGGTGAAACACGCCGAGGTCAAGTATCAGCATCGTCAACACGAAGAGGCTAAAGCCACCCCACAGCAATACCTCACTCAACATCAAGCTCTCTCTTTCCCATCATGAAGGCCAGAAGTGACATTATGCAGACTGGGCTACTTGTTCAAGACAGCCGGTTTCAACGTCCATGCCTGTAATTGGGCCAGGTCCATGATCTTTGGAGAATGGAAACCGTCAGGGAAGATAGGCCACTTCCAAATCTCCAGAGAATCTCGCGCCACGTATTGTTCGGCGGTAAAATTTCCGTGTCGAACCGAAAGAGTCATTTTAGGCTTGCCAAGGGTTACCAATCGTTGAATCGCTTCCCCCAAGGTTGCCAGGTAGTCAGCCGGACTGAGCGGATGCGAACCAACCCAGATCTCACTGGGAATTTGTTGGTTTTTCTTCAAGGCCGACTGCACATCAAGACAAGCAGCCGCAAGTTGGTTCCAGGAAAGCGAACCGCTTTGCTGGCCAGTTTCGATCCTTCGGATGGGGCCGTAAACAAACTCGCACCCGGCACTGGCAGGAGCTTGTTGCGTCTTTAAATAAGCGGCTAAGTAGGAATTCAAAAGAAAGAAAATTTCGGCAGGTGAAATTGAAAATCCCGGCCAGGCCTGGTAGTTAATCTCCCGTTGCACGGCCCCGGCTGTTTTCAGGATGTCTTCCTTGGAGAATGCCTTCCGAGGGGCATCATCCTTGTAAAGCTCCAGCACTTCGCTTCCCGTGACAAACTTCACATCGCAGTGACTCTTTAAATAAGCAATATAGTCCTCAAAATTCCTGTAGCCTTGCTCAATTTCTTGAGCAGTTTTTATTCTTGGTTTTTTCCATTCTTCCGCAGGCGGGTTGGCCCCGTGCGCGAAATTGACTACATCCCAGAATTCTTGGTGCACAAATTCACAGGGATGATAATAAATGCTGACTAACCCGCCTTCACTATTCTTGAGTCTTAGATAGATCTTCTCAAACTCATTTTTGGCTTCATCAACGTCAGCCGCTTTGTGGAGTTGGACTCGGGTCTGGTTTTTGCCCATGTTGAACACATTTAACATTCCACCGTACCAAAAAGGTTGACCATCGATGCCGACGTGTTCCCCTTCATCTAGATAAAGAGGAACTCCCCACCTTTTCAAGGCCAGGTAGCTTTGAGGTGCCCAAGAGGCTCCCGGTTGGCCGTAGCAGACAGGTGTTATTCCAAAGATGCGGTGGACCTCGTCGAAGCCTACTCTTTCGGTGCGATCGAATTCTTGGACCCCCTCTTCCCAACCCATGTTGCTCAAACGTAATGCCGGGGAAGGTTGCTGGCTGTGGAGATTTGAATGATACCCGATATTATGGCGGCTTAGAGCCGCGATGACATCCTGTCGCCCGCGTTTCTCGAGGGTCCGGGCTTTCTCGCCAACTATTTTGAAAGTAGCCCTGACTCCTTGCTGAGTGAGAATCTCCGCCACGCGCAGAGCCGCATCATCGCTCTGCGGCAATATGTAATCTTCGGTATCAAACCAGAGGATTACATAGATAGTCTTAACGCGAGTTTTTGAATGGGGATCGGGCAAGTGATCGGATGTGACTGGCTTTGCCAATAAAAAGAAGAAAGTCAAGAAAGATAAGATTCCAATCAGTCGCAGGAAGGTTAGCTTAGGCATGGCCTTCAACCAGTGCTGTGGGGGGATCTTGAGAGAAAAACCATTCATGACTGATGTGAGCTTGGATCGTAACCTGCTTCAATCAGGAGTAAAGCTTTGTGACCCTTGGTGCGTGAGTATTCTTTACGCCGGATTGTGAATCCATGGTCTTTCAGGTTCCCAAGAACTTGGGTTTCCCTTGCCGCCAGGTGAACAAAACAGAATCGACCGTCAGGTTTGAGGAATTGTTGGCAGGCTTTGATTAGCTGTGGAAATGTCAATTGGATTTCATGTCGAGCCAGTGCCCTTTGAGAATTGGGACTCATTCGACCGCTGCCTGCCGCCCGGTAGGGTGGATTAGCGGAGATAACATCGAATCGATCGACCGTCGGAAATCTCTGTGGGAGGTCAAGACTGTCGAACCTGAAAACGCGAAGGTCTTCTTGAACAATCAAGATCTTTTCTGTCAGATGATTCTGCCTTACGTTCTTGGCCGCCAGCTCAGCGAGTTCTTTCTGCAGTTCGATCCCTACGGCATACCAAAACGGGTTCCGCTCCCACACCAGCAGCGGGATTATCCCTACGCCGGTACAAAGATCCAATAACGATTCCGAGGGAGATATTCGAATGAACCTCGCCAGGGCAACCGAGTCGGAAGTAAAACGATAACCCCGGGGCGGCTGAGAGATCCTCAGATTCGAAGGGCAAGAAGTATCTGGGGTCTTTTGCAGCGTGGGCTGAATCATCCTTCAACCCTCAAGGCTTTTAATGCCTCTGAGAATTTCGTTCGATCAAAGGGACTGCAAGTTATAAAGGAACCCTCAATATCGAAGGTGGGCACCGATCTTCTTCCCCCGGTGGCCCGCTTTAGAATCTCGGCAGCGCCCGGAACCTTTTCAATATTGATCTCTTCGTAGTCAATGGCTTTTTCGACCAGAAATCGTTTGGCTGCACGGCAATCGCCACACCAGGAGGTTGTGTATATTTTTATCTTAGACATCAACAGATCCTTTTTCAAAGGTGTAAGGATAGGCCCCAATATCCTCCCTAATGCTTTGCCATTGTAACATCATGCGATTATAATTTTTTTGTTTTCACTGGATCCTGTTCGGCTGAGGACGATACATGTGCACACACAATAAGACTATTACCATTCCATTGAATGCGATCGTACCGTATGAATTGTTTCATGGGGTGGGAATCCTGGAAGGATCATTTAATCGAAAAATGTCCTTGGCTGTGATCGACAGGGAGCATGCTAATTTATTTGTGATGTGATTCAATCCTCAGGTTAAAAAAATCCCAGCGATCAACCCAGGCGCAAATAGCTGCACCACCAACTAAGCCTGTTGCCTTAGGAGCAAGGATGTGCTTTAGAAATACCAAAATTGTGGCCACTTTGGGACCCGCCAGTTCCTCGCCAAAAATTGTCAGGAGCATGGTGGAAGCTGGCATGAACGTCGCCAGACTCAATTTTTCTCATGGGAGCCATCCGCAGCACCACGAGACCATTCAGATGGTACGCCAAGTTTCCCAAGAGACGGGAACGCCATTGGCCGTGCTGCAGGATCTGTGTGGTCCCAAGTTGCGAATTGGTGAAATTCCACAAGGATCTGTGCGGCTTGAACCCGGCAGTGACGTGAGGCTTTCCGTTCGGGTGGATGATGGCAAGACAGATCAATTGCCAATTCCTTCCTGTCCCTGGCTTCCCCGCGAAGTGAAAGAAGGACAAAGGATTCTTCTGGATGACGGTTCCATCGAGCTTCGCGTCAAACACATTGAAACCGACGGAGTCATTGGTTCAGTGGTGGTTGGAGGTTCAGTCTCTTCTCATAAAGGAATTAATCTGCCGGACACGATTCTCCGCGAGCTAAAGATTCCAACCGAAAAGGACCAGATAGATCTCGCTTTTGGTATTCGGGAAGGGGTTGATTTTGTGGCCCTCTCCTTTGTGCGAACCGCCGAAGATGTCCGTGCTCTAAAGGAATTGATCCTTCGGACAGGTGCCAAGACTCGGGTAATCGCTAAAATTGAAAAGCGTGAAGCCTTGACCCACATCGAAGGGATCGTCGAGGAGTCGGATGGCCTAATGGTCGCGAGAGGAGATTTAGGCGTCGAGACCGATCTCGAGACGGTCACGCTGCAGCAGAAAGAGATCATTGCGTTGTGTAATCAACGCGGTAAGGTAGTTATCACAGCCACGCAAATGCTGCAATCAATGATTGAGAACCCCACGCCAACACGCGCGGAAGTTTCCGACGTAACCAATGCCATTTTGGACGGCACCGATGCGGTCATGCTTAGCGGAGAGACAGCCATAGGCAAGTACCCCGTCGAGGCGGTACACGTCATGGCCAACATCGCCAACAAGACCGAACAGGTCTTCGACACCGACCGTTTTCTGCATCGACGAGAACTCAGTGAAGCCTCGATGTCAGCCGCCGTGGCTCACGCCGCGTGTCTCCTGGCCAAAGAACTTTGTGCCTCGGCCATTATCGCCAACACGGAGTCCGGGCATACGGCCCTGATGGTGTCTCGTTATCGGCCACACCCGCCGATACTGGGAATGAGCCGTCATGAGACCACCGTGCGCCAATTGGCCTTGGTGTGGGGCGTCTATCCTTTCTTGATTGACAATGTTTCCAGTACTGACGAGCTATTGGAGAAAGCCCTAGAGATGACCCGACGCTCCGAGCTGGCGCGCAAGGGAGATCATGTTGTCATCACGGCCGGTGTTCCGGTGGGGCGGACTGGAAGTACAAATTTGATCAAGACCGCTGTGCTTTAGCACTCGATTTTCATAAATGCTTTACGAAGCCTTTTCCGTTTCCAGGCCGATCATTTGCCAAAATATCATCTTGCTCTTGCTCGTGCTCTTACTCGATTAGTCGGCAGAAAGCTGACCCAGAGCAGGAGCAAGAGTAGGAGCACGAATGGAAACGAAATACGTTACCGTATTTCTGAATGGCGGATTTAGTAAAGAGGAAAAGGAGCCTAAAGGACGTCCCTAAGAAGCGGGCCTTAGATAAGGTCGCCCTCTCTGGAAAGCCGTGGTGCCCGGCGTGTTGGCGGTTATTCTTTTTGGCTTTATTAGTCCAGCAGCCCATGACATTAATCAACGCAGCCCTTCCTGCCTCAAGCACTCGCATCGCCATCATTGGTGCTGGCGCGGTGGGCTCCACCATTGCCTATGCAACCATGCTCAACGGCTTGGCCCATGAGATAGTACTCTCTGATGTCGTGGCCCGAAAAGCGGAGGCAGAAGCTAAGGACCTGATGCACGGTTCGATGTTTGTTCCATCGGTCAATATAGCTGCAGGCTCGGTTCCCGATTGCAAAGGATCTGCCATTGTCGTCATTACCGCCGGTGCCAAACAAAACCCTGGACAGACCCGTCTTGAACTGGCTGCCACCAACGCGAATGTCTTTCGCGAACTGATTCCCCAGGTATTGGATGCGGCTCCTGGGGCATTACTTCTGATTGTCTCCAACCCCGTAGACGTGCTCACTTATATCTCCGTGAAGCTTTCTGGTTTGCCCTGGGCCCGCGTGCTTGGATCAGGAACGGTTCTTGACACATCTCGGTTTAGATCGCTGTTGTCCCGACGATTGAATGTGGCGGTCAGCAACGTTCATGCCTACGTGGTGGGGGAGCACGGAGACAGTGAAGTTCCCCTCTGGTCCAGCGCTCAAGTGGCCAATGTGCCGCTCCAGTCTTTCTCTTCCCCGAGCTGCCTGCCATTGACAGAGTTGGATCGGCACGAGATTTTCCATAACGTGCGAGATGCCGCGGCCCAAGTCATTGCGGCTAAAGGGGCCACCAACTGGGCCGTGGGCCTGGCAGTGGTGCGAATTCTGGAGGCAATACTTCGCGATGAGCAGGCCATTCTTACGGTGAGTAGCTTGTTATCGGGTTATCATGGCATTGAGGATGTTTGTATTTCGGTTCCTTCACTTGTCGGCAGAAACGGCATCGGCGCAGCGCTTCCACTGCCATACGCTGAAGAAGAATTAGCAGCCCTCAAGCGTTCTGTAGAGCTTTTGCGAGGCGTTTTAAAGCAACTGGCATTTTAGTCTCATTTCTTTCTTATGTTTTTGGTTAGAATGTAGACGAGTGAGGTAGCGAAAAGCGCGGGGTCGACTTTTGACCCCTATGAAAATTGTCCGCGTCGTCATCCGCTTGCACTCGTAATCTCCTTTTCAAAGACCGACGACAAGAACGAGGAGGGGACGGTCATTTTCGCGCTCATTGGTGTCGCCAATGTGGCATGGATAACTGCCTTGAAAATAGTGTCTCGGTAGCCACGGCGAGCACTTTTAGAGCTGTTGGTCCCCACTCAGAGTGGCTATCTCTGCTGGTTTTCGTCGGCGGCGGTGCCATTCAACGGGAGATGAGCCGTGCTTAATCCGTTGTCATCATAAATAAGGAGAAAAACATGACTCACAAAATCGGCATCAATGGCTTTGGCCGCATTGGGCGGCAGGTGCTGCGTGCCATTAAAGAGCGGCATTCTGAGACTCTGGAGGTCGTCGCCATCAACGACCTCTTTGACGCTGCCACCAATGCGCACTTGTTTAAGTATGATTCAACCTACGGTCCTTATCGTGGGACCGTCGAAGTGAAGGACGGTCATCTGCTGGTGGATGGAAAAAAGATTTCGGTCACTGCTGAAAGGGATCCTGGAACGATTAAATGGAAGGAGATGGGGGTTGAACTGGTGATTGAATCCACCGGCCTGTTTACCGATGCCACCAAGGCCAAGGCACATATCAGTTCCGGCGGAGCCAAGAAGGTGATTATTTCTGCTCCTGCCAAGAACGAGGATATCACCATTGTATTAGGAGTGAATGCTGATAAGTATGACCCTGCCAAACATCATATTGTTTCCAATGCCTCCTGCACCACCAATGGCTTGGCTCCCGTGGCCAAGGTACTTAATGACAAGTTCGGCATTCAAAAAGGCCTCCTCACCACTGTTCACGCCTATACCAACACGCAGAAGCTGCAGGATCTCGCTGCCAAGGACATGCGCGATGCCCGTGCGGCCGGCCAAAACATTGTTCCCTCGGAAACGGGTGCAGCTCGGGCTGTGGGATTGGTGATCCCGGAATTAAAAGGCAAGTTCGGCGGTATGGCTTTTCGTGTACCCACTCCTACTGTATCAGTGATCGATTTCACGGCTACCCTGGATAAGGAAGCCAGCAAGGAACAGATTCGCCAAGTCATGTTGGAATATGCCCAGGGACCCATGAAAGGGATATTGGCCGTGACCGATGAACCACTGGTATCTACCGATCTAAAGGGAAGCACCTACTCTTCAATCTACAGCGCCATCGACACTCTGGTCTTAGGCAACATGGTAAAGGTGGTAGCCTGGTACGACAACGAGTGGGGATACGCCTGTCGAACCGCCGACCTGGCAGCCATGATGGCGAGCAGACTTTAGGGCGAATGGTCACAGCGTCCAATGAATTCTCTAAATTGTTCTCGGCTTCGCTTCACCTGGACTCAGATTAGAGGCCAATCTATTTCACTTGGAATTAGGGTTAAATCCTCAGAGCTGACAAAGGAGGTTAACAGAACCATGTGCCAGTCGTTTCGTTACAAATTGTTGGTTGTCGGACTACTCGTTTTCACTTTAGAGAGCTGGGGTCAATCTCCCGAGGCCCAAAGCTCTTCCAGCGCTGATCCTAAGGCCCTCGAGGTCGCTGACCGGCTTCTGCAAGCTTTGGGAGGAAAGGAGAATTGGGAGAAAGCACGCTATTTGCGTTTCGATTTTGTGGTCGAGCAGAATGGCAAGGAGGTGGGCGACTTCAAACATCTGTGGGACCGTTACACAGGACGCTATCGCGTGGAGGGCACAACCGAAAAAGGGCAGAAATACGTGGTACTCTTTCAGGACATTAATGCCAAAAAGGGAGACGTCTTCGTTAATGGGAAACCTGCTCCAGCAGAAGCAAGTCAAAAGTTCCTGGACACAGGCTATGAGCGATTCATCAATGACTCTTATTGGCTGTTAATGCCTTATAAATGGAAAGATCGCGGGGTTCATCTGAAATACGAAGGAACCTCCAAGGGCGATCAGGGTCAAGTTTGGGACAAGGTGTTGCTGACCTTTGAGAATGTGGGGCTAACGCCGAAGGACAAATACTGGGCCTTTGTCAACCAAAAGACCGGGCTGATGGACAAGTGGGAATTTATTCTTAAGGGAGGGAAGGGCCCTGCCACGGCCTTTGATTGGCTGAATTGGCAACAGTACGGCGGCATCATGCTCTCGACGGAAATGAAAATGAAGGGGAAGCCCATGCGCATCCTTTTCAAGAACGTGGCCGTCTCCAGTTCGATGGATGAGAAGTCCTTCACTTCACTGGAAGCCAACTTGTAGCCAATTCTCCGGGGCGTTCACTCAGATCGCGTGAGAAGATTTTGCTTGAGTTCGGAATGATCTGTGGGCTGTGCTCTCCTCACCCAAACTCAGGAATGCGTCTCACGCGTTCTCGACGGCTGCCCGCTCTCTTAGGCCTCCAGCGCGCTGAAATTCTACAACGTGACAAAGTCGCGATCCGCAACCCGACGTGGTCAACTCTGTCATCGCCAACTGTGACCGCGCCAGCAGCCTCGTATGACAAGACCGTCCAAGCCATGACACTCCGCAGGGCGTGGAACCCGAAGCTGAAAAAATTCTCCGAGGCGCGGTCCTGTTTCCGCTTGCAAGCTGCGGATTCTTCTTCCAGAATATTATTTGTCAGTTCGGATTGACACCCCAGTCGATTTGACCATACAGTCCGGTATCGCAGGCTTCCTCACAGCATTCAGTCGCACGAAAAAATTCTAAAAACCTACTAAATCCGACAACGGCTGTAGTAGAAGGTTCGTGAAACGACGAATGGACACGAATAGCCACAGATGCCCTCTATTCAAACGGAGGGCGGCCTGCCCACTCGACCGAGGCCCTCCGGAATTTATACTCGTTTGTTTCCATTCCTGCTTCAACTGCTGCTTTTAGGACTAATCAATGGAAAGGAGTCTCATCATGCAAAGCCATCGTTTGAAAGTACCTTCTTCGGATTTTCGACGGAAGTTTGGGGCCGCAGTAAGGGCTTTAGGCTTTTGGGCGGTGCTCAGTTGCCCGCTGCTGGCCGATGACGTGCTCCATATCAGCCGAACCCAACTCGACCGTCCAACTTTAAGCGCCTTAGGTGTCAAGCAGCCGATCACTGGCGATGACAACTTGAATGCTTCAGTGACGGTGAAGTACCGCGTTTCAGGCAGCCACACGAGTTGGGCGCAAGCTCCTGAAGCACTCCCTTTGTTCCGAGTCCATCCGGAGGTGGTTACGCAGGAGGTCGTGACCCCCAATTTTGCCGGGAGCATTTTCGACCTTCGGGCAAATACGGCGTATGACATTCAATTGGTCGTCTCCGATCCCGATGGGATTGTGGATGAGACCAATGTCAACCTCGGGACGCAGACAATGCTAACTCTCACGGGGGTAACGCGAGCCGTTCCTGGCGACCCGGTTACTCCACGGATTGTTAATGTGAACACCGCGGCGCAATTGACCAGCGCCCTTAGCGCGGCACAGGCCGGGGATATCATTACACTGGCCGCAGGCACTTACAGCAGCGGAAACTGGCAAATTGCTAGCAGCGGCACACTTGAGAACCCAATTGTGATCCGCGGGGCTAACACTTTCGTCAATGGCACCTATACTGACCTCACGATTCTGGACGGTAGGAACTGCCAAAGGTGTAACGTCCTGGAAGTTTACGGCAGCTATATCCATGTGGAATACCTGACCATCCAGAACGCGGTTCGCGCCATTCGGACCTTTAATCCGACAACCGCCAATGTGTTCCGCCGTCTCCATTTCCGCGACACCGATTATGGCATTATGGGTTCTAACTCCAGCGTGTCGGTGCAGACCGATTTCTATATCGCCGACAACATCATGGAGGGCCGAATCGCCTGGCCGAAGACGTGCCTTACCGATAAGACTTGTCGATTGTCGAGCGTCGACGGCATTGGCATTTACGGCCATGGGCACGTTGTGGCGCATAACCGGGTGTCTGGATACGGCGATGCCATCGCGAACTGGCTGGTAGGCGCTCGCGCGAACGACTTCTATGGGAACGATATCCTTTGGACTTACGACGACACGAGCGAGATGGATGGATCCGAAGGCAATGTCCGCTATTCCCGAAACCGGCTTACCAATATGTGGGAAGGGCCAAGCCTCCAGCCCATCAATGGTGGCCCGCTTTACATCTTCCGGAACGTAGTCGTGAATGTCCAAAATGAGCAACTGAAGATGCATCCGAACGGCTCCAACCCGCCCAGCGGCATGCTCGCTTTCAATAACACGTTCGTCTCAGCCGGCAAGGCCTGGAACAACCAAACCAGTGCGACCTGCCACTACTTCGTGATCGAGAATAATCTTTTTGTCGGACCTTCGCCGCAATCTGACAGAGAGGTAGATGTGACCTGCAACCAGGACCACTGGACGCTCGACTACGACAGCTACAACACAGACGGGAAATTCTCGTTCGTGCTCGGCGGGGTTTACACCACCTTTGACAACTTCCGCAACCTGCAGACCACGAGCCCCTTGGAACACAACGGGCAGCTTCTCACAGCCGTATGCGCGAACGGCAGCGTATTCGCGAACTGCCTGATACCTCCCGCCGACTCTAAGACATTCATGCAGCCGCAGGACGTCACACCCGGCGCCGGTTCAAGAGCGATTGACAGGGCGCTACTCTTGCCGAACGTGAATGATCATTTCGTGGGTGCCGGACCCGACGTAGGGGCTGTTGAGGTCGGCTGCGCGCAACCGATCTATGGTCCGCGACCGGAGGGCACGGATGAGAACAAAGTTTTTGGCTGCAACGGCTACCAGTAGGCGAGGGGGTGAATGATTCGTGCCTCCGTAATCATCCGGGTAGGGACCGAAGCAGTTTTGTCCGTTTAGCTTTGGTTTTGTGATGACTGTACGGGAGTGTTCTCCGTATTCGCCGCTCCGCGGTGTGCTGTTTCGGCAATAGCCCATCGGGCCGGATCCCCTCACTCCACAGGTTATGTTGAGGAGTGGGAAAGCGAACGAAGAGACAGTGGATACAGGGTGGAGACTAGAGGTTACTTGGTGGCGAAGAAGTTCAAACTTCGGTCAAATTTGTTAAGCTGCCCCTCACCCCCGGCCCCACCCCTGGCCTCTCTCTCCCAATGGAAGAGGGTGGCCGAAGCGACGGCGGTCGCGGAGGCCGCGTGAGGGGTCCGTGGCCGATAGAGCCGCACTCCTCGGCGGTCTGAGGTTGCTCGCTAGAGGTAGGTTCTGTCCGTATTCCCTTTAAATTCGCCGGCTCAGGTCTGTAAAGGAGACTTCAATGGCAAAAAAAATTGGATTCATTGGACTCGGGATCATGGGGAAACCAATGGCAAGGAACTTG
>QHZQ01000031.1 GCA_003224725.1 Acidobacteriota bacterium | reverse complement strand
TAAAGCAATGCCAATATGGCTCCTCGCGTTCGGCCAAATAGAAGATCCGACAAACCTGCCGCTGTACTCATTACGAGAACAATTGTACTCAATATGAGTACGCAGTTCAAGGCCCGCAAATTGGAATTTTTCCGGAGCTGTTTCTCGAAAACTCGCCTGTCCTTTAACTGTCCAATAATGATTCCCAAACGTTCCTTACAAGGTTTTTAGGAGCCACCCGCGTCTTGTAAGTTGTTGAAATTCCGATTCACTCTGGGCTCATAACCCAAAGGTCGGTGGTTCAAATCCACCCCCCGCAACCATCCTCAAGCTTCCCCCTCACATACATAGTGTTGAGAACCATTCGCCTCCGAAGGCTTCATGGTGATTTGCGTAACGTGCCGCGCAAGCTCGGTGCGGGCGCGGGCTACGTCAGTGGAGAGAAGCTCCGGAAGTGCAGAAAGCTGGTCGATGGTGAACCGACGAATTTTGGCAGGATCCTGATTCAAGCTGTCGCAACGGGCAGGCAGTGCTAGGTCTATTTCCGTGAGCTCCGCCTCTCGCTCCGAAATGGCCTGCAACAGAAAAGTAGAGTGCCCGCTCTCAGCAATTGCCCCCGTAAGGCGCTGCAGCTGCTCCTCCAGTATCCTCTTCCTCTCCTGCGTGCGTTCCTGGGTTTGACAAGTTTCAGCTCTAGTCGTTTCGAGTTGATGTTGAAACACTTGCAGGGTATATTCGATCGCTTCTGGTTGCAGGACTGCCACCTGAAGCTCCCTGAGAAGCTGACTCTCCAGATTATCCTGGCGCACTCTTATGCCATTGCTACACGCTCCCCGATAGAAATGCTGCGGACATCCGTATGTTGCATGCCGACGACGGCGGCCGGTGACAATAACCAAATTCGCTCCGCATAGGCCACACTTCAGAAACCCGGTCAGCAGATTTCCACTCGAAGCTGAGCGGTTGAGCAGCCCCTGCCGCTGGCCACCATAGAGTTTCTGCAAAGTGGCCTGCCTGGCCTGTACTGCCAGCCACAGCTCGTCGCTAATGATCCTCAGTTCTGGCCGTTCAACAATGTGCCACTCGCTTTTCGGTCTGGGTCGAGCTATCCGTTTATTAGTACCTGGCACCTTGACGAAGCGCGAACGGTTCCAGACTACCTGGCCAATGTAGAGTTCGCGTCTTAGCATCTCCCGAATCGCACTCGGGCACCACGAAGCATGCTTCGTTCCCGCACGCGGGCGCGGAGGCGCTAACTTTTCGGCATTCAGCGCGAAGGCGATCTTCTTGAGAGAAGCTCCGGTGGCAGACATCTGAAAGATCCGGCGCACCACTTCCGCCTCGCTTTCCTCGATCTCCAACCTCACTCCTCCGCCTTCAACCGGGACATTGCGATAGCCGTAACAGCGCCCGCCTGCATGCAACCCGCGCAGAAAGGCTCCTTCTAATCCGCGATGGGTCTTCTTGGCCAGTTCCTTGACGTAGAGAGAATCCACCAACCCATGTACCGTGACCAACACGTCGGCCTGCTCGCTCTGACTGTCAATCCCTTGCGCTACGGCAATCACCCGGACGCCAGCAAAACTAAGTCGCTGAAACAGCTGGATTGCGTCTGGCAGGCTGCGCGAGATACGGCTGGTGTCGTCGACCAGAATGACATCAAAGGATCGATGCGGCGAGAGGGCCGCCTGCAGCATACGCTGTAAGCCTGGGCGCTCGGTGCTAACTCCGGAAATGGCCGCGTCGGTATAAATACAGTTCTTAACTGGCAGCCAGCCCTGAGCATCACCGAACTCTTGGCACTTACGGAGCTGGTCTGCAATGGAAGTCTGCCGTTGCTGATCAGAAGAATAGCGGGCATAGATTGCATAACGCATAGGTTGGCTATTATCCACTGGTCTCCTCCTGTTTCAAGCTCTTTTCCCGGAGATACTGCTCGACCAGAATGGGCACGATCACTTGATCAATCCAACGACGCAGCTCATCGGAAACAGCTAAACGTGGTGCGCGTGAGGACTCTAGCTGATCGGGGCGCGCTCTAGCTTTCGCCATTCTCTAGTCCAATTTCCGGCGGCGTATTTGGCTGGGTGCCGTGGCTACGAGATGACGAATCAATTACTGTTATCGATCTTGGGTCCACTGGGGACACTCCCGAACTCTCTTGCAGGCTAACGATTAACAATGCCTCTACAAGCCCTGCTGTTCTGGCGCTATGAGCGCCAAAAGTTGTTTGGGATTTGGCATCGTGAGGAGGCGTGATTTGTGAGAAAGGAAATTTGTGATCAGCTCATTTCGGAGTGTGAGCAGATCTTCCAAAAGATGGATACAGACTTTTACGAAGTTATGAAACGTGCGCCCGAAATCGCGGAGAAATGGAAGAAGTATGCGGGGCTTTTTCAGGAGGTTTGGCACAACGCCAAAAATCGCGAAGAACTTACTGCCTCTCTGTTGACGAAGGAGCCCGACCTAGAGCCTCAGGAACTAGAAACCGTGCTGACCTTAATAAGGACAATTCCTTATCTGCTGCGGCATTCCTTGCAGACTGCCGCAAAGAGCCTGCCGCCCTCCCCCGGCGGGCGCCCGAGGGAACTAAGTCCCGAGCAACGTAGGGAGGTCTGCCTGCAAATCGGGCAGCTATACGGGCTGGGAGTTGAGCTGCCCCTGGCACAGAAACGAATGGCACAGCGTTACGGTGTAAGTCTGCGAACCATACAAAGAGCCTGGCAAGAACGAGCCAAGTGGAAATCCGTAGCTACATGAGAACAGGCGGGTGAACGCAAAAATGATCTCTTACTCTTCGAGCAGATGAAAACGAACGTTCGTGCTAATATATCCAGATGAAGGAGTTCGCTTTGAGCAAGAAAGGCAGACACGGGACCCGTGCAGGCGGTTTTACCAGGGGTAAGAAAACGCGAGAGGCCATCATCGACTGCGCTATGCACATTGCGGCCAGCGAGAGCCTGGGAGCGATTTCCATTGGTCGTCTGGCAAAAGAACTCAAAATAACCAAGAGCGGCTTGTTCATTCACTTCGGCTCCAAAGAAAAACTGGAAGAAGCGGTAGTTACACGAGCAAGCGAGATCTTCTTTGGACACGTTCTAGGTCCGGCGGAGGACGAGGTCAAGGCCGGAATGGAGCGTCTGTGGGCTCTTTGCGATTCATGGCTGCAATTCGTTGAAGACAGGGTGCTGCCAGGTGGCTATTTCTTTACCGGTGCATTCTTTATCTCGGCAGAACAACATAGCTTCATCGCCCAACGAATCCGAGAGGTCGCGCACGAGTGGGTTAACGCCCTGCGAAAGGCAGTGGATGAAGGACGCCATCGCCTCGAACTTCAGATCGACGTCAACGCGAGGCGTACCGCCTTCGAGCTCAACAGTCTGCTGCTCGGGGCACAGTGGTCTCGTCTGCTTGACCATTCGGATCATTCCAAGGCCCATTTGGCCATTCTTGCCAAGCTCAAGAGCCTGGCAACGGAGAAAATACCTTCCGATGTCTTTGATTCCGTGACGGCCTGGCGCCATTACCTAGACAACAGGGATTCATAACTGTGCCGAAACACTACAGGGACTTTTGAACTGGATTCTCGGGTTTATTGGCAAACGGATCGGTTAGCGCTTCTTGCTCTTGAGGTATGTGATGCGCTCGACGCCTCGGTTGGTTAAGCGGTAGCTTAATCTGCCTCGGCGCGGATTGGGACCGCGCTCCAATAGGCCCTGCCTCTTAAGCCGTGCCAGGTAGCTGTAGAGGGATCGGATGTCAGGGCTGGGTTGGATCTTCGGGCATACCTGGTCAGGGGTAAGAAAGCTGTTTGTCTCGGCAAAAATTAACAATACGGACAACTTTGTCATGGCTATCCACCAAACAACTGGTCTTACCTCTTGGCGCCCTAGTCGTATTATTGAAATACGCTAGTGTATGATAAACGTAAAAATAAATGAATTCTTAGCTCAACGATTTTGACAATTACTTTTTCTTTTGTTGATTTCTATTGCAAATCAAAAAATTGGACCAAATGCTCTTGGCAAAGATAAATTCTATGAATTAACAACTTGGTCAATTTCTAATGAATTATCCCATGCCTAAAGTTGGAGATTCTGAGAATTAAACAAAGTGGACAATGATCAACGCACACCGCCTTATTCAGATACGTTATCCATCTCATTCGTCCTTTTCCCGATTTCGACTTCTTTTTCATAAAGCCATTGCGGCAAAAAGCTGTTCAGCTCCTCCAACTCAAGCCAGGGAATCGTGTCCTCGATGTAGGATGCGGACCCGGAGGAAGTTTCCCCCACTTGGTGCACGCGGTCGGCGCACCAGGGGAAGTGATCAGTCCGGAGGTAGCAATCAATGCTCGAAGAAGGATTGCAAAGAATCGATGGAGCAATGTCCTAGTAATCGAGGGAGACGCCAGGACAGTGGAACTTCAAGGTAAGTTTGACGGAGTCCTGATGTTTGCCGCGCGGCGGACGTTTACGCTTCTCCGCAATCTCTGGCCAATCTCCTTCCCTGCTTGAAAGATAAAGCCCGCGTTGTTGCCTTTGGAGCCAAACTCACGCACCGTCGCTCCGGAAAGGCGTTAAACTCACTTTTTCGCTTGCTGTGGAAGCTCTCTTTTTCCTCGACTCCTGTCATTAACTATGAGCCTTGGGCGCCTCTGAAAGACCGTAGTCTTGATTTTCATATAGAGGAATATTTCTTTGGTTGCATGTTCCTTGCTTGGGGTTCAATTAATGCGGGCATAATGGGTTAGCTCACAATGCAATCGGCTCCCGAGCTTTCTTGCTGTGCTGAATGTAAATGCTTTCGGCCCGTGAACACGAGAGAGGCATTCAGAGCTTAAGTTTTGCCGTCCAGTTAACCAGCAAGGTAAGCGGAGCCGAGGACCGCTCGTCCAATGCTTCGATCAAGAATCGTTGGCCGTCGGATGTGGCATCCAAACCTGTCCCAGGCGGAATCGTGAACAGAGGCCGCGCTTTTCCAATCTTGAACTCCGAGCCTGTAGTCGAAACCTGCACCGCCATCAGTTTGGCTCCGGGCACTTCAATTCGACCGGAAAACGGTGCCTGATAGCCGGGTTCGATGTAAAGCAGCTCTCGCCCGTCTCGCCTCCAAATGGGTAGTATGCCTCCACTGGTGGAAACCTGCCACTTGCCTGTACTAGAGCCAGCCGACTCACCCGAGGAGAGGGCTCGGAAGGGCATAACATAAACCTCGCTGCGACCCGATTCGTCGGACTCGTACGCGACCCATCTCCCGTCGTGTGAAAAAGTACCGCTGGTGTCAAAAAAGGCTGACTTCACGAA
The DNA here is from genome assembly GCA_003224725.1 of Acidobacteriota bacterium. Lineage (GTDB taxonomy): Bacteria > Acidobacteriota > Terriglobia > Versatilivoradales > Versatilivoraceae > QHZQ01. Next base: position 2,977 of record QHZQ01000031.1, on the reverse strand, counting down.
CGGAACTGGCTTTCGATCGCCGAAAAGAGGCAAGATCCATAACTGTCCTAAGGAACCTGCCCCCGACTGCATATATATGAGAAATCTGCCGTCCGCCGACCAGTCCTGCGCCTCTTTGACTGCGTCCGATGCCAGGAGAAGTTCCTCTGGGCCAGTTCCGTTGATAGCCTTCCGGTAAAGGTTGGGATGGCCATTTTTCTGCGATGTGAACACGATCTGCGATTCGTCCGGCGACCAGACCGCGGTCGCATCCTGTGCCGGGTTGAAAGTGAGACGAGTTCGCATGCCACGGACAGCGTCATAGATCCAAACGTCCGACGGTTCCCCGAGTTCCACAGCCACTTTATCGCCGCGAGGAGAAATCCGCAGGCTTCCGTAATGTTCCCGATCGCCTAGAGTACCGATTCGCTTCCCAGAGCGATCGAACCAGGTCAGTTGTGTGCCGTTGGATTCGGTTCCCTCGTAAATAAGTAAACCAGAATCAGAGGCGCTGAACACTGGCCGCCATGTCCCAGGATCGCTTTGGATGTTGGCAGCCACTGGGACGGGTTCTCCCGTGAGTTCAAGGCGGCCGGCATCAAAGGGCTGAGCCATAAGAGTGTTGCCGCGCAGAAACAACAAATAACCGGATGCATATATGGCGCTTGCCTTCGAGTGCACCAACACCCGGTTTTCCTTTCCGTCAAGAGAAGCCACATAAACTGCGGTGTTCTCGCCAGCGGGAGCAATGTGGTTGAGTGCCAGATAGAGAAAGTGCTTGCCATCCGGAAGGAAAAAAGGCCAGCGGTGTGTACTGTGCTTGGAAGAATCGACTCTCGTGACTTCAACCGGTATTCCACCCGAAGCTGAAACTCGGAAGAGCCCACTTCGAAATTCGGGGGCAAACACAATGACTCCGTCCTTGTTCCACGCGCCTCCTCTACCCAGGGGCGCATCACAAAGGGACATGGGCGACCCGCCGCCGACATCAATGCGTTCCAGTTTGCCGTGCGCAAAAAATCCGATACTCCGGCTGTCAGCCGACCAGAAGGGAAAGCTTGCACCTTCGGTGTCAGCCAAAGGTTGTGCTTTTTCAGCGTCCAGAGCACGAAGCCACAGCTTGGTTGTTCCCAGAGAAGCGGCGGCGAAAGCAATAAAACGTCCATTGGGCGAGATCACCGGCGGTCCGGCGGTATCACCTGCGAATTCAATAGTTGCCCGGTCGGGTGGTGGTAGAAATGCAACAATGGGTGCCCGTTTTTCTTCTGAAAAATGAAAATAGAACCTGGTCGCGAATACAGCCAAGATAGGCAACAGCACCCCCAGCCCCCACGCCACTTGCACGAGCCGTTTTCTCCGAGCAAGTACTGGAGCCGGCAACACCGCTTGCGAACCGGCATCCGTGATCCATTCCAACTGAAGTTTCAAATCGTGTGCCGTTTGAAAGCGATCAGCCGGATCCTTTAGCAGACAGGTTTTCACCACGCGGTTGAGCGCAGCCGGGATCATGGGCTGCAGCGTGGTGATGTCCGGGGGTTCCGAGGAGAGAATCGCTGCAATGAGGCTGGCCTTACTCTTCCCGTTGAACGGCGGCCTTCCGGTCGCCATCTCAAAGGCAATTTCACCGAGTGCAAAGATATCGGTCCGCGCATCAGCGTCTTTACCCTCCAGCTGCTCCGGCGCCATATATTGAAGCGTTCCGACAAGCACTCCCTCGGCTGTTAGCTTCCGGTCGGCGGTAATTTCGGTCAGCGCAAGTTCTACTGCGCTCGACAAATGCAGTAGTTTGGCCAATCCGAAGTCGAGGAGCTTGGCGCCCGCCTTGGTTAGCATAATGTTGCTCGGCTTCAAGTCTCGGTGAATCACGCCTTGCTGGTGCGCCATATCAAGCGCAGCGCAGATCTCAATTGCGGTCTTGAGTACCTGTTCGATCGACAAGGGGCCCTTTGAAAGCCTTTGCTCCAAGGTTTCGCCCTCGACATACTCCATGACCAAGAAGTCAGTTCCGTCCTGGTGCCCGATGTCGTAAAGCGCACAGATGTGAGGGTGCGAAAGCTTGGAAATGCTCCGCGCCTCGCGTTCAAGGCGTTGCCGCGATTCGGAGTTGGCGGCCAATTCGGAGGGTAAGAGCTTGATGGCGACCGTGCGGTCCAGCCGGGTGTCACGGGCGCGATATACTTCCCCCATCCCGCCCGCGCCGAGCAGCGATTGGATCTCAAAGGGCCCCAGCTGTGTTCCCGGAGCCAGGCTCATAGTGATCAAAATTATAGCCTTGCAAGTCGTGTCACGCTTTCTCTTGCCAAGTGGAGGTACGAGAGTTTAGTGGTACAGAGAAAACGCGAAAGTCTGGAAACCGTGTGTTTTCGGTTCGCTGGATTCGTGCCGCCCTTTGGGCCTCCAGCAGCAACTTAGGACCGCATCAGCTTAGGACCGCATCAGCGCAGCATAGTTTTGACACTAGTCTTGTTGGCTTCTGAAAAAGCTCTCTTTAGGTGGGGTGGCTCCCAGCCCGTAATATGTCCAGTGATTCAGCGACTTGCCTAGATACCCAGAGCTCGAACTGGAGCGCAGGTAGGTGGGCTATACGAAGGGATGAGTGATACACTCGACAAACTGAGCTGAATATCGGCTATCGACCATGGACGCCGGCAATAGTTCACGGCGACAGTTCCTCGTGGGCTCGGTCTCAGGGCTGAGCTCGGTATGGCTTCAGTTGCACTGGCCGGCAATCCTGGCCGCAGAGGTCCATGCGCGGCAAGCTGTCGAGTCTGGTCGAGTCGCATTCGAATTCTTTTCTAGGGAACAAGCGGCTGTGGTGGAAGCCGCTGCTGCCCAAATCATTCCTTCAGACAGTACGCCCGGAGCGCGGGAAGCGGGTGTGATTCACTTCATTGATCGCGCCCTGACTTCCTTTGATCGGGACAAGCAGGGGATTTATACAGAAGGTCTGCTGGCACTACAAAGGAAAGTCCAAGAAATGATTCCCGGAAACGATAAC
>QHZQ01000715.1:1092-3097 GCA_003224725.1 Acidobacteriota bacterium | reverse complement strand
GAGCATGTACGCTGGGGCGGCCGTCTTCAGACAATTTTTCGGCATTGATGTTGTGACTTCGATCGTCATCATCTCCATGATCACTGCCACCTACACAATCTTGGGCGGTCTTAAAGCCGTGGTGGTTACTGAAACCATTCAAACCGTCATTTTGCTGCTTGGCGCTGTGGTGGTTACCGCATTGGGGATCCTGGCTCTTCCTGAACAAGGGATTCACTCCCTTGCACAGTTCAAGATGGCTCTAAAGCCAGGCCAGTTCAGCATGATTCACGCCGACAACCATTCAGGACTTGCCTGGTATGCAGTTCTTCTGGGTTACCCGGTCTTAGGCGTTTGGTACTGGTGCTCAGATCAGACCATTGTGCAAAGGGTTCTTGGAGCCAGAACTCAAAAGGATGCTCAAGTTGGAGCAATTTTTGCAGGTTTCTTGAAGGTACTCCCAGTTTTTATCATGGTTGTTCCCGGCGTAATCGGGTATGTCCTATTCAAGGATGAGATTGAGAAAAACAGTAACCAGACCCTTCCGATCTTGATTAACCAGCTCACACCCACAGGGCTTAAGGGCCTAATCTCGGCCGGATTGCTCGCCGCACTGATGAGTACGATTGCCGCGGCGTTGAATAGCTCTGCCACTCTGGTGGCAGTCGATATTGTCAAGCGGATGAGGCCAAACACCACAGATGAATCCCAGGTGAGAATCGGTCGGATCAGTGCCGTTGTCGTTATGCTGCTAGCCATGCTCTGGTCAACACAGGGTGGCAAGTATTCAAGTATCTTCGAGGCGATTAATGCAATCGCCGCGGATCTTGCTCCTCCCGTTACCGCCGTGTTTGCCTGGGGCGTGTTTTGGCGTAGGGGCACTCGACAGGCCGCACTGGCGACACTGATCACCGGCTTCTTGCTAGGAGCAGTTGGCTTTGTCATGGACTTACCCGTCATAGGCACTGAGAAGGTCATTACAGATCGATGGGGGATCCCCTTTATGATGCAGGCCTGGTGGTCGTTCTGCATCTGCAGCGTCATTTACGTACTGGTGAGCTTAGCCACTCCAAGACCGCCAGACGAAAAAATAAAGGACCTGACCTGGGATCATCCTCTGGCCGTCATCACTCAGGGTAAGCTCGAAAGCCTGACAGACCCGCGCCTTCTCGCTGCTCTGCTTTTCGCAGTGGTTGCCATTCTCTATTACGTTTTTCGCTAATTGTAGTTATGCCAATTCGTATCAATCAGTGCGGGGAGAACGAAAATTGCCTTAGGTCTCCATAAAAGATCAGACCTACGCCAAGCAACAGCCCCATTTGTTGCTCTATGATGGAATGAACGATGAATTAGCCGTCTAGCGCGCGGTTGAAAGCGTCGCGATATAAGTACCACACAACAGAGACGCTAAGGCCTAGGCATCCGAATATGGGTGCTACAAAAACAGCAAAAGTGATGCGATCAAAAGCAAGGGCAGGGACTGAGTTTGAGAGCAGCAGTAACACGAAGGCCCAAGGCAGACCTAGCCCCATCCAAAGTAAGGTGGCGATCCTTGACCACGTTCGGAGTCTCCACAGGCCGAATCCAATCGTCCAAGTGAGGAGCGACTGCCCTAGTGTTAGGGCGGCAGCTAACTCCCTCCCCCACAAGGCTAAATTTGATGCTGTTACAAGTTGAAATCCCGCGCAGAGAAGGACCAGGATTGCCAGGACCTTGATTCCTGTGGGTCGGTTGGTAATCATGGATTGCATAACTCCCTCCTTTTTGAGTTCGGTCCTAAAACATTTGGCGATCTCTTCAAGTGTTCCAAAGTGAGCAATCGCCTCGCGCACTACCTCCTCGCTGGAAAGCCCAGCAATATACAGACGCTGTGCTGACTCGAGTAAATGGTCCTCTGCCTCCGCAATGACACGTTCCGATAGACGAGACCCAAGGTGAAGCTCGGTTCGGAGCTGGGAGAGGAACTCACTGATGGGGCCAGTCTGATTCATTGGATTGGTTCGAGCGTGGCGGCAAGGGCTCGCGA
>QHZQ01000715.1:0-1077 GCA_003224725.1 Acidobacteriota bacterium | reverse complement strand
ATGCTGGGCGAGGGCGCGTTGACCCCGCCGGGTTAGCCGATAAACCCGGCGTCGACGTCCTGCGTACTCTGAGTTCAACCAACGACTTGCGAGAAAACCGGCGCGCTCAAGACGATGGAGCGCCGGATAAACGGTGCCCTCGGGCAAATCGAATGCGCCTCCACTGCGGCGTCGTAACTCCTCGATGATGAGATAACCGTGAGCAGGGTTGGGCTCGAGGGTCGCAAATATGAGAAAGTCCAGATGACCTTTGAGCAGTTCACCATGCATACCTAACTATGCTAGGTATAATCATAGGGGTTGTCAAGAGGGTTTATAAATAGCAACACGGACTGTTGAAGAAAGGGGCAGCAGCAGATGTGCGCCAACGAAACTATTGCGGCTCACGAGACGGACTTGATCCGAAGGCTAATTGAGTCTGGAGAGAGGAATGAATTTTTCGAGCCTGAAACCGATGACGACAAGGAGAAACTCGATGCGGCGGGCAGGTTAGCGGAAGAGCTTTATGGACGGTTGGAAACCAGCGAGACGTCGGTGGAAAAAGAGGAAGAAGTTCTCGACGCACTTGGAACTCCACTCAGGGTCTTGGATAACGGGAATCCATGGTGGGATATTTCTAGCGTTCGTCTCGGACTGAAGCCGGCGGAGCCGAATCGAGAGCTGATACAGAGGCGCCGTCCCTCGCTACACCAATTTCTTCCAGCCTTGACCCAATCCCCGATTTATGCTTGCCAGCTTGAGTTTGCCAAGTGTTTCTTGCCGCAGTTTCTTCCTGACGGATGTAAGACCCTGTTCAGTTCCCCTGATTGTCAGCGCCTGAGGCCTCCGGTGATCCGTAAAGGAGTCTGAAATCGGCTCGCGTGGAGCGGCTGGCCATAACCCTGGCTTTGGCGGTCTGCACTTTAATGGGACAGATCATATACAAACAATACTTTTGCGTTTTCCACCTTTACAGTAAACCCGGCCGCACTTATTATGATGGCGGCATGCCGGGATTTATTCTCGCGCGCCCACGCAGGAGGTTTTTCAACTTCATCAGGAAGCTCAAAAATGTAAGGAGGAATATGGCCGCAAAAA
>QHZQ01000030.1:31763-33811 GCA_003224725.1 Acidobacteriota bacterium | reverse complement strand
ACAAGAAGTTTTGGCCAAGGATGTTTTTGTTGCGCTTCGGTCGCTTGTTGCCGTTAGCCTTACCCGTGCCGTGAACCACTACTTCTTCATTGGTAGCCATGGGACAATCCTCCTCAGAATCTTGATAGTGTTCACCCCTTGGCCGTGAAACGTGACGCATGATATGTGGAAGACTGTCCCCATTTTTCACGTGTCACGCCTCAGGCATCACGCGCTGCGGTTAGCCTTTTTAAAGGACGATCTTCTTCTCGGCGGGCTCGAGATTGTCGTAATTCCACAGCCGTTTACCCGCTACGATTTTCTGCAGATTCTCAGCTCCCTTGGGAGCCTCAAGTCCGTAAGTCTTGAGCTTGCGATTGAGCCAATCTACATCCAACTCGGTCATCTCGGCAGGTACGGCATCGATACCCAAAGACTCAATCCTGCCGCCGACGTAAATAATTCCGTCGTACATCGAGTCACCCAGGTTCTTGCCTGCATTGCCCAACACGATAAGGCGGCCTCGCTGCATCATGAAACCCGAGAAGGCGCCGGTACGCCCGCCAATGATAATGGTGCCACCCTTCATATCAATCCCGGTGCGCCCCCCCACATCGCCCCGGCAGACCAGATCACCGCCCCGCAAGGCCGCTCCGAAGGAAGAGCCTGCGTTCTTTTCTATGACCACGGTGCCGGCCAGCATGTTCTCAGCGCAAGACCAGCCCACTCGTCCCTTGATGTGGATGTTGGGACCATCGATCAGGCCGCAGCCAAAGTAACCGAGGCTGCCTTCGAAGTGGAGTTGCAGGCGGCCAAGAATACCTACTCCTAAAGAATGCTTCGCCAGGGGATTATGGACCACGATAGTGCCGTGGCCCTCGCCCATGAGTTGGCGAATTGTAAGATTGATTTGACGCGAGTCCATCTCGGCTGCGTCGAATTCAGCCCGCTTAGCAAAGTCAACAGTGAGGGAGTCAGGATAGAAGTAGTTTTCTTCTTCCTCGGCTGAAAAGAAAATCTGCTGGGTGCGGCCAACAAGCTGCTCGGTATGCAACCCTACGCGATGGGCTGGTTGCTTTTGATCTGGTTCTTTGGTTAGTTTCGCCATACCCGCACCTCTCCATCGTAAGGGTCGAGAGTTTCAATCTCATCAGGGAAAATACTCCGAATGGCCACCTCTTCCGAGGCCAGAGCTATGCAGTCGTTGCCTTCATACAACACCATGGGTTTGGCTGCCATCACGTCCTTGGCCATGCCAAGGCTATCAGAGGTTGCCACTAAGTAAGTAAAAACGCCATCGAGCTCCTCAACCGATGCTGTCATAGCCTCCTCCAGCGAGTAACCTCCGTTCAATCTGTCGGCCAGGTAAACTGCGATGAGCTCGGAATCACAATTCGACATGAAGCGATGGCCTCTGCGTTCCAGGTCCCGGCGCTTCCCCCAGTAATTGGTAAGCTGGCCATTGTGAACCAGGGCAATGTCCTTGAAAGGGTAGGCCCAGAAAGGATGGGCGGAGCAGATGTCGACATCCGACTCGGTCGCCATGCGGACATGGCCTATGGCGTGAGTTCCAACGAACTGGTTTAGCTTGTATTGCTGGCACACCCGGTTGGCATCACCCAAGTCCTTGATCAGCTCGAGGGCATGGCCAATCGACAAAATCTCGGTGCCGTCGACATCCTCGATATGATCTGCCAGGCGCCGCAAGTCCCCCTCGTAATGGATTCGGTAGCGAAAGGCATATTCGGTGGCTTCCTCGGCAGCGATGATCTGACCGCCGAGCGATTGAATGCGGGAATCGACTTCCGCCCGGCGCCGCTTGATCTGGTCATGGATTTCTAAGCCGCGAGGCAAATCCTCCTGTTCTGCGACTTTGAAACGCATGACGAGTTGGCCTGCACTGGGCGAACCATAAACGGCATAACCTGAAGAATCCGGCCCTCGGTGTTTCATCGACTGGAGCATAGCGGTCATTTCGCCGCCGATGTTGACCTTCTTCCCACGATGAATGATTCCCGCAATGCCACACATAGTTTTTCAACGCCTCCCTTGAGTCTTAACTGCAGAGA
>QHZQ01000030.1:31211-31744 GCA_003224725.1 Acidobacteriota bacterium | reverse complement strand
CGCATCACGTATCACGTTTCACATTTACGGCAAGCAATCTAAGTAGGTCTTAAGGTCCCATTCGGTGACGGTTGCCAGGAATCGCTCCCACTCGTCACGCTTGTAGTGCATATACACTCTGAACATTTCGCCGGGAAGCGCCGACTTGATGACCTCGTCCTGCTCCAATTTATCCAATGCCTCACCGAGCGACAGGGGTAGCTTTCTGACTTGTTTGCCTTCCTCCATCGCTTGATAGATGTTGCGTTGCTCAGGTTGGCCGGGGTCAAGCTTGCGCCGGATGCCATCGTCAAAAGCCTTTAGCAGAGCGCCAGCCATAAGGTAAGGGTTTACCATAGCGTCCACGGCGCGGTACTCGAGTCGGCCCTGAGCCGAAACACGCAGCCCGCAGGTACGGTTTTGGTAGCCCCAGTCGGCGTACACTGGCGCCCAGAAGCCGGTGTCCCAGAGCCGGCGGTAGGAATTTACGGTAGAACAACCAATGGCAGTGAGCGCGGGCAGGTGCGCCATTACCCCTCCAATGCAGTTCAACC
>QHZQ01000030.1:27412-31178 GCA_003224725.1 Acidobacteriota bacterium | reverse complement strand
TCTCACCATGCTTGCGGTAAGTGAATGATCCTTCCAAACCCGGCAGGGAATTCTGCTTAAAAGTGTTAAGGACGTCTTCACCGCCGCGCCAAAGCGAAATGTTGTGGTGACACCCCGAGGCTGAGACGCCCATAAAGGGCTTGCACATGAAACAGGCAATCAAATCGAACTCCCGTGCCACTTGCGCACAGATCTGGCGATAGGTTGTGAGCCGGTCACAAGTGCGCAGGGCTTCATCAAAGGTAAAGTTGAGCTCGAGCTGACCCGGGGAATCTTCGTGATCACCCTGGATCATATCGATGCCCATGGCCCGAGCGTATTCGATGACTTTCAAGACCACTGGACGTAATGATTCGAACTGGTCGATATGATAACAATAAGGTTTGCTAAAACCACCTGCGGGATTTCCATCCGTACCTTTCTTGAGCCAGATCATTTCAGGTTCGGTGCCGTGCCGGAGATGTAAGCCATTGTGATCCTTCTCGAATCTCTCATGAATCTGCCGCAGATTTCCACGGCAGTCTGAGGTGAGATAGGCTCCGGGCTCGGTTTCTTCTTCACGGTTGCGAAACAAGGTGCAGAAAACACGTCCGACACGTTTATCCCAGGGCAGTTGAACGAATGTCTCAGGATCTGGAATGCCGACCAGTTCAGAAGCCTCCGGGCCGTAACCGATATAATTGCTGTGGCGGTCCAGGAACAGGTTAGCCGTTGAACCGTAGACCAGTTGGAAACCCCGCTCGGCCGTGGTTTCCCAGTGATCCGAAGGAATTCCTTTCCCGACGATCCGGCCAGTGACCGAGATAAACTGATAGTAGATATACGTAATCCCCAACTCATTGATCTTAGCGCGAACCTTCTTGACCCACTCATCGCGACCTTCAGCTTTGACATATTGTTCCAGATCGGTCATCTGTTCGTTCCCTTGTTACGACACTCTCCTGAAAATCCCCTCCTAGGAGGGGAAAGAAGGCTTCAGCCTTCAGGGGTGGGTCCTACCCGTCTGGAACAACCCACCCCTACACCCCTCCAGCGGAGGGGAATCAAGTTCATTCCTCGTGGTGCCCATTTTCATCTCAATGGCGCCGGCCCAGCCGAGAACGACCACGACGACGAGAACGAGTACGATCCCGGGTTCCCCCCAGCGCTCGTGGCTACGATGAAAAGCTCTTTTCTTCTAACTCCATGGGAACGGACTGTGTGATACCGGATGCAGCTTGCCTTCGGCATAACGTGAGAAGCGGAACGGTTCAAGAATGACGCTACGAACTCCCATGATTTCGCTGGCGACGAGCTTGCCAACCCCAATCATCTTGTAACCGTGATTGGAGTCGGCAATGATATAACAGTTTTCATGAAACACATCAAAAACCGGAAAACTGTCTGGCGAAAACGCGCCAATTCCGCCCGATGGCTCTTTCTTGTAAAGGCCGTATTTGCCCTCAAAGCGTTTCTGGCAAAAGGCCAGAGCGGAACACCACATATGGGCGAAATCCTCTCCCACCACGAAGTCGGGCGATTGCGGGCCATAGGGATCGACCCTCACTTCATCGGGATTCGTTTCAATCTTGTAAGGCATGGCGCCCCCTTGCACGCCACCGAAGCAAAAGTCCGGCTTGTAATAAAGACCCCACAGCTTGTCGGTGATGAGAGAACCGTCAACATCCGAATGCAGCGGGGCATCCGTGTCCATGTGAATCACCGGCGGCATCCCACCATCGTTGAGCTTACCCAGGTCAGGGTCGACTCCGAGAGTGCCTTCCTGGAGACACCAATAAGTCCACATGCGGATATTCGTGTGAATCCTGCCGTCGCGACCCTTGATGTTGATAGATTTGGGCAAATCCAGAGTCTCCCAGATCGATTTGATCCACGGTCCGACACCTATCACGACGTAATCGGTTTGAATGGTCCCATGATCGGTGACCACTGACGAAATAGCCTTTCCCGAGTATTGGAACCCCGTGACCTTCACACCCGTGAGAATCCGCACCCCTTCGTTCTGAGCTTTGATGGCCAGTCCTTTCATCGAGTCTTGATTGTTGGCATAACCTCCCTTCTTCTCATGTAAAACCGACGTTATGCCCTCTGCCTGCCAATCACTGAAGAGGTTCCTCATATACTTGCTGCAGGCAGCTTTCCCCTCGACAAACTCTGAGGTGTAATTTATCTCCTTTTGTTGCTTAGCTATACTGGCCACATCCTCATGCATCACTTCAGGACTGATCTGCATATAGCCTACAGCATGGTAACTGAAGGCTTGAGGGTCGCTTTCCCAAACTTCCACACTGTGCGCCATAAGCTCGCGCATGGCTGGTTGAAAGTAGTTGTTGCGCACCACACCGCAGGCGATGCCGGAGGCGCCGGCAGCGATTCCGGTCTTGTCGAGGATAAGAATGTCGACGCCGCTTCCTTTGGCTCGCGCTTTCAGTTCAAGAGCCAGATGGTACGCGGTACTCAGCCCATGAACACCAGCGCCGATGATGAGATACTTGGTATGTTTTGGAAACGTCATCTAATAAAGCTCAGTAGTGCGTGACACGTGAAGAGTCATACGTAATGAGTTTCTGGCTGTTCACTCGTCACTCGTCACTGACTCCTTACGACCGCGGCCGCTTCTTCTCGGGATCGTAGAACGGAAAGCGAACCACGGTGGCCGGAATTCGTTTCTGGTGACCATCGAGCTTGCCCACCTCCACCTCGGTGCCGAGCTCGCAATACTCCACTGCCATGCGGCAGAGCGCAATGTTCTTGCGGAGGATGGGTGAGCGTGTGCCGCTGGTAATGACGCCCACCTGGCTACGTCCGACGTGGACGCAGTCGTTATGGGCGGCCGGTTCGTTGCCCTCGAGTTCGAGACCAACGAGCACTTGATGAGGATGTTCCTTGCGACGACTGAGCGCCTGCTTGCCCATGAAATCCTCTTCCTTAGTTTTCAGGTCGACAGTGAACCCAATGCCCGCCTCGAACGGATCAGTCTGGTCATCGAACTCGTAGGCGGAAAAGATCAGCCCCGATTCGATGCGCAAAATATCGAGGGCTTCCAGGCCCAGGGGGATCATCCCTTGCGGGTGTCCGGCCTCCCAAATTGCGTCCCACACCGTGAGGGCGTCCTTAGGGTGGCACCAGACCTCGTAACCCAGCTCACCCGTGTAACCCGTTCGTGAGACCAGAATGGGCGCCCCATTCATGTCGCCGACACGGCCGACAGTGAAACGAAACCAGGACAATTCCTCCAGCTTAGGGCGGCTCGGTGGTGTCCAGACCAGTTCTTTGAGAATGTCGCGACTCCTCGGTCCCTGGACCGAGAGATTATGAAGCTGTTCGGTAGAAGACTTGATCCAAACGCGCAAACCCAGTTTTTCAGCCTGCTGACGCAACCAGATGCCAACATAGTCGTCCGCGCCAATCCAACGAAAGTTATTCGGGCCCAAGCGAAAGATGGTGCCGTCATCCAGCATACCGCCTGTCTCGTGGCACATGGCGGTGTAAACCACCTGGCCAACTGAAAGCTTGGGCACGTTCCGCGTCACAGTCCACTGCAGCAGCGCCTCGGCATCAGGGCCAAGGACTTCAAATTTGCGCAAGGGAGAAAGATCCATCACCACAGCCGCTTCCCTGCAGGCATAGTATTCTTCAATCGCTCCGTATTCTGTAAAGCGGGTCGGCAGCCAGAAGCCTCGGTATTCCACGAAATTGCGTGTGAGCGCGGATGTTCGCGGGTGGAACCCGCTCTCCCGGGTTAATTGAGGTTCCGCATCAGGAG
>QHZQ01000030.1:19996-27385 GCA_003224725.1 Acidobacteriota bacterium | reverse complement strand
CGTGGATGTCTGTGGGATTCCATCCGTTAGCCGGGTCAATATCGTCGGGGCAGGCGGAAGAGGCGCACACGAGATCGGTCAAGGCTCGCAGTAGCACATAATCTCCCGGACGCGACCAGGGTTCATCCAGGAACAGCACGTTGTTGCCGTCAATCCCGGTATTGAAAAAAAAATTGATCGCCGGCCAGCCTTGCCGCGACGTTATCCCATAGGGGCCTAGCGCGGCGTTGAAGTTATCTGAGCAATTGGCATGGCCGGGATAGCCCATGTCGGCGTAATACTTGGCAGTGCAGGCCAAGGCAAACGTGTCATGGCGGCCGACGGTGTCGCGTACTACTTCAACCAGGGGCTGCATATCCTGGTCAAAGAACTTGGAATACAGGCCTGGCCTGGGATAAGCCGCACCCATCAAAGTTCGTGTGGTGGTGGCGTCGAGCCCGCGTTCGAGACCCCGCTGCAACTGGCGGCTGCCAAAAGCCAGGAAGTCCGAGCACTGTCGGCCAGCAACATCGATCACCTGGATATATTCGCCAGCCTTCACCTCGTAAGCAAGGGCCGTGGCCTTGTTGACGGGCAGGTCGAGCCGCAAGTCGGCCAGGGGAGGGGGCAGCGGAACCTCACTTGAAAGTGCCCCGCGAGCGCGATTCACCACTATTCTAAGATCGGTTGGCGGATTTTGCTCGTCCACCCCCATGGGTTCGCCCGGGGCGACCACTACGCAGATCACAGCGCGCTCAGCAGTGAAGACTTCACGATCGCCTGGCCGGGTTTCTCCGCCGAACACCTGGATGGCCACAGTGTCTTTGGCATTGACGCCACGCCGCCCTAGAGCTGCAATAACAGCCTGGGCGTCGTCGTCGCCACTTGCCAGGACGGTGGCGAGGCCTACCGCTTTGCTGTCAGCTCTCGCGCCCAAAGCCCCGGTATCCTCGCCGCCTTCCTGACTGAAGATGGCGAGTTCACAGCGCTGGCGCCCCTCCAGGTCAATAATAGTGATCCGGTCTCCTGTGCTGAGAGTAACGATCGTGGCTCCCCCTCCACGCACCCGATAGCGCTCGGTGCCGGGCTCTAGCGGGAGGAGACCCGGCTCGCGCAAGCGTGGACGTGGAACTCCAGCAACAATCATGCCGGTGCCCGTGGGGTCGCCGGCGAAAAAATAACGCGATTAATTTCGGTTGAAGTCATTGGCTCGACCCAATTCCAAGATGAAGAGGTTGGACGGACGAGAGTATATTGTCGGTATACTCATGATGTCAAGTGGACCGTTTTCTTTGGATGTGCGACCAATTTGTAGGTGATTTTCTGAGATAGGCCGGCGCGCTTGACGAATGGAGCCTCAATAGAGCTCGTGCCTCGACGAGGCTCATTGGTTCTGTGACTACCCAGAAATTGTCGCACACCCCATTGCTTCCTCGCCAGCCCGTCTGTTACTGCGCATCAACGACTCACTCAAACCATCGCTCTACGCGGCATTTTAACCCTCTCACCAGATCCTTTTTCCATTTGTTGACTGTGGAAACCCAATAGGGTAATGTTGTCACGCATTTCTTGAAATCAGATGTGGCCTACAAACTGACGAGGTTCTACCAAGGTTGCCGCAGCATGTTTCGCGGTGGCCAGCGCGAGTGCTTTTCTGGAGGGGAGTTTCTCCATCAGACGGCATAGCTGGCGCCTTGCGACGACGGAGAGAGGGATGGCGGAAAATTCGATCAGTCAGATGGGGCTCCACAAAAAAACCAACTGGTGGGGAGCCTTTGTTATTGGCCTGGCTGGGACAATTCTTGTCACCGGCGTGGCGCCGTTTGCCGTGCAGAGCATGGGAGCGGCCTCGATACCGCTCTTCTTCTTCGTCACAGGCGCGGGAGTCATTTTATGTTTCTGTCTGGCCGAACTGGCGGCCATGATGCCTGACCGAACGGGCGGCCTGCCTTCTTACGCCTATGAGACCTATAAGGATTTTGGACCGGGTATCGCGAAGCACGTGGGCGGACTTTCTGCCTGGACCTACGGACTCGGCTGGTTCCCGGTAGCTCCCATAAATATGATCCTCGCCGCCAGATATATTGCCACCCTGTGGCACATTCCTTTAGGCAAGGAGTTCACCCCCATCAGCGCCACCATCAGCACCAACGTGCTAATCATTGCCATCGTCGGCCTTCTAATCCTGTTTATCCCGTGCTATCTCGGCATCCGGCTTGGGGCAGGATTCGCTACGGTGCTGGGCATCGTGTCGATGGTGCCGCTGACCCTGCTCATTTTTCTGCCGTTCTTCAGGCCTTCTACAGTGCAATGGAGTAACGCTTCCGGGTTCCACTTGGCCGACCCGAATATAGGCAACTTCGACTATTTTATCAGTTGGATCTTCATTATGACTTGGTCAGTGCTGGCTATGGAGGCGTCCGCCTGTTATATCGGCGAATGCCAAAATCCGGCTCGGGATGCGAAGATCGCCATGACGGCTTCCGGCCTCTTCGGTTTCTTCATTTACGTCGCCATCCCGCTCATGTTGGTGGTTGTGCTCGGCCGTGCTGAGACGGATCCCCTGACGGCCTTCCTCGGTTACACGGAAGCCATCTTTGGGGCCGAAGGGTGGGTGAAGTGGACCATCGGAATCCCCCTGATCGTCGCGCTGCTCCTCTCAGTCCTCAACGCCATCATGGGTTGTGGTCGTTCACTTTACCAGGTTGCCAATGACGGCCTTCTTCCAAGACTCTTCCAACACACCAACCGGCACGGCGTGCCCGACTTTGCGATGGCTTTTAACCTGATGTGTTCTATCGTCGTGGTGTTTTTCGGCTCACCTTTCGAGATCTACATTTTCTCCAACATGGGCTATCTGCTGAGTGTCTCCCTGGCCCTGATCGGCTACTTCCTCTACCGGCAAAGGCACCCGGAGTTGAAGCGTCCGGTGCTCATGCCCGGTTTCCTGAAATACATCGCCCTGGCCATTGGAGTTTCCTTTTTGTTCGTATGGATCTACGGCGGATATCACGCTTCCGATATTGCCGTGGCTGCTGGAAAGCGCTGGCTTTATTTTCTGGGCCTGGGGATCATCCTGCTCTACCTGCCGCTTTATGCCTATCGGCGGCTCATCGACGACCGCAGAGCTGGAGGTGCGACCAAAGAGCTGCCTGTGGCGATGGGTCTTGGCATAGGACCAGTCGATCCGGAACCTCCTTCGGGGCAAGACCGTTGAGTTTTCCCAGACAGTGACCGCGCAGCTCCGGAGGGGCCGAGCACATAGACATTCTCCATGTAAAAACGAACAGGTTCAGATTGATGCCTGACCCGAACCTAGTGGCATCACAACATTGGAATCAATGTTGTCATGGCATCTGGAGCGCCCCAAAGCAGCGGAACCACCGATTCAGCAGCCTTAATAATAAAACAGTAGAATCTGCGTACCAGGACCGAGAAAAAATCGCCAGCCAAAGCATTGATTGTCAGAAACGACACTTTGCCACTTGACAGGTAGTGTCTTATTAGTGTGTTGCCGTTCACTCATTGAATAGCTATTGGTGTAAGAAAGATTGACTATACTTTTTCATATAACCGATAGTAATATAGAAATCTAGACGGAGACACTCATATGTCGGAGAAGCATCTACTCGACGAGATACGAAGTAGGTTTGAGGCCATGACACCCTCTGCACGTAAGGCCAAAATTAAGAAACTTGTCAAGTCTAGAAAGAACGAGAAGTTTATAAAGAAATACTTTCCTAATTTTCTCGACGAGGCGTTTCCTTCTTCTTCCGCGGGGGGTGGGGGCTCGGAATTAACCCCGCACTGTGAGCTAAGCGCAAAGCATCGCTAGCGTCATAACCTAATGCCTTACCCCATTCGATAACTAGTTCTCTCCTGTTATTTCCACCGGATTCTCCTCTCAAGACACACTTCAAAATCTCTTTGTCCGACATTCCTGCTTCCCGTGCCATCTTTATAGCCGATTCTTTTTCAACGTATCTCAACATCTGGTGCTGTTTTGTTAGAATCTGTTTCGTTACAAGCCGGTGGGTTGGAACTTTCAAACCAGCTACTACGTTCGAGTAGAGCTAACAGGGCCGCGGTTTGTCGCGCTTGACTTGTCCCCGGCGCTATTGATTTCGCTCTTGATTTCCTTTTGATTCAAGCCCCCAGTCTTTTTAGCATCTGATGAAATAGTCCCGTCATTACTTGCTTTCTCAGAGCGTTTCAATATGGCTTGGTCATACCAGCTAATCAAGCCAAAGCTATTGTTCGGAAGCTTATGAAATGCTTTAGTGTTCTTCGCAAGGGAAATTGCTAGACTGCGAAGTCGATCCTTTTCTTTCCACTCCAGTGCTCGAAAGTCGAACCCTCCCTGCTCCAAGCCTGCCAGAATTTCTTCTGCTGTACAGGCCCGCTTTCTAATTTCTAGATATTCCTGAACCGCAGTAGCCAACGGTTTCCCATAAAACAAATCGGGTCTGGTAACAGCGGCACCTGACTCCTCGATGTCGGAATACATAGGCTCTTCGCCCATACGTTTTCGAAGAGCATTAATCATTTTCTTTGTTTCCCTAACCTCCTCTAATTGTGTCTGAAGTTGGTCGATCAAGACCTCAATAGCAGCATTTAGTTTCTCTTTCATTTTACCCTCCCCTATATTATCAAGGCCGTGCCATTAAGAGTCAACTGTGAGGTTACAATGATCAGAACCGGATTTCAACTTAATTTTTAGATACTGATTCTAAAACGATTAATATACGTTAAGTCACAGTCGAGTTCTGCACCTATCAAAACATTAGTTGGTCATTGGCAGTTTCGGGCCTGCAGTTTGGATGGATATAAGCGTTCAATATTCGATTCTACCGATGTTGTGGGAGCAGAACGAGGCCCATACCAGAAAGTCCTGGGAAGGCTCAGGCGGCGGACCTACACTTAAGATGTCCAGGCTAGATCACGGTCACGCTAAAACGGCGGCGAGAGGGGGGACGAAGCTTTCCGGTAGCACCTCAGCGCCATGGCTAGTCGCAGCTAAGAGACCTTAGAGCAATTAGAGGAAGGGAGATATTGTGTCCCCGGTTCTGAGATAGTAAAATGAAGACTTCTTCGAGAGGCGTAAATCGCCAGGATTTGTTTAATGAAGTCTGGGTTTCAAAGAAAAATACTTGTTCTTCTTTCCATAATCTCTCCTGTGTTATTGGGCTGTTGCCTGCTTTCATCAGTACCGGTCTTAAGGGCTGCGCCCCAAAATGACCCATTGGAGTTCTTCGAAACACGCATCCGCCCTGTGCTGGCAAACAACTGTTTTGCCTGCCATACCAGCTCACAAATGGGCGGACTGCAACTGGATTCCCGAGAGAACTTGCTTAAAGGGGGTAAGTCAGGTCCTGCCATTGTTCCGGGTAAACCGGAAGAGAGTCTTCTCATCCGTGCCGTCAACCAGACCGATGAGCGGCTGAAGATGCCACTGGGAGGCAGGTTAAAGGACCAGGAAATTGCAGACCTGACCGCCTGGGTGAAAATCGGGGCCCCTTGGCCGGTGCTGGGCAAGGCGCCCCAGCCTGCAACCAAGGCTATGGCGTACGTCATTAGGCCGGAACAAAGGGCCTTCTGGTCTTTCCAGCCCATTCATAAGCCGGCCCTGCCGGAGGTCAAGGATACGAGTTGGGTTAAGTCCTCCATTGACCGTTTTATTCTGGCGCGGTTGGAAACGCAGAGACTGAAGCCAGTCGAGGCCGCCGACAAGCGAACGCTGATTCGGCGCGCCAACTTCGATCTCACTGGGCTACCCCCCACTCCGGAAGAAGTGGAAGCCTTTCTCAATGACTCCTCTCCCGACGCCTTTGCAAAGGTGGTGGACCGTCTGTTGGCTTCACCTCATTACGGGGAACGCTGGGGACGCTATTGGTTGGACGTGGCTCGATATGGTGAAGATGACGCCCGTGGCCTGTCCCAGGAGTCATATCCTAATGCATTTCGTTATCGGGATTGGGTGATACAAGCTTTCAACGAGGACATGCCTTACGACCTGTTTGTCAAGGCTCAAATCGCTGGAGACTTGGTGGAGCGAAAGGACCGGGACAAATTTCTGCCCGGGCTTGGCTTCTTCGGTCTAGGCCCCTGGTACTATGACATCACGGTGCCACTCCAGGCCCGAGCGGACGAACGTCACGATCGGGTTGATGTTCTTACGCGCGGTTTTCTCGGTCTTACCGTAGCCTGTGCTCGCTGCCATGATCACAAGTTTGATCCCGTCTCCACCAAAGACTACTACGCGTTAGCCGGTGTATTTGCCAGCTCCCAATACCGTGAGTATCCATTAGCTCCCGAAAGCGTCGTCAACGCTTATCACCTACATCAGAAAAAGATCAAAGACCAGGAGGCTGCCATCAAGCAGTTCATGCAAACAGAGGGCAGCCAGTTAGGTGAAATCCTGGCCAGAAGGATTTCCATCTACATGGTAGCAGCCTGGAAGGTGCTGGAGGAACAGCGGGAAACTCAGCAAGCTTCGTCGGCGGGGAACACAAGCCATCCTCCCACCCCTGTTGTGACCTCGGGTCGGTCTGGCGCAATTGGGGCCGGTCACGATGAGACTAGCCAGCCGCCGATCGCCAATTTAGAGGCCGTAGCAGCAGCAGAAAAGCTCGATCCGGAAATCCTGGGAAGATGGGTGAGGTACTTAGGCAATCCGCAGAAGGATCATCCATACCTCAAGGCCTGGAATGATCTAGTACAGAGTGGAGGATCCGTGGATGCCGCCAGGAAAGTCGCCGATGAATTTCAGGCAACGGTCCTCGCAATCATTGACGAGAAGAAATCCATCGACGAAAGGAACCGTGTCATTCTGGAGCAGAATAAGCCCCCCAAAAACGCGGCCATGACTTCTTTGCCTAATGGCTTCGCCACCTATGAGCAATTTTGCCCCGGGTGCAGCATCAGCATTGAATCTTTGGAGAGAGATAAGTTTGTTCTCTGGAGTGACCTGTTCGCCACGCAGATCGATAGCAATGACCCGGCAAAGAAAGCGGGTGGAGTGCTGCTTTTCCAAGACGAAAAACTGGACCGCTTCCTGGGTCCCGAGTGGCAATCTCATTTGCAATCAATGCGCGCAGAGTTGGAGGCGCTCAAGAAAACACAGCCTGCGCCTTATCCTTACCTGCATGGGTTTGGCGAATCTGACCATCCCGCCAACATCAAGGTCCACCTGCGTGGCAGCCCTTTCAATTTAGGTGAGGAAGTCCAGCGAAGGTTTCTTGCCATCTTGAGCGATGGGGAGCCGACTTCCTTCCGCCAAGGAAGTGGCCGATTAGAACTGGCCGAAGCTATCGTCCATCATCCTTTGACTGCCAGAGTGATGGTCAATCGTATCTGGAAACAGCATTTTGGTCAGGGAATCGTGGGTACTCCCAGTAATTTTGGGCGTCT
>QHZQ01000030.1:7691-19988 GCA_003224725.1 Acidobacteriota bacterium | reverse complement strand
GGCCGTTTCATGGAAAGCCACTGGTCCATTAAGGCAATACATCGAGAGATCATGCTCTCAGCGGTGTACCAGTTGAGTAGTGACAACGCGCCAAAGAATTTTGTCGATGATCCAGACAACCGGCTCTTCTGGCGCGCCAACCGTCGCCGGCTGGATGCTGAAGCCATGCGGGATTCACTGCTGTTTGTGACAGGAAACTTGAACCCAGCTCTAGGAGGTCCGTCCTGCGAGTTGGATGCGGAGAACAACAAGCGCACGGTTTATGGCAAGGTGAGCCGCTTCAGGCTGAATAGCTCGTTAGCCCTGTTTGATTTCCCCAATCCTGGTATTACCAGCGAACAGAGAAATGTGACCCATGTACCGTTGCAAAAGCTCTTCTTCCTGAACAGCGACCTGATCGCGACCGAGGCCCAGGCACTTGCCAATCGCCTGAATGCCTTATCCAGTGCCAATGAGACCGCGAAAATACAACAGGCCTATCAGCTTCTATTTGGGCGAGGCGCCACTGAAGCAGAAGTTCGACTGGGGATCGAATTCTTGCATAAGAGCTCCAGCCCTTCCGCCTCACCCGCTTCGTCCTGGCCGCAGTATGCCCAGGTGTTGCTAAGTTCGAATGAGTTTTTGTTTGTGGATTGAAGAGTGATACGTGATAAGTGAAGCGTGATACGTGATGCTTGAGGAGGCTTTTGCAGGAGAATGCAGGTATGAATTACGAAGACTGGGCAGACTCGGTGCCAAATGCGATTACCGGCGACCGCCTGTGGAGATTAGAAGCGTATAGGCTAGCTTTGTTCCTTGCTGACGTAGGCTGGCATGACGTGACCAAGTTGATTCAGGATAAACGCACACTTAACCTATCAGACCAGCTATACAGGTCTGTCGGTTCTATCAGTGCTAATCTCGCCGAGGGATATTCACGGAGCACGGGGAAAGACCGTGCTCGTTTCTACGAATACGCGCTCGGATCTGCCAGAGAGAGCAGGGACTGGTATTACAAAGGTCGGCATACGCTCGGAGAAGAGGTCATTAGACATCGCCTCGGACTGATCACGCAAATTATCCGCCTGCTTCTTACCATGGTTCCGAATCAGCGTGGCGGTGAACTGCGCGAGCGAAAGGTTTCGTATCAGGTCACACCGGAAATTCTTCATTCAGTGGTTAGCGAAGATGGGAAGGAATTAAACACCCTTTTGCAGAACGTACCTTTCCCTCATCCTTGACGCACTGGGCTCACGCATCACGCATCACGTATCAAGTTTCAGATTGAGAAAAGACCGCAGAGAGGACTAAAAAAATGCGACACGCATCCGTCTTACCCACCCTCACTCGCCGGGAGGCACTATCGAGGATGGGAGGGGGCTTTGGAATGGTGGGTCTGGCTGGCTTGTTGAAAAACTCCTTCCTTCAAGCAGCGACTGACGGGGGAGTTCAGAATCCGCTGTCCCCCAAACCAACTCATTTTCCCGCCAAGGCCAAGCGGGTCATCTTTCTCTTTTTGAATGGTGGTCTGTCTCAGGTCGACACTTTTGACCCCAAGCCCATGCTGGATAAGTATCATGGTCATCCCTTTCCCGGCGGAAACCCTATGACCGAACGCAAAACGGGGAACCTGTTAAGATCTCCATTCAAGTTCAAGAAGTATGGCCAAAGCGGGATTGAGGTGAGCGAAATCTTTCCGCAGTTGGGCGATTGTATCGACGATATCTGCGTCATTCGCTCTATGCACACGAATCTCCCCATCCATGAATCTTCCCTCTTTATGATGAATTGTGGTGATATCCAGCCAGGCCGCCCCTCCATGGGGTCCTGGGTGACTTATGGGTTGGGGACGGAGAATCAAAACTTGCCTGGATTTGTGGTGCTCTGTCCGGGCGTTCCCGTGGTGGGGCCGCCATTGTGGAATTCAACCTTCTTGCCTGCCGTCTACCAGGGGACCCACATCCCCAACAATGAGAGTGATCCTCAAAAGCTCATCCAGTACATTCGTAACAAGCAACTCAGCCTCTCTCAGCAAAGAGAACAGCTCGAATTGCTGGAAAAACTCAACCGTTTGCATTTGGAGCAACGACAGGGAGACCCTCAGCTCGAGGCAGGCATCCAAGCCATGGAGATTGCCTATCGCATGCAGACGGAAGCCCCGGAAGTGTTCGACATCCGCAAGGAAAGCCAGGCGACCTTACAACGATACGGAGAAGGAGATTTTGCCAGAGCCTGCGTGATGGCCTTGAGACTGGTGGAACGAGGCGTGCGAGTGGTACAGATTTACTTCGGCAATGGGCAACCGTGGGACAACCACGAGGACATCCTGGTTCACCAGAAACTGGCTCATCAAGCCGACCGGCCGATTGCCGCCTTGCTCAAGGATCTAAAGTCACGCGGGCTCCTGGATGAAACCATTGTGATTTGCGGGTCTGAATTCGGCCGCACGCCGGTTGTGGAGAATAGTGCTGCAGTCAAGGTGCAAAACGGCCGTGACCACAATCCCTATGGCTTCACCATGTGGATGGCCGGTGGTGGCATCAAAGGGGGGATGGTCTATGGCGGCACGGATGATTTCGGTTTTAAAGCCGTAGAAAAGCCGGTCCATGTGCATGACCTGCATGCCACGGTCCTGCGCCAACTCGGACTGGATCACACCAAACTGACCTACCGCTACAGTGGCCGCGACTTCAGGTTAACGGATGTCGAGGGCAATGTGATTAACGACATTCTGGCTTAGTAGACCCATCCAAAATACGGCGGTGTATTTCGGTGTGGTGTCAGATGGAAATCTGTTTTTCATTAGCCCCGCGCTGAAGGGGGCTGATGAAAGCGAGCACCTCACGTCCCACCGACAAAAATATTCCTTCAATCAAAAATGACGGTCTTGTTGTGATACGTCAATATTCTATGCATCAAGTGCAGGCGCACGGCCCGTGCCAAAACGAGCTTTTCCAGATCGCGGCCTTTGCGGACGAGGTCCTCCACGGAATCACGATGGCTGATCCGGATGACTTCCTGTTCGATGATAGGACCATTGTCCAGTTCCGAAGTCACGTAATGACTGGTAGCGCCGATCAACTTAACGCCGCGCCGGTAGGCCTGGTGGTAAGGCTGGGCGCCCACGAAGGCAGGGAGAAAGGAGTGATGAATATTGATGATGCGATTGGGAAATTCGGCAACGAAGGGGTCGCTCAGAACTTGCATATATCGGGCCAGGACAATCAGCTCAATTCCACTCGAGCGTAATTCCTGAATCTCCGACCTTTCTTGTTCACTCTTGTTCTCTGGTGAGATGGGGAAGTGCCTGAACCTTATTCCAAACGATTGACTGATTTCGGCAGCCTCCGGATGATTGCTGATGATTAAAGCAATCTCCGCTCTGAAATCTCCGGCCTGTCGCCTCAAAAGCAGGTCTTGCAGGCAGTGTGGCAGTCGGGAAACAAAAATGGCGACTTTGGAAATTTGGTCGCTGAAGAATATTTCATACTGCATCTGGAAATCCCCGGCAATCGGCTGAAACCTTGGACAGATCTGTTCTCGGGGAATCTGGAAGCCATCCAGTTCCCATTCAATCCGGGTCAAAAAGATTCCTGCTTCCAGGTCGGTATGCTGGTCCGCATGCAGGATGTTACCTCCATGGCGAAAGATGAAATCTGAAATCCGGGCCACCAGACCTTTGCGGTCAGGGCAGCAAACCAACAGTGTAGCAGTTTTTCTAATGTTGTTTTCTGTCATGGGATTTATGGACACCCGGGATACAGGGGGTGGCCGGCCCACAGAGCATGAAAACGATTCCCCTCCGCCGGAGGGAAGGTGTGAAGAAATCGTTTTCAGGCGCGATTCGGCCGCTTGCTTACGCGCGCGGTACTGATCAGCAGGCAGTTACTGTACCGCGACCGTGAGGGAGCGGCGAGATTGTCAATTTCTTCACAACTTCAGGGGTGTACGGGTGGGTTGTTCCAGACGGGAAGGACCCAACCCCTGAAGGCGGAAGCCTTCTTTCCCCTCCCGAGAGGTTATTTTCACAGGACAACGGTTAGACCGCTTAAGATTTTATCAAGACTGTCAAGAAGGCGAATCCGGGAGGGTGGGACGGCTAGTGGAGATTTGGGAACAGTGTGAGTCTGTTTTGTGTTAAGATCGCGCCAATTTTGCTAAGCTAAACCATGAACACTGGGAGAGTGTGTGGATATCCGTTGTAAAGGAAAAGGGTTGTCTGGCTATTTTTAAAAGGAGGTTTCGAAGACATGCTGGCAACACAGGTGCGACAAAAGGAGGGAAGGTTTTATTTCATCGCTTATAAGGCTGGAGATCTGCTCGATCGAGTGCGATTCACCAGCCGCTATTACTACGAGGGCGAACGAATCGAGGCCGAAACCACCGGTGAGGATGAAGTGGCTCGCTTCATTGCTGGGATTGAAAAGAGTGAGAAAGCTTTCCAACGCCAGCTCAACCGGCAGAAGGTACGCCAGATTGTCAACTTCTATGAGACCGCCGTCAGCCAGCCTTTGATTCCCGGGACCATCCTGCTCTTCACCGACGAGGAACTTCGGTTTGAGCCGGTGGGATCCTTCGCAGCCATGGGAAACCTGAGCGAACCACGGTCCAAATACCTCGTCATCGATGGCCAGCATCGCCTGGCTGCCTTGTATTTCTTCCAGCAAAAGCATCCCAAGCAGATCGACCAGGTCGAGGTCCCCTGTGTGCTCTTTGACGGAAAGAGCGCGGACTTTGCCACAGAGATGTTCGTCATCATCAACTCCACTCACACCAAGATCAACAAATCGCACCTCGTGGATCTGTATGAGAAGGTGTCTTGGGAGACGCCGGAGAAGAAGTTTGCCGCCCGCCTGGTCAACCATCTGTATGAGGCAACAGATTCTCCTCTGCGCTATCGCATTAACCGCCTGGGGGGCCGGAGCCGCCAGGAAAAATGGATCCTTCAATCGGAACTGTTCAACGAGGTCCACAAAGTCGTCCAAACTCATCGCCGGCTCTTTGAAAAACATTTCCAGATGCGGGTGGAGCGTGCCTACGAACTGATCCGGGACTATTTGAAGGGAGTTC
Organism: Acidobacteriota bacterium; assembly: GCA_003224725.1. Taxonomy (GTDB): domain Bacteria; phylum Acidobacteriota; class Terriglobia; order Versatilivoradales; family Versatilivoraceae; genus QHZQ01. Next base: position 14,939 of record QHZQ01000030.1, on the reverse strand, counting down.
GCGAGGTGATGGAGACGGTCTGGGGGGAGAATGAGAAGTACATGTTCACACGCGATGTGACGCTCAAGGCGCTCATCCGGGTCTTTGCCAGCTTGCTGGATGATCCCAGGGTGATAGAGGCATGGAAGGGAGAACGCTCGGCACGACCCTTCCAAAAAATCCTTCAGCCTTGGGCCGAGGTCACCAAGGAATTTCGCGCGGAAGGCTTCTACGAGCGTTTCCCGGCGAAAGGACAAGTGGAACGTGTCCGTCGCATCCACACCCGGCTCATACAGGTGTTAGGCCGATAAGGCCCGAGTCGTGCGATCCCCTCACCCGGCCTTTGGCCACCCTCTCCCTTGGGGAGAGGGGCTGGGGGTGAGGGGGTTTGCATTTCTAGATCTTCAATAGCCGCATGAATGCAACTTGGTATCAGCAGTCTACGTACAGTGGACCTTTCGTACGGATCAGGAGGCGACATGGATTGATAATTTCCAAGCCCACGACGAATTGAAAAGCAAATTTGTCGTAGCTACCAAAACTGCCGCACAACTAACGCATTCCGAAATGATTGGAAAATTCTTGACTCTACGAGATGGGCTGATAATATCTGTCGTTTTGATGAGCGGCTCGAATGGGATGCCCGTCCAAAATTGATATTCGCCTCGTTACATGGATGGAACGAAGTTAGTCCGCCATTCCAGAAGTTAGTTAACGCATTTCATTATCCATTCGTGCTCGTACTCTTGCTCCTGCGCGTGCTCGGCTTTGCGCCGACTCATCGAGTAAGAGCAAGAGCAAGAAATAATGTCGAGAAAATCATGTGTGGGCTCGTAGGATATTTAGACAGAAAAGGGAAGAGCCAAACACCCCTCGGTGAGATCCTCTACAAAATGACCTCGGGACTGTGCCGCCGTGGGCCGGATTCGGCTGGAGTGGCTCTCTACGGGCCTTCTCAGGTGAAGCGAATGAAGTTGCGCGTCAAATTGGGCGAACAAGGCGACTTTCGTTCTCAGGGACTCAAGCTGGTTGAAGCAATTTCAGGGTTTACTCGAGTCTATGAATCTGAAACGATCGCCGAATATCAGCGCCTGGTGGTTGATGCTGGTTGCGATCCCGTAGTTTTGGAACGCGCCATTGAAAAGATCAGCCCTCAGTTTGAAGTCGTCAGCCTGGGATCCCAACTGGAGATTGTTAAGCAGGTGGGATCGCCTGAAAATCTAAATGCGACTTATCACTTCCGGACCTTTACAGGAACTCATGGGATTGGACACACTCGACTTTCCACCGAAAGCCGTGTTGACTTAAGCCACTCCCAGCCGTTCTGGGCGCATGGCCTACCGGACCTGGCCACCGTCCACAATGGTCATATTACGAACTATCACAAGCTGCGAAGGCAGTATGAGCAACGTGGCATCAAGTTTTACACCGAGAACGATTCTGAGATTATTGGAAAGTATCTGGCGGAGCGACTTTCCGAGGGAATGTCTTTCGAGGAGGCTCTGAAGAGGTCACTAGTCGACTTTGACGGATCCTTCTGCTACCTGGCGGCCACCAGCGACAGCCTGGCCTACGTCAAAGATCCCTTTGGGTTCAAGCCTCTTCTGATAGTCGAAACCGACGACTTCATTGCTGTGGCCACTGAAGAAGTAGCGCTGAGAACCTGTGTTGACGCCAGATACGTGGCCCGTGAGGCTGGGACCAACGAACTTCATATCTGGCAGCTCGCAGAGACACCCGTTGGAGTTGGAGCTTAGGGCTCTCCGCCGCCCTTACGGACTAGACTATTCCCTGCACTCCTTGCGGCGCTGAACTAATTTGCTGTGGGTAAATCCCGAGTTTGCCGGGGGAGTAGAGATCGGACGTTTTAATAGAGTCTCAGTGGATTAGCCCTCGATTCATCGAGGGGGTCTGGAGATTGGACATTTTCATTGCCGCGTAGCGGCATCTGAGGGTAGGCCGGCCTTTCAAGGCCGGTCTCGGCAAGCCAACCCCATACCCCGTCGCAGAGCGACGGATGAGATGGCAACCCAAACGGGGTGCGAGATTCAAGCGCCGCTGACGCGGCGCGGGTGCTCGGCGGGGGCACCAAGGTACCGGTCTTGAAAGGCCGGCCTACGGTCAAGCGCCGCGATGCGGCGGCGAAACCGGCGTTTCGGTGCCACCAAATCTCACCCATCGGCATTAATTTAGGAGGTTGAGAATGCTCAGTCAACCATCGTGATCCCCTCGATGAATCGAGGGGTTCATGAGTCTGGGATGTCTGTCAAATTGTCCTTCACTCCAAGCCTCCGGTGTTGTGAATTACCGATATTTGAAGCTCAGGACCCGTAATGGAAAAAATTAACTGCGACGGCAAAACCTCCAGAGAGATCAATGTGGAAATCCGACAATTGATTAAACAGGGGACGCCGAAAATCCAGGTGCTGTCACCGCTGGCCCGCCATAACCTGGCGGTGGGTCTACTGGAGCCGGTAGAGCTGATATTCGAAGGGAGTGTTGGCTATTATTGCGGCGGTATGATCGATGGACCTCAGGTGACCATCAATGGAAGTGCTGGTTGGGGCCTGGGCGAATGCATGATGAATGGGACCTTCATTGTCAATGGGAATGTCGGCAATAGTGCAGCGGCTTCCATCCGTGGCGGCACCATGGTGGTCCACGGCGACGCCGGGGCGCGCGCTGGCATTGCCATGAAGGGTGGTTTGCTGATCGTGGAGGGCAACTGTGGAACCATGGCCGGCTTCATGATGCAGAAGGGAACACTTATTATTTGCGGGCACAGCTCGGATGCCTTGGCCGACTCGATGTATGAAGGCACGGTCTACTTGGGAGGCGAGGCCCGCTCTCTGGGTAACGACACGAAGGTGTCAGAGCCGGATGAGCCCGACCAGAATTTCCTGAAGAGAACACTTTTGCAATTTGGAATATCGGCGGATCGCCCCTTTAAGAAAATTGTGTCTGGCCGACGCCTATGGAATTTTGAGAGGCAGGAATTCGAGATATGGAAGGAAGTTCTGTAGCTGAAAAGGCAGTGCTGCGCCACAGCCGCATCTGGCGACCCGAGATCATCGAGGATATTCAGGCTAAAGCAGAGTTGGGGCGTTATCGCTTTCGCGGGTTCAGCGCGCTTTTGTCGCGAGCCTTACCTTCTTTTGACGATCTCACTTTTATCCCCTGTACGCTTACTCGAATTCCGCTGGAGGGCTATCGCGAAAAATGTTCGACGAAAACGGTGCTAGGGACAAGGTTTGCCCGGAAGCCCATCGAACTGGACATCCCGATCATGGTGACGGGAATGAGCTTTGGCGCCCTCTCTTACAATGCCAAAGTGGCTCTGGCCCGCGCTGCCAATCGAACCGGCACTTCCACAACCACTGGGGATGGAGGAATGTTGCCGGCGGAGCGGGAAAACTCTAAGACGCTCATCTATGAAGTTCTTCCCAGTCGCTATGGCTTTAATATCCATCACATGAAAATGGCTAATGCCATAGAGCTAACGGTGGGCCAGGGAGCCAAGCCCGGAACGGGCGGAGTTTTGCTGGGAGCCAAGGTTTCGGAACAAATTTCCAAAACCAGAGACCTGCCGCCCGGGGTAGATCAGCGGAGTCCCTGTCGCCATCCCGACTGGATGGGGCCGGATGACATGGTCATCAAAATTGAGGAATTGCGTGAGGCCACGGATTGGCAGGTTCCCATTTTCGTGAAGATGGGAGCTACCCGCGTGTTCGATGATGTTAAGCTTGCGGCCAAGGCTGGAGCCGATGTCGTCGTGGTAGATGGCATGGAGGGGGGAACAGGAGCCTCTCCCGACGTTTTGCTGGATCATACTGGGATTCCGACTCTGGCAGCAGTTTGCGAGGCCCGGGCCGCCCTCGAGGACATCGGCCTGTACGGCCAAGTACAATTGATCATAGCGGGTGGAATCCGCAGTGGGGCCGATGCGGCTAAGGCCCTCTCTCTAGGAGCTGATGCCGTTTACCTGGGGACAGCTACATTGATTGCGTTGAATTGCAACAAGCCAATTTACGTGGAGGATTACCACAAACTGGGAACGGAGCCTTACGCCTGCCATCATTGTCACACCGGCCGCTGCCCAGTCGGCATTACCACTCAGGATCCGGAACTGGTGGCTCGCCTGGAGATTAATGCCGCCACGGACCGTGTGGTTAACTTATTCAATGCACTCTGTGCCGAAATCCAGATGCTGGCTCGGTCTTGTGGCAAGGCCGATGTCCACGACCTGGAACCGGAAGACCTGCGCGCCTTGACTTTGGAAGCCTCGATGATTGCTGGAGTCCCTCTCGTCGGGACAAACAAGGTCTTCGGCGGCGGGCCGGGATGGAAAAGAGCAACGTGAAACGTGAAGACGTGAGACGTGATCAGTGAAACGTGACTCACGCTTTTTTCACGCATCACGTTTCACGCTTCACGTGCCGCCCATGCAACCGAAACCTAGGAGCTCGACTCATGTCCTTTCTCATTCATTGTCCGAACTGTGGAGACCGCTCTGCCTATGAGTTTCGCTACGGCGGAGAACTGAAAGTCCGCCCAAAGGCCAGTGGTTCTGAAGAGGAATGGTACCGCTACATTTACGCTAAGCGAAATGAGGCTGGGGCACAGGAGGAGTGGTGGTACCACCGGCTAGGCTGCCGGCAGTGGTTCCTGGCAGAAAGGGACACGCGGAACAATCAGGTTTTGAGAACGTGGATGGCGGAACCGTGATGCGTGATAAGTAAAACGTGAGCCCCGCTTTTCTCACGTATTACGTATTACGTTTCACCGAATAGAAGCACGTTTCACGCTATTTAGCAAACAATCCATGTCCAATCAGCGACTACCCCCCAGAGAAACCCAAATCATCGATCCCAACAGAAAAATCACCTTCAGCTTTGACAATCAGACGGTATCGGGCTTTGCTGGGGATACCATTGGGTCGGCCCTGTATGCGGCGGGCGTTCGCGTTTTCAGCCGCAGCTTTAAGTATCACCGGCCACGTGGACTTTTCTGCGTGGATGGAAAATGTCCCAACTGCCTGATGAACGTCAATGGTTGCCCTAACGTGAGGATCTGCACTGAGCCTGTCAATGAAGGCGATAAAGTCCGACATCAAAACGCCTGGCCATCGCTGGAATTGGATTTCCTCTCCATTACGGAGAAATTGGACCGCTTTTTGCCTCCGGGCTTTTATTACAAGACCATGATTAATCCCCGCTTCTGGCATCTGGCCGAACCTTTCCTGCGACGGGCCGCCGGGCTTGGGGAGATTGACATCCAGGAAAGATCCAGCCATCACTGCGAGCATGTCTACGAGTATTGTGATGTGGCCATCGTCGGCGGTGGTCCAGCCGGAATGGCGGCAGCCCTGGAAATGGCTAATGAGAAGATTCGCGTTTTCTTGATTGATGATCAGCCGGAATTGGGCGGACACTTGCGCTATTCAATCTCTGCACTTACCGGACCGGCTGAGTTTGCCGGAAAGAGCGGGCGGGAAACACCACGCAACCGCTTTTGGCTGTTATGAAGGGCGACTGTTGGGAATCATGCAAGGAAACCGCTTAATCCATCTTCGTGCCAGGCGCCTCTTGCTGGCTCCCGGTAGACACGAAATCCCTGAGCTGTTTGAGGACAATGATCGGCCAGGAATTTTCCTTTCCCGCGGAGTGCGCCGGCTGGTCAACCTTTACGGAGTTAACCCGGGGCGTGTTCTGGTGGTGGCCCGCAATGACGAAGGGATCGAATTGGCACGGGAGTTGATGAGCCAAGGCGTGCGCCTGGTGGGCCTGGTAGATAACCGCATTGAGGCAAAGCAGGCTGGAAACCAGGATTGGAAAGTCCCGTTGTATCGCGGTTATCGGCTTGTCAAAGCTTTGGGTAGAAAGCGAGTGACTGGGGCCATCCTTGAAAAGAGCCATTTGACTGAACCCGTGCATGCGAGTGCAGCTCAGGATCGCAGTCGGGTTGAAATCCAATGCGATGTGATCTGCCTTGCCAAAGGCTGGCAAGCTCAATTGGGCTTGCTCTATCAAAGCGGCTGCCAGATTGGTTTCGATGAGGCGCGGCAAATGTTTCGGGCACAAACGATTCCCGGGGATGTGTTTATCGCCGGTGAAGTACAGGGCCGCGACTCCCTGGAAAGCCTTGTGCTCAGTGGGCAGATCGCTGGTTTAGAGGCGCTGAGAAATATGGCGGCCGGAGCTAGAGCGGATTTGGAAGCTCGCCTGGACCGCAGTCGGAGACGGTTTGCCGAGTTAAGCGACGACGGCAATTCTCTATCTGTAGGGTCAAGCCTTAGCTCAGGCGGGTCCTGGGAAAGCAAAAAGCAGTTCGTTTGCCTGTGTGAGGATATTACAGGGAATGATCTCAGTTATGCCGTGGATGAAGGTTTTGATGAAATCGAGACCTTGAAGCGCTACAGCACGATTTCCATGGGACCTTGCCAGGGGAAAATGTGTTCGTTCAACTCGATTGAGACTTGCGCCCGTGTGACGGGGAAGGGAATTGCCGAAACCGGTATCACGACTCCCCGTCCTCCACTTCAGCCTGTTCCCATAGGGCTTCTGGCAGGACCAGAGCATCATCCGACTAAAAGAACGCCCATGCACTATCGTCACCTCGCCTTGGGAGCGACGATGATGGATATGGGCGAATGGAAACGCCCGCGTCATTACACGACTCCTGAAGAAGAATGGAAAGCGGTTCGCGAAAGGGTGGGTGTGATTGATGTTTCTACTTTGGGAAAGCTTGATCTCAAAGGACGAGATGCCGGTCAACTCCTGGATAAAGTCTACACCCATACTTTTTCCAAATTGAAGGTGGGTAAGGTGCGCTACGGGCTGATTTGCGATGAGGCCGGAATTATTCTGGACGATGGAACCGTGTCGAGGCTGGCGGAAAATCATTACTTTATAACCACCACCACCGGTAATATCGATTTCGTCGAACAATGGCTGAAGTGGTGGTTGGCCGGAACGGATTTATGTGCTCATGTGACCAACGTCACCTCAGGCATGGCTGCCATCAATTTGGCGGGACCCAGGGCACGAGAGGTTTTGCAGCCATTGACGGAGATTGATCTGTCCTCAGCCGCATTCCCCTACATGTCCTCCGCTCAAGCGTCGGTAGCGGGTGTTCCCGTACTCCTACTGCGAATAGGTTTTGTGGGAGAGACGGGCTGGGAAATGCATTTCCCAGCGGAGCACGGAGAAGAGCTCTGGGACTTGTTGTTGGAGAAGGGGAGAAGCTATGGAATAGCTCCTTTCGGAGTGG
>QHZQ01000030.1:4901-7597 GCA_003224725.1 Acidobacteriota bacterium | reverse complement strand
GAAAAGCATCCTTGCTGCGAGAACATCAAAAAGGATTGCAGGAACAGCTGGTCGGATTTGTTATGCGCAATAGTCGAGTGCCTGATGAAGGAGATCCGGTCGTGGCCAATGGAAAGCCGGTGGGCCGAGTGACTAGCTCACGATATAGTCCTGCCATCAAAAAAAGTGTCGGCATGGCCTGGGTCCCTGCTGAGATGGTTCAAAACGGGTCTCCGCTGCAGATCTTTATTGATGGGCGACTGGAGCTGGCAGACCTCCATTCGGCGGCTTTCTATGATCCGAGTGGGGAAAGGATGAAAACGTGAAGCGGGAAGCGTGATTATGCAGCTGGGGAAGATGTGGGAGTTGCCAAACCTGTGCTCCGCAAGCAACGTCCCCCTCACCCGCCCTGCGCGACCGCCGTCGCTTCGGGCACCCTCTCCCCAGGTGGGAGAGGGCGATTATCAAAAAAGAAATACTCTCCCCTCGCCCCTTGGGAGAGGGCCATTATCAAAAAAAGAAATACTCTCCCCTCGCCCCTTGGGAGAGGGCCATTATCAAAAAAAGAAATACTCTCCCGATACGCCTAAAAGAGATCTTGCTTGGCGGAGGGTCTTTCACTGCCTCACGTTTCACGCGTCACGTTTCACGTTTTTCGGCCGTCTTTGCGTTTCGAGCTTTAAATATTTCGTTGCGGATTAGTTCTAATGAAACTCTCTCCTCTCCATCACAAACATCTGTCTATGGGAGTGACTTGGGCCGAGGAAGGCGGCTGGCTCATACCTGAGCATTTTGGGAACCCTGACTCTGAGAAGCACCATTTGGAGTCAGGCTGTGGGATTGTGGATTGCAGCCACCAGAGGAAGTGGGAGATCGTGGGCAGTGAAAGCCGAGCGACTCTGGAGGGATTCCTTCAGGGTCTGGCACTGCCTTTACCAGGCCGGATCTCCAGGCCGACACACCAGGTTCTTGTGGCCGGGCTCACTTCGGATAGCTTCTTATTCCTGGCTGAGCAGGACGGAGAGAGTCAATTTGCCAAGATCCTTTCGGGTCAAAGTCTCGCCGTTTCATGTGCGCACTTGACTGAGATAACCTCAGTGCTGGCCGGATTTGCTTTGGTGGGGAAGCAGTCTCGGGCTATTCTGCAAAAGGTAACGTCGTTGAATCTCACCGAAGAGGCTTGCCCACCGTGGAAATGTTCTTCTGGGAACATTGCAGGCGTCCAGGCAGTTCTCTTGCGGCTTGCTTCGCCCTGGGAATACGCTTTATACGTGGTGCGCGACTACGCCGAGTATCTCTACGATTGCTTGTTGGAGGCAGGACACGGCCTGGAACTCCGTCCGGTCGGAGTTAAGGCCTATCGGGAGATGAAGCATGAAACGTGAAGCGTGAAACGTGAAGACTGCACTCACGTATCACGTTTCACGCATCACGTATCACCCGTCATTCAGGTCTCAATTCCATGCTGCAGTTATTTCGCAAACAAAAGATGTGGGGTCGTCATGATTTAAAGCCCTCCTATGAGGTGGTGATCATCGGTGCCGGGGTCCATGGGCTGGCCACGGCCTATTATTTAGGAAAGTGTGGCATCAAGAATGTTGCCGTTCTGGAAAAGGGTTATCTGGGATCCGGAAATAGCGGGCGAAATACGGCCATCATTCGTTCCAATTATCGAACTCCTGAAGGTGTGGCTTTTTACAACGAGAGCGTTCGTCTCTATGAAAAACTCTCGCAAGAGCTCGATTATAATGTGCTCTTTTCCCAGCAGGGACATATGACCCTGGCTCACACCGATTCGGCTATAATCGGGTTGAGAGTGCGGGCTGAAGTCAATACGCTCATGGGGGTGGACAGCCGGCTGATTGGTCCGGAAGAAATTGCCAGGCTAGTCCCCGCGCTGGATGTGAGTGCTCGGCCGCGTTATCCCGTGATGGCGGCCCTGTACCATCCTCCGGGTGGCATCATCCGTCATGATGCGGTCGTCTGGGGATACGCCCGAGCCGTCGAGCGAATGGGGCTGGAGGTGCATCCGCACACCGAAGTCACGGCGATTGAAAGAGCCAACGGCTCTGTGTCTGCTGTGCAAACCAATCGCGGCCGGATCAAAACAGGAACGATCCTGAATGCCACCTCAGGCTGGTGTTCCCTCATCGCCAAGATGGTCGATATTGAACTTCCCATTGTCAGCCATCCTCTGCAAGCCTGTGTCACCGAGCCCTTGAAGCCGTTTTTGGACAAAATCATTGTCTCCTCCAATCTCCACATCTATATCAGTCAGACCGACCGGGGTGAACTGGTCATTGGGGCAGAGATCGACCCGTATTCTTCTTACAATATGCAGTCGACTTTGCCTACCTTGGAACAGATCGCCGGACATAGCCTCGAATTGTTTCCATGCATTCGTAATGTCCGTGTTCTGAGGCAGTGGGGCGGGATTTGCGATATGACGCCGGATTACAGCCCGCTGATGGGAGAGACCGAAGTAAAGGGTTTCCTGGTGGACGTCGGTTGGGGGACCTATGGTTTTAAAGCCGGACCCGTTTCAGGCAAAATGATGGCTGAATTGATCGCCACGGGCAAGATTCCAAAATTAATCCGGCCCTTTGCGCCAGGTCGATTCAGGGAGAATACGCTTGTAGGTGAAAAGGCCGCTGCCGCTGTGTCGCATTAATTCGGAATAAGATGAACCGCAGAGACGCGGAGAAGAACGAAGATTG
>QHZQ01000030.1:0-4847 GCA_003224725.1 Acidobacteriota bacterium | reverse complement strand
GATCCTCGATCCTGACCCTCAATCTTCGGTCTTCTCGGCGTCTTTGCGGTTAGTCATCGTTTGGGTAAGGGAATTGAACCATGAACGACTTGCACCAGATTTCTGAATTTGTAAAGGATAAAGGCATTGAGTTCCTGCTTTGTTCCTTCGTGGAAATGAGCGGAGTGCCCAAAGCAAAGTTGGTTCCGGCCGTTCACTTGAAAGACATGGCGGAAGGAAGCGCCGGCTTTGCCGGATTTGCGACGGGCCACATTGGCCAGGGCCCGCATGACCCGGATATGCTGGCCTTGCCGGACTTTCAGAGCCTCACGGTGCTGCCTTGGCGAAAGAACGTTGCCTGGGTAGCTTCCAACATTCAAGTGGAAGGGAAAGAATGGGACTACTGCCCGCGCACTATTTTAAAGCGACAGTTGGCCAAAGCGGAACGAGAGGGTTACGTTTTTAAGACAGGAGTGGAAGCCGAGTTTTTTCTCTTGAAGAAGAATGCCCTGGGCGCTTATGAGCCCTATGATTCCTTGGATACGCTGGAAAAACCCTGTTACGATTTACGGGCCTTGCACCGCAATTTGGACCTTTTGACCACTCTGGTGAAGTACCTGCAGGAGCTGGGTTGGGATCCTTTTGCCAACGATCACGAGGATGCTAACTGTCAGTTTGAAATCAATTGGCTCTATTCGGAGGCTCTAACCACGGCAGACCGTCATACCTTCTTTCGCTGGATGGTCAAGGCCGTGGCAGAGCAGCACGGGCTTCTGGCCACCTTCATGCCCAAGCCCTTTACCCATTTGACGGGCAACGGAGCGCACTTCCATATGAGCTTGTGGGACGCCAAAAAGGATACCAACCTGTTCTTAGATGAGAAGAATGATTTAGGACTGTCCCAACTGGCCTATCATTTTCTGGGAGGAATTAAGGAACATGCCAAGGCCCTTGCCGCCATCACGTCTCCCACGGTGAATTCCTATAAGCGCTCCGGTGCCACCTGGGCCCCGGTTTACATCACTTATGGCGCTTCTAATCGGACACAAATGATTCGTGTTCCGGGACCAGGTCGTATTGAGAACCGGACGGTTGATGGCTCCGCCAATCCTTACCTGGCCCATACCGCCCTGCTGGCGGCCGGGCTGGACGGAATCAAACGCAAATTACCAGCTGGAAACCGAAACGATAAGAACCTGTATGAAGTTGAACTGGAGCAGCTCAGGGCTGAAGGAATTGATTTTCTGCCCTCGAACCTCAGTGAGGCGTTGGGGGCTTTGGAGAAAGATGAGGTGGTTCTGAGTGCTTTGGGTTCTAAATACGGCGCCTACTATTTGCAAGTGAAGCGCGAAGAATGGAAGCGCTATCACGATTCGGTTTCGCAGTGGGAGACGGAGAATTATCTGGGTGTGTATTGAGGGAGAAACGTGAAACGTGATGCGTGATACGTGAAAGACTCTCAACGTTCACGTATCACGTTTGGGCTTCTCTTTCCAAGCTGGACTCAACGCCCCAAGCAGCATCCCGGCGCTCTTCACTCACGCCACCCGGTACCGGGCAACCGTTTCCTCATTCAGCCGGACCCCCAGACCTGGACGGCGAGGAACCTCAACCCGGCCGTCCGACCCAACCACAATTTCTTCTTCAGTGGTGTGCCAGCGCAGCGGCGACTTACTGGTAGAGTATTCCAGCAATTCCGCCGTCCAGTGGCTTCCCAGAAAGTGAAGGTTGGCGGCAATCTCGATATTGGTCTTGTAGCCGTGAGTGATTACACGCTTGCCTCTCTGGCGGGCTGCCGCGGCAACTTTCATCAGCCCGGTAAATCCCCCTACCTGCGTGATATCAGGCTGGCAAATAGCTGCTTGTCCCCGATCCATCGCCTCGATGAACTCATTGACATGAGTCAATCCCAGGTCGCCCACGCCGAGCGGCACACCGGCAGCAGCCAGGCGTGCATGGCCTTCCCAATCATCTAAGGGTAGGGGAGCTTCGAGAAAGAGAATCCCTGCGTCCTTGAGAATCGGCAGCAGCCTCAGTCCTTCCTCGGTGGTTCGGTAAGACAGCGCGGCATCCACAATCATTCCGCGTTCTGGGCCCAGCACCCGCCTGGCTGCTTGCAGAAGACGAGCAGTGACATCGAGATCATCCATCCACCACGGATCTGCAGCGAACTTGATGTTGCGCAGATGCAGCCGGTTCAGCGCGTCTTCGACTTGTTGGTCCACGCCGTTAACCGTTCTGGCCATTGGGTAGATGGTCCCGTAGGCTTCGATTCGATCGCGGCGCAACCCACTGAGATAGTCGTAAATCGGCTTATTCTCGGCTTGTCCTTTAATATCCCAGAGTGCAATATCAATTCCTCCCATGGCGTGGATCACCAGGCCACGACGGCCGATGTAGTCTGTGGCTTCGTACATCAACTCCCAGAGTTGGTCGGGCTGGGTTGGATCGCGTCCGAGGAGAAGCTCGCGTAAACCACGGGCGTGATTGTGGGCGGATGGCGCATTAATAATGGCCTGGACAGCCGGGGCCAACGACTCGGCTTCGCCAATTCCTGTTAACCCTGCATCCGTGCTGACTCGGATGACGCAGTCGTCGTACGACCCGTCAAAAAGGCCGATATTGGGATCTTCTACCCGCAGATGAATGGCTTCGATGTTGGTGATTTTCATGTCTGATCTGGCTCCCGAACGACGTTCGGTTTTTCGACTTTGCCCGAATTTTCCGATAGCCCAGGCGTTTACGCCTGGGTTAGGATGTCCCAATCCTATCCTAAGCCCCTTTAGGAGGCTTGTGTCGCTGGCTTCAGCCTCCAGAAGGTCAATTATGTCTCAGGCCTTTCATCAACTCTACTATCATTTCGTTTTTGGACTACCTGACGTCCGGGTCGCGGCAATTCATGTCTCGAAAAAAAACTTGACAATACTTATTAGCTCAATTAATTTCGGGCCACTGACTACTTAAAAGTCTCTGGCAATCCAAAGGAATAGCAGTTCCGGGAGAGGGGGAAAATTCATGAAATCCGCAAGAATTCTTCTAATGACCCTGATGAGCTTGATTTTCTCCGTGGGGGTCGTGAGGCTGTGCTGGTCGGCTGTGGATCGTGGCGCAATTCAAGGAACCGTCACCGATGCTCAGGGGGCCGTCGTGCCGAACGTGGCGGTAGAGGTCACCAATACGGACACGAATGTAACCGTGAACACGCGCACCAACGATGCGGGATTTTTTGCCGCCATCGAGTTGGTGCCCGGGAACAACTACACCGTGCGTTTCAAAGTTCCGGGATTCAAGGTGGTGGAGCGCACCAAGGTCGAAGTGAAAGCCGGCACCAAGGTAAACATGGATGCAGTTTTGGAGGTCGGTGATGTAGCTGAGACGGTCAACATTCAGGCAGAAGCTCCACTCGTAGAGACCACGTCTTCTAACTTCAGCACCGGGATTCAAACACAACTTCTACAGCAAGTGCCTATTGTGGGTCGCGATATTCAGACGCTAGTTCAGGTGCTGCCGGGCATCACGCAATCCATCGGGCCTTCAGGATCAGTGTTCGGGTTTGATAGCCAATTTGGAGGATTTCCTGATCCGACCCACATCGTGGGATCCGGCATCAGCGCCAACGGAAGCCAGGGAGGAGCCAACGCTTGGTATTTGGATGGAACCTTGAATGCGACCTTGGGGCCAGAGAGCGTGGTTGTCAACCCTTCTCCGGACGCGGTTTCGGAATTTAATGTCGTGAACAATGGCTTGGCCGCGGAATGGAGCCGGACCAGTGGTCTCGTTGTGAACGTCGTGCTAAAGTCTGGTACAAACAACTTTCATGGGAATGTCTATGAATTCAATCGCAATTCCTACTTCAGCGCGAGCAATCCCTTCCAGCGCCGAGACGCCCAGGGGAGCGCCTTTCTCTCCCCAGCAGTGAACTTTAACGATTTTGGAGGCACTATTGGCGGCCCCCTCCGGAAAAACAAAACCTTCTTCTTCACTTCCTGGGAAACATCCTTTTTGCATGAGACACAGCCGCGGATCTATACCGTGCCGACGGCCAAAAATCGCCTGGGCGATTTTAGCGACCGTCCTGACTTGGCCCCAGTGTGCGACCTGCCTAACGGTGTCACGAACTGTTTGTACGACCCCTACTCGACACTGGGCCCCGATGCCAAGGGTCTATTTCATCGGACTCCCTTTGCGGCGCCAATTATCCCCCAAGACCGGATCGATCCTTTGGCAAAATTCTACTCCGATAGCTTTCCCAACCCCAACTTCCTCGACCCGTTGCAGCAGGGCCCGAGTGGATGTGGAGCGCTCTGCAACAACTTCTTGAGTGCGGTGGGCAGCAGCCAGACCACTCACAATATGTCCGTCAAGATAGATCATAGTCTCAGCGAAAATAGTAAGCTCTTTGCCGAGTATCTCTTGAATCCGAGCTATTACAAAAACTTCCGGCTGCCCTGGACTGGGCCCACAGCCGTCACCACTGGAATTGCGGGGGCTCAACCTTACCGCACCATGAACCAGATTTTTACCCTCGGGCACACCTATACGTTTAGTTCCACCTGGGTCAATGAAGCACGCTTCAGCTTCAGCCGTCAGAATCAGGTGGCAACATTGAACCCCGACGAACTAGTAGGGAACAATGAAATCTTGCAGCGCATCAAAGGGCTGAATTTCGTTTTGGACCAGTTCAGCCCTGTACCCGTGATTAGTGTAGGAGGTCTTCCCGGCTTCGGTCCACAGCAGTGGCAGAATGGAATTCAAGGGGTTGATGCCTTTACAGCGCTGGACAACGTGTCAAAGATTATTGGTAAGCACACTCTGAAAACCGGATTGATGTGGCGTCGTGATCGCAACTGGAATCTGGCGGGCTGGGG
>QHZQ01000029.1 GCA_003224725.1 Acidobacteriota bacterium | reverse complement strand
CGGGAATGTAGTTAGCTGGATTTGGATCGTAGAGCTGAATGGACCGATCTCCAGGCTTTGTCGCGGGATTACAAATCCCATTCGTAAATCCAGTTGTACACAACTCCGAAAAGTCGCCAATCCGTTCTTTGTCTGTGAAGACGCTTAACGTTTGAGTTCTAGCCGGGAAGTTCAACCGCTCTCCAGAGTAATCACCAAAAAAGAATAACTTGTCTTTCTTAATGGGACCACCTATAGTGCCGCCAAACTGGTTCCATCGCACCTTGCTTTTGTCCGCACCTTGCCAGTTGCTTTCCCAAGTATTGGCATTCAACACATCGTTCCGGAAGAACTCAAAACCACTCCCATGTATGTCGTTGGTTCCGGATTTGATGGTGGCGCTGATAATTCCACCTTGGAAGTTCCCGAACTCGGCCGGCGCATTGTTGGTAATCATGTTGAATTCCTGAACCGCATCGGGAGCGGGCTGATAACCAACGAGATTGTCTGACACCTGGTTGTTGTCCAAGCCATCGAGCAGAAAGTTGTTGGCCTGCTCCCGGTTGCCGTTCACATACGGCCTGCCCGAATTGAACCCTCCCTCCCCGGTAGTAAACGTGCTCGGGTTGGGATGCGTGCTTCCAGGCACCAGCAGAGTCAACTGAATATAGTTCCGCGTGGCCAATGGCAGCGCTTCATTGATTTTGTTGTCAATAACAGTGCCCAACTGCATGGTGTCAGTGTTTAGCAGCGGGGGTGCAGCGGTCACCTCAATGGTTTGGGTGACCTCACCTATTTTCATCTCAAAATCTACCCGAGCGGTTTGGTTTAGTTCAAGCACGAGGGCAGGATGTATCGCGGTCTGAAACCCGCCGGCTTCCGCCCTGATTTCGTACCTGCCTACCGGGATGCGCGGCAGGTTATAGAAACCCTGGTTGTTGGTTTCTGCTTCCCAGAGCGTGCCTCGGTCCAAGTCCTTCGCCGTGACTTTGGCTCCGAGGATGGTACCACCGGAGGAGTCGGTAACCTTGCCTGTTATGGCTGCGGTCACTTGCTGGCTCCAAGCTGGTGGCGAAACCGCCAGGAAGGCCATCGTGAAGAAAATGAGAAATACGAAGAGATGGGGAATATTTACCCTTTGCGTTTCGATACGTTTACGATTCATGATGTCTCCTTTACATTGGTGATGGTTGTACCGACGCCTGTGCGACGGTCGGTCATTTAGGCTGCAAAAAAATCAATTCAGTGGCAGCTTCTCGCTTAGCTTAAGCATCTCTCTCCCAAAGGGCGAAAGGAGAGGTTCCCGTCATTCAGCACCCCTATTTCGAACGGATCACTTGGAGTGAAAAATGTCCATCTGATTGACAGGAGGAGTGCTGTCACTAAATGTGCACTCCACATAGATCCAAGATAAGGTCACAACGATTGGATTTGGCGTTTAGGGGAGTATAGTTGACGTTAGCACTTATGAATTCAATTGCTTAGCCTCATGCATGAGCCATCGTTAAACGCGATCGTAAACACGTTAAAAACCTCAAGGCCACCCACTCCGGAAGAGAGGTTCGTACAGCTAGAGAAAATCTTAAATAGCCAGGTCTTCCACGGCTCCGAAATTCTGAAGTCGTTTCTCCGTTTTGTGGTGGGTAAGTCACTGGAAGGCTTAGAGAGTGAAGTCAAGGAATATACTATTGCGACTGAAGTCTTTGGACGCAACGCGAATTATGACCCGAGAATTGATTCGCTGGTTCGCGTTCAAGCTGCCCGACTGCGCTCAAAACTGCAGGAGTACTACACCTCAGAAGGAAAGAACGATGGGGTGCACATCGATTTGCCCAAGGGGCATTACATTCCAGCCTTTACGTATATCCGACCTGACAGCCGAAGCCACCAGCGTCGCGCATCCGATTTGTTGAAGGTTGTCGGGTCGCCGCCGGCCATTCCGCGATCGGGCAAGGACAGTTTGTTTCGTTTCTCTCGCCGGTTCCTGACTGCTGGCCTGTCACTGATTTCACTGGTTCTTGCCATTGTGGCATACCGCTACTACATGGAGGCAAAGCAGTTCAGGCAATACGCGATTTCCAATAGAGTTGATTTAACCTTCGTTCAGGACATCGCTCCCTTTTGGGCTGAGTTCCTAAACACTGGAAGCCCACTCCTGGTGGCGTATAGTCCGGGGCAACCTCGCGAACGGGTTGAAATATTGGGCTCCGTTGGAAGCTTCCACTCCCACTCTCCGCCCTCCGTCGCTGTCCCGGGTGGTTGACTCCCCTGCTGTTACGGATATTTACACCGGTGTCGGAGAAGTCATGGGCGTCAATTTCCTGGGGAATCTGTTTTGGAAAGTTGGAAACCCGTTTCGGGTGGAGCGCAGCCTTTTGCTCACGTGGGAGGATCTAAAGGCACAGAATATTGTCTTTCTGGGTGGACCGTCCGAAAATTTGTTACTGCGCCGTCTTCCTCAGGAACAAGATTTTGTCTACAGAATAGATGGAACCAAAGGAGGCTTCCCCAAGGTTGTCATCCTCAACCGCAGGGCTCGGCCCAACGAGCAAAGAAGCTACGCCCCCTCGATCGAAGGACCCTCCCAAAGTATGGTGACCGAGGATTACGCGCTCATCAGTATGCTGCGTGGACTCGAACCTAATCGCCGACTGCTCATTCTGGCCGGCATCACCACTTTTGGTACCCAAGCTTGCGCCGAATACGTGACTGAGCCAGAAAGCCTCAAAGAGCTGATCAAGCACTTAAATACTTCTAAGGGTTTCTCCCAGCCCAAACTGCCTCCCTACTACCAGGTCTTACTGAAGGTTAAGATCAACGGTAGCGTACCCATTCAGACTTCTTACGTCACACATCACGTGCTGGATTGAGCTTTCGGCGCAAGAAGCGGACGTATGGAAGGGTCTTATTGCTCTAGAGCGGGTTCGTTTCAGGGAATCGCCTGTTGGGCCGATGCCTGGTCGGACTTGCGGGAATGATCATACCCCGGAGCTACTCTTTCTTGTCCTTGCCTTTACCAAATAGAATCTTGCCAGGTTTGGTTCCGAGGTGCTGACCTTTGTCAAGCACTACGTTTCCATTGACAATCACGTATTCAATGCCTTCTGGGTATTGATGCGGGTTTTCAAAGGTAGCCTTGTCGATGACCTTCTCAGCATTGAAAATGGTCATATCGGCTTTCTTTCCCTCTCTCAAGAGACCCCGATCGCTGATGCCCAGTTTTTCCGCATTGAGCGAGGTCATCTTCCGGATGGCGTCTTCCAGGGTTAGGACCTTTTCTTCACGGACGTATTTTCCCAGTACGCGAGGAAAGGTGCCATACCAGCGCGGATGTGGCTTTCCTTTTCCCAAGACTCCGTCAGGACGAACCGCTGTCCCATCCGATCCGATAGAAACCCACGGAACCTGAAGGGCATATCTGACATCCTCTTCGCTCATGAGAAAATAAACAGTTGGAACTGATCCTCCCTCCTCTTTGAGAAGATCGAAAACTACGTCGGTAGGCTTCTTATGGGAAATCCTGGCAATCTCTGCCACGGATTTGCCCTCCACCCCCTTGTTCTTTTCTGTTTCGATAGACGCCACAACGGCGCTTTCCCAACCTTTCATGGCCAGGTAATGATCAAACCAGCCTTTGACTCCAGTAGAAATGTCTTTTTCCATGCGGGCACGCAGGCTGGGGTTACTGAGTCGCTCTAACATCTTAGCTCGCCCACCCTCCATGGCCCAGGGCGGAACCAAAGCCACCAAATCGTTCTGCCCGGCCACGTAGGGATATTGATTGGCCGCAACCTGGAGGCCGCGAGCTCGGGCCGCTTCAACGAGGCCACAAATCTCTTTCATTTTTCCCCACAGCCGTTTGTCCGCAATTTTGAGGTGAATGATGTCCACTGGAATCTGAGCTTTTTCGCCAATCGTAATCGCTTCCTGAATGGCTGGCTGAATTCCCTGGCCTTCGCCACGGATATGGGTGGAGTAGATCCCCCCGAACGGTTTCACCTGCGAGGCTAATTCAATGAGTTGCTGAGTACTCAGATACGTATCAGGTGGAACAATCAAAGAACTTGAAAGCCCGAACGCACCGTCACGCATAGCCTCTCGAACCAACTGCTTCATCTGTTCCATCTCTTCGGGAGTGGGATCTCGACTCTCATCACCCAGAACGCAACTTCTGACCTGAGTTGCTCCCACGTAGGAAGCCACATTCACAGAGATTCCCCCGGCTTGAAGCCGATCAAAATACTCTCCCAGAGTCTTCCAATTGGCTTGCAAGTTGTACTCACCCAGGTCTCGTTTAGCCTTGCCCTGGATCGGTCCGGCAGAACTAGCCTCTCCCAGGACCTCGGTGGTGACGCCCTGCCTGATTTTGCTTTGAGCCGTGCCATCCACCAGCAGGGAATAATCGGAGTGGCTGTGGATGTCGATAAAGCCCGGGCTCACCGTCAGCCCTTTCGCATCAATAACTCGTCGAGCCCTTTTTTCCTTTTCTTCCAGACGACCCACGTGAACAATTTGATCGCCCTTGATGGCGACGTCGGCCGGGAACCAGAGCTCACCTGAACCATCCAAGACATTGCCATTGGCAATAACCAGGTCAAACTCGTACGTAGGCTCCCTTTTTCCACACGCGACAAGGTTCGCCATCATGAGCAAAGAGCAGATTAAGGATACGGTCTGAGAATATTTTGACTTGGCCATGGGAAACTCTCTCCCTTGAAAATCGTCCTTGCTGTCGCCGGTCCATCCCCCAAAGAAGAATTCTATTTCTCAGATTTGGGCGCAGCGTTCCATTAAAGAGAAAAGGCGTTCTTCTAATTCTCTAAACTTTGCCTTACTTCATGAATCCCCTCATCGAGCATCGACTCGCACAAAGCCAATCCCTTCAATAAAATACCAGACTCTTATTGCATCTTATTCATATGGCGCCATTTGGCAAGAACCGTGCTAATTACAATTTTGTTTTCCAAACGTAACCACAAAAGTCACTCTCGGGCAGGGTTAAGGCCATGATGCCTTTTAAGATGCGACGACAACTTCTGACCCAAAAGACTATGAAGTTACTCGAAGTCCATGAGGACCCTCGCAGCGGTTGCCAATTGTTCAAAATCCACGAGCTGGATCCCTTTTGCAAGATCGATCGAGTTGTCTATCGAGAAAAATCTCAGTCGGGTTGGTTCAAGGAGATTAGTCCGGAAGATTACTTCCAGAAAGTAAGAAAAGCTGACGTCGGGTCATCCGATTGTCTGATCAAACGGTAAACCCGACATAGGTTCCGACGCAAAGGTTGCGAAGAGGTTGACCTTAGCAGGCGTCGGTGTCATGCCAGAACCTTGCTGACGACGTTGCCGCTAACGTCGGTGAGGCGGAAGTGGCGCCCCTGGTATTTAAAGGTTAGCCGGGTGTGGTCGATTCCCAGGCAATGCAAAACCGTCGCTTGCAAGTCATGGACATGGACCGGATCCTTGGTGATGTTGTACGAATAATCGTCGGTTGCGCCATGGACGATTCCTGGCTTGATGCCACCGCCGGCCAGCCACATGGTAAAGCAGCGTGGGTGATGGTCTCGCCCGTAATCGTCTTCGGTCAGCCGCCCCTGGCAGTAAACGGTCCGGCCAAATTCCCCGCCCCACACGACCAGCGTGTCTTCCAGCATGCCCCGTGCCTTCAAATCCTGAATGAGTGCCGCTGAAGCTTGGTCTGTGGCCTTCGCTTGTTTGGCAATGTCTCTGGGGAGTTTGCCATGTTGGTCCCAGCCTCGGTGGAAAAGTTGGATGAAGCGGACGCCTCGCTCAGCGAGGCGGCGGGCCAGCAGGCAGTTGGCTGCGAACGTTCCGGGCTTTTTCGCATCCTCTCCGTAGAGCTTGAAGACGTGCTCAGGCTCTTTGGAAAGGTCCGTCAGCTCTGGAACGGAGCTCTGCATGCGGAAAGCCATTTCGTATTGCGCAATTCTCGTGGCAATCTCCGGGTCGCCAAATTCTTGAAGCTTTATGTGGTCAAGCTGGCCCAAGGCGTCCAGGTACTGGCGCCGCAGGGCGGAATCGAACCCTGGAGGATTCGATAAAAAGAGAACCGGATCGCCAACCGATCGGAACTTGACCCCTTGATACTTGCTGGGCAGGAACCCACTCCCCCAAAGACGATCGTACAATGGCTGGTCACCACCCCCCTGAGTAATCATGACGACGAAGGCCGGAAGATCCTTATTCTCGCTTCCCAAGCCGTACGCCAGCCACGCGCCAATACTGGGCCGGCCGGCGATCTGCGCTCCGGTCTGGAAAAAGGTGATGGCCGGGTCATGATTGATGGCCTCGGTGTGCATCGATTTGATTAAAGATAACTCGTCTACCACTTTCGCTGTGTAGGGCATCAACTCACTGACCCAGGCGCCACAGTGGCCGTGCTGGGCAAATTTGTAGATGGAAGAAACGACGGGGAACCTATCCTGCGAGGCCGTCATCCCGGTGAGGCGCTGTCCTTTACGAATCGAATCGGGCAGGTCGCTTCCACGCAGTTCAGCCAGCCGTGGCTTGTAATCGAACAATTCCATTTGAGAAGGTCCGCCCGACTGGAATAACCAGATGACGCGTTTGGCCTTGGGCGCAAAGTGGGGTAACTCGGGAAGTCCACCCTCGGCTGGCTTGATAGGGGGTTGTTGAGGGCTGGTCTCTTCGGCAAGCAGATCCTTGCCGAGGAGGAATGCCAATGCTGCCGTGCCTAGGCCGGCTGCGTTCAGACCAAAAAAATGTCGGCGCGTCATGAGTAAGCTGCTTTGCTGAAATGGGTCCATGTTTCCCTCCCTAAAATGGGTTCTGTGGCGGCTGTCCCCAGACGGCCTTTGGCTCCCCTGTCCACCAGGGAAGGTGTGAAAAAATTGGGCGCCTGGAACGTGTCCTCCCTCGAACGAGGGGAGACTTCAGGGGGTCTCTGGCAATCGACAATCTGCAATCGCCCATCGTGATCACTCCTTCGTGATCGTCTCATCAAGATTCAGAATCAGACTGGCCAAGCTGGTATAGGAAGCCAACTCACTTGGGTCGAGTGTCTCATCGCGCGGAGATTGTCCCTCCCTGACAAACTGCAAAGCCCCGCTCGGATCGCTCCTGTACTTGTCCAAAAAGCGATGCAAGGTATCGAGCAGAAGCTTGCCCTCCTGGGGCCTCGGTGGACGCCCGGTCGCCACACGGAACACATAGACGATACGTTCTTCCGGAGTTGGACCGCCCTCCTTCATCATCCGTTGGCCCAGGACGCGGGCGGCCTCCACGTAGGTGATATCGTTCATGAGATTCAATGCCTGCAACGGCGTGTTGGTTCTGGTAAGCCGCACGGTGCAGGTCTCACGGTCAGTGGCATCAAATGTAATCATCGAAGGAGGTGCTACCGTTCGCTTCCAGTAGGTGTAAAGGCTCCGGCGATAGAGACTTTCTCCCTCGTCCGGTTGGTAAGTATCGCCAAACGAGACCTCTTCCCACAAACCCGGTGGCTGATAGGGTTTCACCGAAGGACCGCCGATTCGTTCGACCAGCAATCCCGCTACGGCCAAAGCCTGGTCACGAAGAACTTCTGCTGGCAAGCGGAAGCGCGGACCGCGAGCCAGGAAGCGGTTTTCCGGGTCCCTCTCAAGCAGTTCAGGCGTGACCTTGGAAGATTGGCGGTAGGTGGCGCTCATCACCATCGTCTTTACAATCCCCTTAACGTCCCACCCCTTTTGCATGAACTCGGTGGCGAGCCAATCAAGAAGCTCCGGATGGACAGGCCGCTCCCCTTGAAAGCCGAAATCTTCGACCGTTTTCACCAGGCCAACACCAAAAAACATTTGCCAAAAGCGATTCACGATGACGCGTGCCGTGAGCGGATTTGAAGCCAGCGGGCCAAGCCGAGCCGGTTGTTCCCCCATCCCTGAGGCAGCGGCGGAAGAATCGCCGGAACCCCCGGAGTTACCTTCTCACCCGGGTTATCATAAGCCCCCCGGTTCAGGACGAATGTGTTACGCGGTCTCTCGCTCTCCTGCATCACCATGACTGTGGGAATGCTCTCGTAGAATTTTTCTCGCTCTTCCCGCAACTCGAGCATCTCACACCGGGCTGCCTGAATGTGTTTGGGAGCGTGCTGATCCAGAAAGCAAAACGCAAGTTTATTGGCTTGCGCTCGGCTTCGGGCTGCAGCCGGCAGCGCGGCGATTTCGGTCACCGTCTCCAAAAGCGGCAAGACCGCGGCCTCATCGGGTGACAAAGCCTTGCTGTAGACGCGTACTTCGTCGATATAGCCTTGGAAGCGGTTTTCCGGTCCCTCACCCGCACCAATCCTGAACGGTTGCCTGTAATCGATCATCCAGGTTAACTCGTCGAACAGAACCGTCAGCTTCTGAGGTTCAGCATCGAAATAAATTCTGACGCCGGCCGCCTTCCGCTTTCCGTCATAAGTCATGACAACGTGGTGCCAGCGGTTGAGTTCCAATGTATTGGCCGTTTCCAGACGCAAGCCGATATCGGTCCAGCGCTTGGTAATATGCAACCGCACCTTGCCATCCTTGAGATACAGTCCATATCCCTCTCCTTGGGGAAAGTCCTCGATTCGCGACATGATGGCACCGCTAGAGGCGGTTGGATAAATCCAGGCCGCCAGGCTGAACGGGTCCTGATAATTGAAGCCAGCTACCTCACCCGCGTCGATGAAACGCTTGCCGTCAAAACTCCCTGCGCGCCCTACTTTCCCGGGGACAAAGGGCAGCTCGCAGTCCGGAGTGCCGCCAATAACGGGCCTTCCTTCGTGGCAGCCCGCTACCAGAAACCCTTCCAGCGGATAGTGCAAGACGAGTCCGTCGCGCACGGACCAATCCACGGTTGGGGCTTGGCGGAGCGACTCCTCCCAGGCCCGCTGCGTTTTGGCCAGCTCAGGCTGCAGAGCCGTGAACTTTTGTTCGGCCGCTACAATTTTCTTATCGAGGTCCTTGAGTTTTGCTTCTTGTTCCGCAGTAGGCGCTTTGATGAAGGGTTCTTCGTTCCCGAAGTTATAGACCAAGCCTTTTTCTGGAACGTTGTTAAAATAGGCGAAAAGTTGATAGAACTCCTTTTGCTTGATCGGGTCGTACTTGTGGTCGTGGCAGCGGGCGCAGCCCACCGTCAATCCGAGCCACACCGTTGAGGTCGTCTGTACCCGGTCGGCCACATACTCAACCCTGAATTCTTCCGGGACAATGCCTCCTTCAGCGTTAGTCCGGTGGTTGCGGTTGAAAGCCGAAGCGATCTTCTGGTCGCGGGTCGCGTTGGGCAGCATGTCACCGGCCATCTGTTCGATCGTGAACTGATCGAACGGCATGTTCCGGTTAAAGGCGTCGATTACCCAATCTCGCCAGCGCCACATGTTGCGCACTCCGTCGCTCTGGTAACCATTGGTATCCGCATAGCGTGCCGCATCCAGCCAGCGCACAGCCAAGCGCTCCCCGTAGCGCGGTGACTGGAGAAGCCGGTCAATGACTCTTTCGAATGCATTGGGCGATTTGTCCTTCAAGAAGGCATCGACTTCGGCAAGGGTAGGCGGCAATCCGGTGAGATCCAGCGTCACCCGGCGAATCAAAGTGTTCCTGTCCGCTTCCGGAGAAGGAGTGAGCCCTTCTTGCTCGAGGTGCGAAAGAATGAAATGATCAATCGGATTGCGAGGCCAGTGACGGTTCTTCACCTGCGGTAGCTGCGGGCGTCTGGGCGAAATGAAGGCCCAGTGTTTCTGCCATTTCGCCCCCTGCTCGATCCATAACCGGATCAGGTTGATTTCCCGATCGGACAGCTTTGGCTGGCCGGCATAAGGTGGCGGCATGCGCACTGCCTCTTCATCTGAGGCAATGCGCCGGACCATCTCGCTCTTGTCAGGCTCTCCCCGTACGATGGCAGACCGGCCATCACCCAGATCCGCGAAGGCTCCTTCCTCAGTGTCAAATCGCAGAGCGGTCTTGCGGCTGGCCTTGTCCGGACCGTGACAGGCGAAGCACTTGTCGGAAAGGATTGGCAGGATATCGCGATTGAACTCAACCGCGCCAACCCTTGAATCTCTTTGAGCAGCCGGGGTCAATCCAGCAAATGTCGCCCAGATTATTGCTGTGAAGATCAGGTGGGTGGAAAGATGGTGAAAGAGGAGTCTCATGGTTGACCGCAACGTCAGCAGAATGATCGTACGATTACAACTCACTTCAGGAGTGCTTGTCAACAACATCCCCCACAAGTAACTGTGCACGCCCTAAGTAGACAACACAAACCAATGCACTGAATTACTTCTCGGCACTTTCAATAGCCCCCGCGCTAAAGCACGGGGCTATTGAAAATTCGTTGCATTGTTTTGTAAAGGCTACTTAGGAGAGCCAACCATGATCTTGCGAATCAGCACGGTCGACTCACTCGCGGAGGCGGAAATGCTCATGTGTCTTGCGGTTCCATTTCGAGTGGGATAGACTCCGGTGAAAAGAATCCGAACAGATGCGCGAGGTTCCCATGACCAGTGAATCCGGAATGCCCAGAGACAAGAATGAAAAGAATGAGCCAAAAGGTGGAAGGAAACGACTCGAAGCGCGACGCCGCTTGGTCCCGCTGCTGGTCACTTCCCTGGCGGTAGCGATGATATACGGCGTCTCCTGGATGAGAAACCCGTGGGGCCAGGAAGCACGAACGACCTGGCGGGCCCTTGGAGCCATTTATCCAAGGATCTCGGACAGCGGAGAAGCGATTGTCTTTTCTTTTCAGGGGGCGATCTGGCGGATGACTCGCGACGGCGGCATCATGCGCCGGCTGACCAGTGGACCAGGCTTTGATGCTCAACCTGCCTGGTCGCATGACCAATCCAGGATTGCGTATGTTAATACTTCATCCGGGGAGTTGTGCCTGATCAACGCCGAGACCGGCGTCGGGCTGAAGCTACCGGGAAGGATACTGGCGAGCGGCAAGCTCTACTTTCATCCGCAAAACAGCCGATTGCTGGGCAACGTTGGGCCGGATAAATTGGAAGCCCACCAGCAACTGGCATGGGTTGACCTTGAAAACGGGGCAATTCAGCCGGTGCTGGCTCCGCCGCGGCACATCGAGGTGTTTTGCCTGTCGCCTGAGGGCGAACGAATCGCCTTCGTTTCCTCCCAGGACGTTGAGGGTGAGCAGGGCGGCCACAATGGCCCCCAGGCGGATATCTGGATCGTTCCTTCCAACGGGGGTGAGCCTCGGAAGCTCGTCCGCTTTCGGTCGCGGATTTTCGACCTGGACTGGCGCGGCAGCAATCTCTACTTCACGACCAATCTCGGAGGGGCGCACAACGATCTATGGATGATGCCGATCGACGATCCCAGCCAGGCACGCAAGCTTACCTTTGGCCAGGCAGACGAGGACGGTCCTTCTACTTCCGCGGACGGCCGCTGGCTCGTCTACACGGACAACCACGAGAACGCCACGGCGCTGGTGATGCGCGATCTGAACTCGGGTGATGAAAAAACCCTTTCTGTATCCCGCCTCGACTTCGGACAGCCGACCGGCAAGGTTCGCCTGTTGGCCGTGGAGAAGGGAGCCCAGCAACCGCTGGTGGTTCGCGTCTCCCTTCAGCAACAAGGTGGGAAGTACTTTGAGCCGGTGGGCTCGCTCTATCGCATCCAGGGAACGCTGGAACACTTCTATTGCGCGAGTCAGGCAGAAATGACCTTGCCTGTGGGCAGTTATCTCGTCCGCGTGGAATACCGAGTCGCCCAGCAGGAGTTTGAGCTGGCGCCGGGTCAAAACAGGACGTTACGGCTTGAACTTGAGCGCTGGACTCTTCCTGCCTCACGTTCGTGGTACAGTGGCGAAAGCCATATCCACGCCAACTATGGCTACGGCCATTGGTACAACACCCCAGAGACCATGCGCCTCCAACTGGAAGGCGAAGGACTTAACGTCGCCAACTTCATGGTGGCTAATTCAGACACTGATGGCGTCTTCGATCGCGAGTTCTTTCGCGGTGCGCCGGACTCGCAATCCGCTACGCAAACCATTCTTTACTGGAACGAGGAATTCCGTGCCACTCTTTGGGGACATATGACCCTGCTCAACCTTAAGCAACTGGTTGAGCCCATTTTCACCGGTTTCAAGGACACCACCAATCCGTGGGATGTCCCCACCAACGCCGATATCGCGGATCAGACACATCTGCAGAGCGGACACGTCAATTACACTCACCCTGCCAATAACATTGCAGATCCGTTCTTGAGCGCTTACTCGGCCAAGGCGGTTCCGGTCGATGTAGCTTTGGGCAAGATTGACAGTCTGGACATCAACTGGGGTGAAGCCACGGTCTCTCTGTGGTATCGTCTTCTCAACTGTGGCTTTCGCCTGCCCGCCTCGGCGGGTACCGATTGTTTTCTCAACCGCATCCACAGCCGCCTGCCCGGCTCTGATCGCGCCTACGTCAAGATCGATGGCGCCTTCTCCTATGGGGAGTGGATCAAAAACCTGCGGGCCGGCCGCTCCTTCGTTACCAATGGTCCCATGCTGGAGTTCACCTTGGGAAACCAATCCCTGGGCCAGACTCTCCGCCTGCCAGCAACTGACAGGGTTCCTGTGCGGGCTTCGGCTGCAGCACCGTTTCCACTGGCCCGCGTGGAGCTGGTTTACAACGGCGCTGTCGTCGCCACCGGCTCGCTTTCAACGGACCGTCTGCGCGGCACGCTGGAACAGCCCGTCAAGATCGAGAGCAGCGGCTGGCTTGGCTTCCGAGCCTTTGGTGAGGACCAGAGCCAGGCTCACACAAGCCCCATTTATGTTGAAGTGGCCGGGAAACCCGCAGCTTCCCACCAGGATGCTGAGTATTTTCTGCAATGGATCGACCGCTTGGAAGCGAAGTTGAAGGAGCGAGACCGCCTTTCCACGCCGGAGCTTAAGAAGCACGTCGAACTGCAATTGAATGCCGCCCGCGCCGTTTACCGGAAGCAAGTCCCTGCCCCATGAGGCTCGGCGGGAGCCTCGCCCTCCCGAACTCCGCCGGTTTTTAATTTTTTCACAGCTTCAGGGCGAGGGGAGAATGGCGCGTTAGTGGTGCGACCTGATTGAACAGACGTTTCGTTGCGGGTTACTCGTCCTGCTGGAACGAAACGGTTGATTTTGTAACCGCATCATCGTTGCTTTCTCCCGAGGTCTCCGAGGTCGCAGCCGCTGCTGACACCACCGTCAAACTACGCCACCTCAGGTAAATCCACGGCCATCGATGACAGCACCTCGGGTCGTGCCGGAAGTCTGTCCATGAAGAGGACGAGATTATCGGCGTCGTTTGCCGCAGCTGATGGCGCACGCAGCGCCTGAAATCCGCTCTCTCGCACATGATTTCCGATTCGTCGCGTCTCGGTCGTGTCGTTTCCGACGAGAGCGTCAGCAGTAACGCCCAGATCCGACAGGGTGGCGTCATCTCGCAGTTCAAGCAGGCTGCCAATTGACACGCGCATTTCGTAAGCCCACCAGTCCTCTGGCCCGAAATTCTTCGGATCGACGCCACGGGCGCGCAGACCCCTCACAACCTCGGCGACGACGGTTGCCTTGTCGAACGACGTGTAGAGGACCCCACCGACACCACGGTTGTGATAGCGACCGCCGTTGCGTTCGCTTCCTACGGCTGAGAGCGGGTCAATGCCCGCTCTCACCACTCGGAAAACTGTGTAGGTCCGGTTCGGTTGAGACGGCGGACTCGATGCAGCCAATTACACGTACACCCCTTCGCGAATTGACTGCAGATCGGCCTCGACTGGATCGAAGTCTCCTCGGGTAAGAAACGCGATGGGCGTCTCACCGCCCAGGCTGGGATTCGGATGGTTCAAATACTCCTGGATCGCCCGCTCCGTGCTGAGCGTATCGATCAGCAACTCGACAACGCGTTGCAATCGCTGCAACTTCGGATTGTGCCGTGGTTGTGTCTGCCTGTTGCGCAGCCAACGATGCGCGGTGCGGGAGG
>QHZQ01000028.1 GCA_003224725.1 Acidobacteriota bacterium | reverse complement strand
GCTGTTCCAGACGTTGAAGATGTCGAGAATCCAGGATAGATGATGTGTCTCGGTGAGGCGAAGAATCTTGGTAAGGCGCAAATCATGGCTGAACGAATTCGGTTGCCTGAAGCTGTTCCTCAAGAGAGGGACGCCGTTGATAATGGGCTTGTCTGTGAGCTGGCCATCTCCGTTGCTGTCAATCCCAGTGAACGCACTAAACGGAAAATTTGTTCGCCACTCAATGATCGAGCCTAACTGAAGTTTCCAAGGTAGCTCATACATGCCGCTCAACACCCACCGATGACGAATGTCATTCCGGCTCCAGCGATACTCAGGCCTCAGATCAAAAGCGTTTTCGTACGTAATCCCCATGAAGTTCCGTTCATTGGAGTCATCGTCCCGGTTATAAGCCAGTGTGTAATTCGACAAGAACTGAAGTCTCTTCGAGGTCTTGTGCCTGATCGTCAGTGTCGCGGCATCGTAGTTGGCACGCGCGGAGCTTTCCTGCTGGCGAAGAATGCTGAAATTCGGGTTGGGTCGTAGCGCCAAATTAAATCGGGGCCGCGGTACTGGAGGAAGTGAGTTGTCCAGTTGAATGACGGGCTCTGACAAGTTTACATCTCGAATTCTTTCCAAAAAGACCGTGCTAATGTGGAGATAGTCGAGAGACAACGCGAGATTTGCGCTCATCGTTCTTTCGAGGCCGACCGTATACTGCAGCGACCGGGGATTACGGAAATTCGTGGCAAAGAAGGATGCGTCTGGTTGAATCCCTTGTATTCCGGCACTTAAGAAGTAGGAAGCGTTACCGGCTTTGGATGTGTCCGGCACAAACGGAAAAACAAAGTCTGGATAGACTCGCTGCACGGCGTCGATCTGGCTTGAGAGAAGATTGAAGGTAACGCCTACGGCCGGGTTGCCATTGGAATTGAATGCCTGATTGAGGAGAAGCAGAGGTGTACGGGCATGGAAGAGTCCTCCTCCAAGCCTCAGTATAGTCTTGCCATCTCCAAAGATATCCCATGAAAAGCCAAAGCGAGGCTGCCACATTTGCCTGTCACTTGGCGCCCTTGCGGTTTGTGGCAGCAACGGATTCGGTTGTGGGGGCTGTGGAAAAAGACTGGCCTCATAACGAAGTCCGAAATTGATACTGACCCGCGGTGAAGGCCGAAAAGTGTCCTGCACAAACGCCGCATATTGATTGATACTGGCGTTGAACCTGCCCTCGCCAAAAAACACTCGAAATAGGTCTGCGGAATAAGGCTGTCAGCGGATTGGTCTCTTTTCTAAGAGCACGCAGATAATTTGTGGTGGAATAGAAAAAGTACAGACCCCTCCAATTGCCACGAAACGTCTGATCCACCAGGGTTCGACCATAGTCGAAACCAAACTTAAGATTGTGTGATCCTTTGAGTAGCGAAATGTTATCCGAGAGCTGAGAGTGATAATCGTGCGTCTGGGCGGGTAATGGACTAAGGCCTCCTAACGTACAGCAGTCACCAATTCGAACCTCAGGCCCTGCTTTGCTCACAAAACTGGAATCTTCGCCATTGTTTGTTCTTGGTCTGGCCTCGTAGGAGAACTGCGCGCGCAGCTCATTAAAGAGATTCTGGCCGAGGACGCTATTGAGGTTTGCGACCAAGCCGTGAGCGTAATTCCTCTCGGTCCCGTTGTTTTCCAGGGCGCTGTTCGTAACACCAACCTGGGTCCCGTTCTCGGCGTAGTTGCGACTGTAATTATACCGAGCGCTGAACGTGTGCAGGGGCGAGAGCTGAGAGTCAATCTTGAACAGGTAAGTATTCACATCGTTGGTAGATCTGAAGGTGCCCTGCTTGTCCAAGATCTCAGGTGGCAGACCGACCTGCCTGTTGAAACGAACGGTCAATGGCTGTCTTTCGACCTGTTGATCATACACGGTATAGAAAAACGTCTTGTCTCTGACCACTGGACCCTCCAGACCAAAGCCAAATTGCTGCCGACTTGGTGCTCGATCGTCACCCAGGAGATCTCGCACGGCAAATTCTTTATGACGCAAGTAATAGAATGCAGTGCCGTGGTAGTCCCTCGATCCCGACTTGGTCACGACGTTGATGAGTCCTCCCGACGATCCTCCAAACTCGGCCGGGAAATTCCCGTGCACGACTCGGAATTCCTGAATCGCCTCCTGGCTCACCAGGTACGCAAACGGCGATCGCTCTCCGCCACGTTGTCCACCGAAAAAAGGTTGATTAAAGTCCGCTCCGTCAATCGAAATGCTGCCATTAATGCCCCGGCTCCTTTTCTTGGTAGGTCATTGGTGCCAGGAGAGCTAGATCCATGAATCGGCGCCCATTCAGCGGTAAGTTGGACAGAGCAATCTCATCGATCAGAGTGCTGTGCTCGAATCGAGAAAGTTCCAACGCAGGCGCCGCATCCGTGATCTCTATTGTTGTCGCCGTAGCAGAAACCTTCAGAAGCAGATCCACTTGCTGTGTTTCGCCTACGGCCAATTTGAACCCCGTTCTTTTGAGAGTTGTAAACCCGGTTTTCCGAGCACTGATCTCGTAGTTCCCGATGGGGAGCAGAATAGCGGTGTACCGCCCGGCATCGTCGGTTCTCACTCTTCGGAGAATTCCAATGCCGAGATGCTTGAACTCAATCAAAGTCCCCGGCACAACCGCCCTGTCTTGATCGTAGACGGTGCCTTCTATAACTCCAGTCGTCATCTGAGACTGTGACACCAGCATCGCGGGATGGAACACCATGATTAGTAGAGCTGGTAAACCCAATGGGAACCAACTCTTGCTCATCAACTGGACCGGGTTACCCATCGCAGAATCCCCTACTTCAGGAACCACTCCCAAGAGGACTACAGCTATTCGCCAGAAGCCGACTGCCGGCTTTGCATGCAGGAGCATCAGTGATGGGGCACTTAACGCCCAGAACCATCACCACCATAGCTCCACACCTCTTGCAAGACAAAGACAGCTTAGCTGCCATACGTCCCCACCGTACCATGCCAGTAATCCTTGAGGGGAATGTTCCATGGAGGCTCCCGGCTAGGTTAGAGTCAGAAACTGTACCTGTTTTATCACTACTATGACGCATTATAAGCAATCCAACGTAAGTAGGAACCTAAAGATCCGTCCCGGGCTGACCGTGGACTTGCCCCCGAACGCAAAAGGACTTCAGTTGCCCGAACCGCGAGTTCGACACCTGGGGCAAACAAGCTGCTTGATACTAGTAAAGAGCTTCTAGAAGGGGAAAGTGGGACAGACTTTCAAAAAATCTCCTACAGGGAACCGAGCGCGGGACTCTTTTTCGGTCTTTGGCTGGAGATTCCAGACGACTGCCGCCAGTTACTTTCTCATCGGCGACAGTCCCATAGTCTTTTGACCAAGGAATTCACCCCTCGGGTTTGAAGATCTGTGGCAATGCCTTCGTCACCATGCACGCTTTCGGGTCTCGATGAACATGGAAAGACCAATGGTGCGAATCCGCGGTGGAGAAGCGGAAAGGCTCTCCGTTGCGGTCCATGATTCCAGACTCGAGTACTTTCGTTGCGTCCAAGGCGCCCTGGAGGGCCATCTTGTAATTTTGCGTGACCGTTGTTCATGGATTGCAGGTGACCATGCCCGTCTCCACTGTTGCTTATCACCCCACTCGACTAGCTCTTCTCCCTGATCCTCTCTCACGTGCTTGCACACGCCGAATGGTTCTCGAGTGTCTAGGCCGAGCTTTCTGAGCTATTCGCGCACCGTGGTAGGCACGAACATGACCCCGGCCGTCGCTCAGGCGGTAGATGATCGGCCTTCCACTTCTTTTTCCTCCGAGTCGGCCAAGTACAACTCCAGGGCACATTACTTTCAAAGACAGCTCTTTCTGTCATGGGGAACTACCTCCTAGTAAATTGACTTCAAAACAAAGATTGCTGAATTACCTGAGGCGGAACCTGCTTCTTGGTGGCCCGTGCGACTCACAATCTGCGGAGCGTTTGCCATGACCCACCGACAGATTCACGCTCTTGTCGTTTTTTGTAGTAGCAATTGCTTCCTCAAACGTCTTATATTCAATCTTCATGGAGTTCAGCTGACCATTCAGTGTCAAGGTGCTGAGTGTTGAAGGAAAACATACAGGCCGGTCACTATAGCTTCGCAACTGAGAGAATTGCGCCCTCGGACCCCTTGCAGAAGTATTCATCCGATGATAACCAACTTCTGAGAAGCCAGACTGGACTTCACAGCCTTTGAACGCTTTTCTTACGGTTGAGGGGACAGTTCGTTTGACCCTCGGACTGTTTGCAGACACAAGGCTATCAGCAAAACCAGGCCAGGAAGCGATAAGGGAGCTTTTGTCCACTTTTCCCGAGTTTGAAAGGTTAATTGAAAGTCTCGAAACCGAGATTGCGCACGGATTCCCAGAAAACCGAAGATTGGTCGTTTCCAAAGCCATCCAACCAACCCCAGATCCGCAAACCACCTTATTAATTGGTAATTAATTAGTATGGAGACTAAATAGCTACCACAGGGAGGAATACCATGATATCCAGGAATCAACTTGTCCGAAGAACCAAGGTTATTATCTTGGCCATATTTTCGCTGCTGTTCCTTTGGCACGGTGCGCTTCATGCGCAGTTCACCACTGCAAGTTTGAATGGCACGGTTGTCGATGCCTCTGGTGGTATTGTGCCCGATGCCAAAGTGACAGTTCGAAACTTGGATACCGGCTTCAAGCAAACGGTCGAAACGGATTCGACCGGGACGTTCCTGTTTCCCAGGTTGCCCGTGGGGAATTATCGTCTTACGGTTGAAAAATCCGGGTTTTCTACGTATCTACAAGATGGAATCACGCTGGCTGTCAACCAAGCGGCCAGTCAGGCGGTTAGCCTGCGAGTCGGAGAAGTAACAGAGACAGTGACGGTTGCCGCAGAGGCTGATCTCGTCACTACAGCCACGTCCACGGTGGGTCAACTTATTGATCAACAGCGGGTCGTTGATCTGCCACTCAATGGAAGAACCGCACAATCCTTAGTCTTTCTATCGGCGGGAACCGTTGATACGACGGACCGATATTGTGGATTCGGTTGTCATGGCGGCGTGTATCCTGGAGAGCAGCAAGCCACCGTCAACGGTGGTGGGCCCGGCGCCGTGAACTATCAACTTGACGGAGTGAGTCACAATGATTCTTACCTAAACATCAACTTGCCCTTCCCCAACCCAGACGCAGTGCAAGAGTTTAGCCTTCAATCCAATAATATGAGCGCTGAATATGGAAATGCCGTCGGTGGCGTGGTCAATATTGTGAGCAAATCCGGAACCAACGAGATCCATGGCGATCTATTCGAGTTTCTTCGGAACGGAGCGTTAAATGCCCGGAACTATTTCGCGCCTAGGCACGACACCCTGAACAGGAACCAGTTCGGGGGAAGCATCGGAGGACCAATTGCAAAGGACAAGCTATTCTATTTTGGAACTTATCAAGGCACTCGCATTCGCAGTGCGGCGGAGGGACGAATTGCCTTCGTACCCACTGAGGCGGAGCGGAGAGGGGATTTTTCCGGTGTGCAGACGCAGTTGATCGATCCAGTTACGGGGAGTCCTTTCCTGAACAACCAGATCCCCGTTAACCGATTCAGTCCGGTATCGCAATTTCTGTTGCAGAATTGGATACCCTTGCCCAATGGCCAAGATCGGGAGCTGACATTTACAGGTCCTAAGTTTGTGCAGGACGAAGACCAGTGGATGACAAAGATTGATTACACCCAAGGAAAACATCAACTCACTGGGAGGTATTTCTTCACGGACTACAGGCAGCCGGCTTCAGTGCCCCAAGGTAATATTCTGGCCGCAACTGACCAAGCTAATGCAGTCAGAGTACAAAATCTGGCTGTCAATCACAATTACACTGTTTCACCCAAACTGTTGTTCAACACATGGTTTGGATGGGATACGCAAAAAGGTGGCTCGCTGTCGAGTGCCCCATTCGGACCGACCGATGCGGGCATAAACATCGCGGTGCCGCAAGCGCCTCCGGAACTCATCGTCATTGTTAGTGGAGCTTTCAATATAGGTACTGGTCATAGAGGGGTGTTTGACCGTGGCGGCTGGACGCTTCGTGAAAATGTCACTTGGATAAGAGGTTCGCATGAACTCCATTTTGGAGGTGAAGCTGAACACGTCTGGAATGAGATTGGGAATACCTTTCGAATGTTTGGTCAATCCTTCTTCACCAATAGCCTGTCGGGAGACAACCTCGTCGATTTTATGCTTGGCCGGCTCTCCCGTTTCAACCAGGCGAGTGGAAACTTCAAGCTTCTTCGTGGCACGAAATGGAGCGGGTTCCTCCAGGATAACTGGCGGGTTAATCAGCGTTTAACCCTGAACCTGGGACTTCGCTGGGATCCATTCTTTGCTTTCAAGGAGGACAATGGTCGTCTAGCTTGTTTTGTGCCAGGCGCGAAATCGAGTCGTTACGTCAATGCGCCGGTAGGATTGATATATGGAGGCGACGATCACGATCCCGGGTGTCCGGTTGGAATCACGGAGAATAACCTGGGCAACCTCGCTCCCCGGGTAGGTTTTGCGTATCGACTAACGCAAGACGGAAAAACGAGTCTCAGGGGCGGTGCCGGTTACTACTATATCCGCCCGGATACCAGTATCTTTAATAACACGCTCTATCCACCGTTCCGTCCTGCGTTCAACGTGTTTGATGTCGATTTTCAGGATCCTTATGGAAGCGCCGGAGTCCCCAACCCGTTTCCTGCAAACTTTTTTGACCAGAAGCTGCCACCGCCAGATGTCCCTTTCACAACGCCAGCCTTGATAGTTTCGATAAATCAGAGAGACTTTCACATTCCGCTCCTAACCGGCTGGAACCTCACTCTGGAGCGCCAGATAGGTGGCAGTTGGCTGGTGAGGGCTGCCTATGTGGGAAACAAAGGCACATTCCTGTATGGAAGTAACCAGAAAAACACCATTGATGTTAACCCTGCTATTTACATACCAGGGGCCTCGACTATCGGCAACACTCAAGAAAGGCGTGTCTACAAAGATTTCGACAGTATCATTGTGACTACATCGGATATCAACTCCAATTATCATGGCCTTCAGTTGAGCCTCCAAAAGCGGTTCAGTCGAGGCCTGTCGCTACTGGCCAACTATACATGGTCAAAAACAGTGGACGATTACAACCATAGTAATCCGTTCAACCGTCACTTTGACTACGGCAGATCAGACGACGACATCTCCCATACCTTGAATGTGTCGGGCATCTGGCAGCTCCCCAAAATGAATGTGAGTGGACTTGCCAACGGCTTGTTGAACGGCTGGGCACTAACATCCATTATGGTTTGGCGGGCAGGCTTTCCCTTCTCAATTTACAGCGGCCTCGACAATTCGTTTAGTGGCGTGGGCCTCGACCGAGCAGATTTCGTTGGATCTGACATTCATGCTGCCCAGCTTGACTCTGGCCGCCCCCATGGCCAATTGATCTCTGAGTTCTTCGACACGTCGCTCTTTGTTCCTAATGCCATTGGAACCTTTGGCAACACGGGGAAAAACATCCTTCGGGGGCCGAGGTTCTTCAATACCGACTTTGGAATGCTCAAGAACACCCGAATTACCGAACGCGCAGCTTTGCAGTTCCGAGCAGAGTTTTTCAACCTGTTCAACAACGTGAACTTCAACCAACCAGATAATTATGTGTCTGATGGCCCAGGGGTATTTGGAGGAATCTTCTCTGCTAAAGATCCCCGTATCCTTCAGTTTGCTTTGAAACTCTTATTTTGAGAGGCTCCGAGCCGATCACTTATTGGCAAGAAACAGGTCCAGCTAACTGATCATAAGGTAAGCCACGCTGTCCCTTGTTGTTGCCAACCTTGAGCAAAGGGCCTCAATGACTGAAATAGACTGAGAAAAGCATCCATCTGCTTCAAGATTTAGTCCAAGGTACCTCTCTGATGTTGCGCAGACAGTTCTTGCAAACCTCGGCCGCCGGCTTCGCTTCATTCTTGAGGTTCTCTTCGGTCCGGCTAATGGCCGATGCCGACAAAGCCGGCTTGAACCACACAAACCGCGATTATTGGAACGACTTGCCCTGTTACTTTCGCGCGAAGGTAGAGGAAGCTCGCGCTAGACGTAAGACTACCTTGGCTTCTATTCACAGTGGGCAGCAAGTGCACGATCGTATCGAGACGATCCGTAGAAGTGTCTGGAGCCTTATTGGGGGAGCGTTGGAGAAGACACCTCTAAATCCCAGAATCGTCGGTAGTCTTGAGAGCAAGGAGTATCGGATAGACAAAGTCATCTTTGAAAGTCAACCTTTAGTCTACGTCACGGCAAACCTGTACATACCGTCAACCAAGAGTGCACCTTTCCCCGCTGTACTTTTCCCCATGGGTCACTACCCGGAAGGCAAGTCGGCCCGAAATTACCAATACGTCTGCCAAACTTTAGCACGTCTCGGTTATATGGTTTTTGCGTATGACCCTTTTGGGCAGGGAGAAAGGCAGCAGTATCTTGACCCGCGGACTATGCAGTCTCGATATGGGCCGACTGGCGAGCATGACAGAGCAGGGTGGCCGCTCTTGCTGTTAGGGGCAACCTTCGCCCAATACCGTGTCTGGGACGGTATCCGTGCCCTAGACTACCTCCTTAGTCGGCCTGAGGTGGACTCTAACCGCCTGGGCTGCGTGGGTCACTCCGGCGGTGCCACCATGACCATGTATCTCTGCGCACTCGAAGCCCGCATTCAGGCGGCGGTAGTGGTAGAAGGTCATCTTCGGAATTTCGGTGGACCTAACTATGACCCGCCCGGCGCCATCGGCGATGCCGAGCAGAATCTGGTTGGGAGCTTGGCAATGGGCATCGACCGTGGTGATTTGCTTTGGGCATTTGCTCCTAAGCCTCTTCTATTGTGTTATACCCCCCAAGACGCAATCGAAAGACCCTCCTATCTCGAATCCGTACAGGAGATCTTCGAGGAGCTAAGCTATGTCTACGGTCTTCTCGGGGCCAAGGACAGAGTCCGCCTCTTTGCCTCCTTCCTTCCTCACGATTTTGACTTCTTCAATCGCCATGAGAGCTATCGATGGTTTAATCAATGGTTCCAGAAGCCGCAGGCAGATCTCGAAGAAGCGGAATTTGAATCACTGCCACCAAATGCATTGAACTGCACGAACACAGGTCAGGTGCTGACATCACTGGGTGGACGCTCGGTCCTTCAGGTCAACAAGGACCGAGCCCACTCACTTGCTCCTTCTGCTTCTTTTCGGGGGTCGGGTCTTGACGCGAATGGACTGAGGAATCGGATCAGAGACGATTTGCGAAACCTGCTGGCTTTTCCGTCTCATCGCTGCCCTCTCGATCCCCAGCTTCTTGCCTCGGGCAAGCGAGGACCTCTGTCCATCGAGGAAATCGAGTTTCGATCTGAGGACCAAATTCGGATAACTGGCTGGTTCGTCAAGCCGCACCAAGGCCACATGGGCCTTCCAGTTGTGGCTTACATCGCGGACGAGGGAAAAGATAAAGTCGTGGAGGAAGCCGGTGAGATGGAAGTTATAGTGGAGCAAGGGTTTGCTCTTTTTGCGATCGACCTCCGTGGGCTTGGCAGTGCCTCTCCTCGATTTCCGACGAGTGGACCACTCTTTTACTACGATGGGGGCCAGCATCTTAGGGACGACTATGCGTGGGCGGGTCTGATTCTGGGAAGGCCCTTGCTGGGTCAACGAATTTGGGATTTTCTTCGGGCCCTGGATTATCTACAAACCCGTTCCGATGTAGACAACGCCCGGATTGGCGTTCTGGCCGTGGCAGGAAGTGGGTTGGCAGCTCTATTTGCAGCCGCACTTGATGACAGACCTCGGTCGATCCTATACGACCACAGCCCTGCCGATCTGCACTCCCTACTCGAATCCGAGGATTATTCCTTGGGACTCTCCTGGTTTGTGCCTGGCCTTCTACGCAGGTTCGACTTGCCTGACCTTGTTGCAGCTCTTGCCCCTCGCGCGTGTTGGCTGCTGGATGCAGTTGACCCACGCGGTGAAGTCCTCGCCAAATCGGTCCTACAGGCTCGGTTCGAAGTGGCTCTGAAGTCCTACTCAAAGCTGACTGCTGCTGGCCAACTTCAATTCGTTGTCG
>QHZQ01000714.1 GCA_003224725.1 Acidobacteriota bacterium | reverse complement strand
CAAGCGGTGGGTATTCGACCGGATGGCGGCATCCCGGAGGAATTGGCACGGGGCTCGACTGGCTGCAATGGTCGATGGATTAAGGATCTCGACAAGTCGTGGACGTACACCATGACCTACCTGCAAGGGGCAGTGACCCATGCGGAATTGTTGCTTCGCCGTGGAGACGATTCCCTTTATCGAAACATCACCGGCAGCGGTGCAGGGTCGCTTTCGAAAGCCATTTTATTCCTCCTCCACAATCCGAACGATCCAGGCAAGTCCGTACCCTGGAAAGTGAGTAACGACGGACCTACCCTGGAGCTGGCTTATCGGTTCTACCGGGATCCCTACATGGCGCAACAGTTGGGTATTGGCACGAAGAACCGCGCTATTTGCGGAAAAAGTGGACAGATGCTTCAGTTCGGCACCATCACTCACGGCTTTGCTCCCAATGAAGAGCCTGGTCCGCCACCCACACTTTCCCCACCAGGCGCCACGGGACCGTTGATCTCACATCACAAGCCGAACCAGCAGCAGGATGGCCATCCGTCAGGCAAGGAATCAACCCACTGACAAGGAGCCTCTAGAACATGGCTACCGAATCGCTAAAACTATGGACAAGAGAAAGCCAGACATTGGCCCCGAAGCCTTCAGAAGTCAAGGAAGCCGAGGACGACAAGCTTCGGCTCAAGCCAGATCTCGAGACTTCAAGACGTCTCGCCTGGCGTTTTCTATTACCCAATCCGCACCTGGGTCGAGTGGCTTATCTAGGCCCTGCCAGCGGCACATTGCCTCGGGCCCTGAGAGAGTTCTGTGATTCGCTGACAACGATTGCGCCGGCCAGGCCGGCGGTCCATGCGGCGGACAGCGCACCTGTTTTTGACCTGGTGGTCTTGCATTCGCGCAGCCGGGCAGACGCTGCAAGAGCCAGCGCCTTCCTTAGGCCTAGGGGCGTTCTATATTGGGAAATCGAGCCCATCAACGGGTTGTTCTTGCGCCGGGACATAAGAAGAGACAGGCAGAAGGAGCGCTGGCGCCCACCTCTGATTCGGGACCCCATTGCTATGCTCCAGCAGCTCGGGCTTTGTGATATAGAGGCCTACTGGCATCGTCCCAGTTTCGAGAGGTGCTCCGAAATCATCCCTTTGAACCACGACCTGGCCCTCGAGTACATTTTCTCCAGAAATCACGAGGGTTTTACAGCACGGCTCCAACTGACTGCCGAATGGTGGATGATTAAAACTGGCTTGCTGCCTCACCTGGCGCCCTGTATAAGCCTCATCGGACGGTTGCCTTCTTTTTAGGTAGGAAAATGGGATCACCACGGGCAATGGAAATTAGTCCCCTCCACGGGAGGGGTGCTGTGAAAGAAATTGAGGGAAGGGGGGTCGTTGGAAATCCGCACCAAGTCTGGATTCAACAGTGGCTACCCCCCTCAAGTCCCCCCTTGGAAAAAGGGGGGATGATCTGAGACATGCAAGGACTCACGAATTCTTTCACACCTTCAGGGGTGCAGGGGTGGGTTGTCGCGAATCGGCAGGACCCACCCCGAAGCCTACGCCTTCTGCCCCTCCCAGGAGGGGAGTTTCAATGGACACTCTGATGAAGATCCTTCGCTTCGTAGTGTTGGTCACCTTAGTCGCGTTCCCAACACGGGTGACTTCGCTGCTCGGCCAGACGACTGCCGGGCACACTCTGGCTGTCTTTTATGTGGTCCCTTCCGGCATTGCCTACGAGAAACCTGTTCATGAACGGATCATCGACGCAACGCTCGACATTCAGGCTTGGTACCAATGCGCAACGGGAGGCCTCACCTGGCAGTTGGCTTTTCCTGAGGTAGTCCATGTTTACTTTGCGGACCAAACCCGTGAGTTCTACCGGGACAATGGAGACTGGTGGGGTTCCCTCTTGGGCGAGATGGGATCCAAGGGCCTTCCGATTTGGTCGCCGGGAACCGTAACGGCTATTTGGGCCCGGGGCGCGGGCTTTTGGGCGGGCGCGGCGCAAGGTTGTGGAGAGGAATGTGGGACGGCACTGCTTGGCGTCGAGGCCTTCCCGGAGTTCAACAATCCCGACTGGTCAGGGGCTCAATGTCCTGACGGTGCCGGCGTGGCCGCATGGCCCTGCACGCCGGAAGGCGCCTTTGGGCACGAGTTGGGCCACACCTTGGGCCTTCCTCATCCGTATGATGTGCCAGCGACAAGCGCGGTGGCATTCCACAGCATTATGCAGACCCACTGGAACTACCCGAACTTTGCCCCCGCTTCGGAGTCCCCCTGGGGATTCCTCACGCTGGAGAGGCAGACAGTTCGCGTCAATCCTTTCATGTACTTGAACATCAACCTCTTTCAGTCGCACCCGGGTTGTGACGTGGTCAATCTGCCGGACAACGGCCCCGTGCCCACCGCCGCTTTTGAGCTCTCAAGTGAGGGGCTGAGCGTTTCGACGGTCAACAATTCGGTAGATGCCACGCTCTATTATTGGACGATTGGCGACGGCACACTCAGCAACGACCTCAGCCCCATGCACATTTATGCTCAGCCCGGCACCTATACGGTTGGCTTACGCACCAGTGGTGATAACTCCATGATGGCCCTGGCGGAGCGCACCGAGATTCTGGGAGCTTGTCCTGCATTCCCTGTCCGGTCCAGGATTCGGCAGGGTCCCGGTGGCAATGACGACGAATTCAAACTCAAGGGCACTTTTACCCTAAGCCCGACCAGTAACGGAATCTCTCCAACCTAGTGCGAGCATTCCAGCCGGCTCTTTCCAATTCGAGCACAAGCGGCAGTTCAGGTTTGCCGGGACAATTAATCAGGCGAAAGTGGTGTTTGTTATCCGGTTGCTGGGTAAAAACAGGTTTGGCCTCTCTGCCAAAGCGAGCCAAACGGATCTAACTGGAACTGTTAACCCTGCTCCAGTCGAACTTATCATTGGCGATGATACCTGGTGCGTTGGGACTCTATAGCGTATACGAACATTTGCCTTCTTTTAAGTGCCATGAACATGGTTTTGAAATTTCTGGTGAAGAACTGGCGTAGACTCCCAATGGAGGAATTTAGAGTGCCATCGCACCTCTCCTTCGTGGCAGCACCCAGGTGGCAAGGTTCACACCACATCATCTTCTTCATTTTGGCAGACGGACAGGCTGATCCGATATTGGTTGTGAAGGTGCCACGCCTGTCTGGCGATAACACTCGACTGGACCGTGAGGCCGATAACCTTCGAACTATCCAGGCCGCTCGTTTTGATGGGTTTTCTTCCATACCTCGAGTCATAACCCACGAGGATTGATTCGATAATATCCTCTTGATAGAGACAGCTCTGGCAGGTCAAACAATGAGTCCCTCGCAAATCCGTCGGCAGCCTAAGCCCGTCATTGAAGC
Source organism: Acidobacteriota bacterium (assembly GCA_003224725.1). GTDB lineage: Bacteria > Acidobacteriota > Terriglobia > Versatilivoradales > Versatilivoraceae > QHZQ01. The sequence goes on along the minus strand of QHZQ01000714.1, from coordinate 477 downwards.
CGTGCTGGCCTGGCTGGTCAGCCTTCATCTGGCTACGAGACAACGCGGTGAAGATGTCGGACGTTGGTTCGAACCCATGGTCAGGCCTCATCTAGAAGTTTTCGAAAAGGCGTTTCCTTTATCTGCTGAGGATAAGACCTTGATCGCTCAGACCTGCGAGTTGACAGACCCGCTGCGCGATGCGGATTTGCCTTTCGTTTTCGAACACGGCGACCTGGATTTCCGCAATATTCTCATCACAGAAGCGGGCAGCCTTGGAGTAGTGAGTTGGGAGTCGGCCAATCCTGGAGGTTTCCCGGCGTTGGATCTCTTCTACTTTCTCACTTGTGTTGCCTTTGCCCTGCGACGGGCGCGAAAGCTAGTCGATTGCCTGGAGGCATTTCATGAGGCTTTCTTTGGACCAACCGCCTGGGCTCAGCCCTATGTGGTTCGTTATGCAAAAGGTCTATGTTTATCCTCTGAGGTCGTCAAAGCCCT
>QHZQ01000067.1 GCA_003224725.1 Acidobacteriota bacterium | reverse complement strand
AACGGACGAATTCGGGGATCCTTACTCCATTGTCAAAATAATCGTATGCGTATGGCCAGCTCTGAACAACTTGGTAGCCATTGGCCAACAGATCCTCCCGGTAGCAGTAGAACAACTCTTTCAATTCCTGTAGATCGTGCAAAGTGTAGCGATTCTGGAACTTCGAAACAGCCTCCATGTTGTTTATTGAAAGCCCACTAAAGTGGAAGAATTTGAGAGGAGACCCGTTGACTAGATAACCATCTCCTTGCCGGACGACTTTTCTGTGGTTGAGATTCCAGTATGCGACATTACAACCGGGATCGCGAAGGATGTGAACATCAGGAAACAACCCGGGGGCCAGGTCCATCCAGCGTTGGTCCACGAACAGCCCGTGGGCGGTATCCACAACGGAGTGCTTTTCGAGCTTGCGTTGCCACCAACTCAGGAAGCTCTTCAGTTCGGGATGTTGCGCAACCCCAATAAAACCCAGATTGTAGGTGCCGGCCTTGAGGATATAAAATTCGTCGGGCTGACAACCGTCTTCGAGGAATCCCACCAAATGAGGAGTTAAAACCATCAACTTGTCATTTAGGAGGGAGAAGATAACGTTGAGGCTAGATTGGATAGTAATATCCGGATCGAAATAGCAAAGTTTCTTCAGCCCGTATTGGTTGAAAAGGTGTTCAAGCAGATAGGGCTTGACGGCGGTACTTAATTCGAGCAGGGTATAACGAAACGCCATAGACCTGAAGGACGGGATGCTGAGATCTCTGGCCAGAAGCGTTGTGAAAGGTTCTGAAGAGGGATCAAAGTAGCTGTCAATCTCATCCACCAGGAGGGCAAACACCCGCCCCTGCGGGTGATGCTTGAGAAAGGTTCTGGCTAGAGTCCGGGCATGAGCCAGGTAGTTTTTTGCAATGATGGTGCAGATGACTGGCTGAATCACGAAAGGTCCTCAGATTGTCTGTTTGGTCCGCCTGGGCTGCCCTTGGATCCTCTCAAGACGGCTCATTATCAAGTTTGATACTGCCTGCACTCCATAAAGGCTCTCCATATCCTGCTTGGCCTGTTGGCCCTTCTGCCTTGCCTCCTCAGGATTGTCCATGACGCGCCGCATCAAAATGGCAGCCTGTTGCAAGTCCGGTTCAGCCCACAAATTTCCTTTTTGGTAAGGACCGTAGTCCCGCTCGAGCTCGACCAATCGACAGGCAACCAAGTAGCTATTGGCCGGGGTCATGAAGTCCATGTTCGATGAATAGGCAGTGGCAATGACAGGTTTGCCTAGGCTCATCGTTTCAGCGAGGGTCAAACCAAAGCCCTCGGACCGGTGCAATGAGACATAAGCATCACACAAGTGGAAAAGGCCACTCAACTCTTCGCGAGTCATGTAACGATCAATCAGTATCCCCGAGACGCTCTTCATTTCTTGTTGTAACAGATGAGCGAGCTCAGGGTTGCGATTTAGGTTTGTGGTTTTGATAACTAATGCCGAATGTCTGAAATCAGGCTCGAAAGCCATTCGGTATGCCCGGATCAAACCAAGTGGATTCTTCCGTTCGTGGAAGCTCAAACCATCAAATACATATAGGAAAAGATGCTTATCAGTTGGCAAACCCAGTTTTGCCCTTGTTAATGGGGATGGGGATGGCGGAAGAATCGGCACACGAACATTCACAACTGGCACAGGTGAAGCTTGAGCCACAGCGCATTGCACAAAGGTACTCGCCACCCAGACCTCATCGAGATATCGAAAACTGTTCTTCCACATTTCTGGAAACTGCGACAGTTCCCAAAACCAGAAGCCAATGTTGAATCTGTCCAGGAAAAATAGGCTTCCCATGGCCTCATACACAATCGGAACTTGGTCAGCATTGACATTGAGAAGATTAAAAGCATAGGGATTTCCATTAGGTAAATGAAGGACAGAAGTATCATCGCGCCTTGCGAGGTACCCCTGGACATTGGTCTGTGCCACCGGGAAGCTTCTTTTGGATAAGGCCTTCAGAATAGAACGAGCCACTTCGCCCACTCCTGTCTCGTCGCTCAAGTAGGTAATTGCGCTCCCCCCTTGGACCGTGTCCTTAAGGGGTAGGCAGACTCTGCCTTTTCTGTCTCTCCCATAGCAGAATGTTCAGGCGCGATTAGACTCTTGAGGTAGGAGTCAATCTTGGGGCCGAATAATGGAGAGATGAACGGAGGTATCCCGGCTCGCCTCAGGCCGCGTCGAAGCCTGAAGTAAATGGATCTGCCGTTCACGAAGTGTCCTGCAGGTTCTAGTCGAGACACTACCGTCTGCGAATCAACCTCGTTCGCAGATTGCCGGGAATGGGATGGAGAGTCAACGATGCACTCCCCACGAACTATCGACTCAGCCACTGGCTTGATGAACACATCGTCGAACTGATGGTCGCTACTGGCGCTTTCAATATACCATTGCGCATAAGCTCGGCGATCTCGATTCATCACTTCAGGGAACGCTTTCTGCAGATCGTTTCGACGTCGATACAGTTCCAGGCTCAGACGAGTCAAAACCGGCTGGCAGCGTGGCGGGTCGTCAGCCGGGTCGTTCAACCAGGAAAAGAAGCTATCTTTTCCTTCCGCCTTAAAGGGGTCTGGCCAGCGACGACAATTTTCATCGGTTTCGCGCCAGAGGAAACGAGCAAAGTCGGGAATTGGAACTCCATTGTCAAAATAGCCGTACGCATATTTGATCCTGCAAGCTGATTCGTGACCATTCGCGAGCAAGCGATCGCGATAGTCATAAAACAACGGTTTCAGATGATCGAGATCGTTAAGCGTGTACCGATTCTGATATTTGGAAATTAATTCAACATGATCGGTTGAAATCCCACTGAAGTGGAAAAATTTCAGGAGGGAGCTGTTTACTTGGTACCCTGTTGGAGTTTGGGTAACATGCCGATGTTTCAGATTCCAGTAAGCCACGTCACATCCGGGATCGCGATGAATGCATACACTGGAAAAGATCCCGGGCACCAGATCTATCCATCGCTGGTCTACAAACAGCCCCCTGACGGGATCCACCACGCATTGCTTCAATAACTTCTGCTGCCACCAGTGAAGAAAACTACCCAGGTCATCATGCTTGGAGAGGCCGATGAACCCAAGATTGTAGGTCCCGGCACGCAGGATATCCAAAAAGCCAGTCAGATGGGGAAGAAGAATAATCCCGAATCTGTCCAGCAACGACCAGATCTCATCGACAGGACTATAGAAGCATATGTCCGGATCAAAATAACAAACCTTCGAGATCCCGCGATGTTTGAAGAGATATTCAATAAAAAATGGCTTAACAGCAGTATTCAGTTCTGTCACCGTGTAGCGAAAGGCCATTTGTTTGAAATCCGGGATTCCAATGTCTCTGGCTAAAACCGCGATGAACTTTTCTTGTGCCAGAACGAGACCGCCCTCGATCTCGTCCACCAACAACACAAACACCTGCCCCTGTGGATGGTGAGCGAGAAATGACTCGGTTAAGGCTCTGGCAAATGCAAGATAATTGCGGGCGATTATGGTAAAAATGACAGGCGTGGCTTGTCTGCTTTCATTTTGAATCAAGTTATGCGGCATTACCAAATCCTGGCTGATCGGAGTTTCAGGAAACAAGTATTAGAGTCATGATTGACCCTTCCGTTGTTTTCGCCTTTGGAGAGGAAAGGAAAAAAGGCTTCGTCTCGAGGGCTTCCTGGATGTTTGCTCCAAAACGGGAGACGAAGCAGATTGAGTCCAAGAAAGGACAATGGGCACAACCAAGTCCCGAGTCAACTCCAGCTCCAGCCTCCCAGTCAACAGAAACCAATTCACAAAATCCATCCGGTTCCTGGCCCAGATATCCGGGAATGTCTTCTGCAAATCCCTCCGCAGATGATAGAGATAACTCAAGTAGTTTGTTATTAATGGCACATTCTGCGGAAAAGGGTCAGCTTGAGCAGGAGCATTTGCCCAATCCAAAAAATCTTTTCTTACAGTTTGAATAAAAACATCATCGAGAGCATACTCTGAAGAAGCTGTTGTAATAAACCATTGTACAAAACCGATACGACCAAGTCCGTCCAGATCGGGGAAAGCTCCTTGCAGGTCTGAACGGGATCGATAAATAAATCCTGCCAGGTTGGTCAGGTGGGGATAACCTGTGGGGCAAGCGGCGTCCCTCTCGTCACGGGCATTGAGCCAGTTGAAGAAAGAATCCGAACCTCGAGTGCCTTGAGCTGGCAGCCAGCGCCGAGCCTCTGATGTTTTATAGGAGAGAAAGATGATGGCGGCAATAGCTGGCACAGGAACCCCATTTTCAAATTGAGTCACTTCCTCAAAAGGGTTCAGGCTTCTTCTTGGCTGGCGAGGAGCAACGATCAGCGGATCGTCCGGATCGAGGGAATACCCCAGGAAGCGAAACTGCTCAGGGTAGGGCGGAGTCTCGCGCATAACCCTCAAGACCTGTTCAGGCAGTTCCTTCCACTGTCCTACGTCACCTTTACGGAAAAATTTCCGGTCATTGCCGGGAATAGTGCGTAGGAGTTTGAGCGCACACTGATCCACGACACGTTCAACTTTCTCAAGGGTCGTCTCTTCGATATGAGCCGCCAGGCGATATAGGGCAGTGACTGGGTCCCTCCAGAGATCTTCGTAGCGCACGATGTGGGATACTCCCAGGCGCATCCAACTGATGGAAATACTTAAATCGCAGTAAAAACTCCCTTCCACAAAGGCTACCAAGCGGTCAAGAGAGGCTTCGTCACCGTGATCTACCATGACCTTGACCAACTCTGGAGCCACGCTGGCATCATCCTGGTATGCTTGAATATACCTTTGCAGGGACACGAGAGCGTCGGCAGGATGACGAATAACGGTGACAAGAATAACCTGATTTCGTTTAGCCCATTCCAATAGTTTGCAGCTGGGAAGATAGTGTCCGTGGGCAATCCAACGTTTTCCCAGGTTGTTTTCTTTTTCGGGGGAAAAGGCACTGGGCAGCTCCAAAATGGGAAGGCCATAAAGCCGCGCAAGCAGGGTCCTGACCCACATATTCCCCGTCTTGGGTGTGCTGACGACAAGAATTCTCATTGCTTTGAAGACCTTGGACTAAGATCGGACTGTTGTCGCATTCAAAAAAATCTCAATAATACGGGTGGCATCTTGCGATCCAAACCACTTGTTTCCTATAGTCTTCCAAGTCGAGAGTTGGCTTCAAGGAAAAGCTCTTCACATGCTACCACGTTTGTTCTTAAAGCGACCTTTTGATGGTCGTCACAATGTAGAATAAACGAATCTGCCGTTCTGCAAGAAATGCAGGCTCTCCAACCGGAACTCAAACGGCTTGGGAATTGGAGTAATATTGTCGTCTACGGGATCCAGCCTAATCACTGAAATGGGACCTCGCCAGAACGGGTTCTCTCCTAGAGGGATTCTCACCTGAAAGGTCTTTCCATTGGCGATCCAGGAAAACTTAAAACTATGGACTTCATCCATCGGATCCTGATATGGCTTGAAATAGAGACTTCCGCTCAAGATTCGAGCCAAACCGCCGATTTTTTGTCCTTTAATTTGGAGCACAGCCTCTTCAACGCTGTCGGCTGAGAGCATCTGCTGGTTCATCGTTAGACTCAAGTTCGGATCTGAGCTTGTGATCGAGCCGAGTAGCCCGCTATCCTCCACTGGTGAACTCCCTGGCGTAACAGGCCGAACCTGTATCGCCGAGGGAACCCACTCATGCCAGTAATGTGTGGTGACTCCAACGGAGGAAACTAATCCAATGCCCACTGAAACATGCAAAAGCTTGAGTGCAGCTTCAGCCTCCGGTGACAAGTGCTGAAGCGGGCCCAACTGGAATTCAGCAACGGTACCATTCCAAGATGGAAGATCTTGGGGGTTTATGAAAGCGCTGTGCAGTTGACCGTCGGAGATGATATCAAAGTCCAGCCGTTGGTCCCACGAAAAATCTCGCTGGTTAGTCCTGCGAAAATACAAGGACGCCTGATGTCTGGTTGACTGGCTCTCGCCAGGGAGCGACTGGATTTGAACCTGGACACGAATGAGAGGAATTTGCATTGCCGGCTGTCCGACTTGAAATTTGATCGCCGGATGAATGCCGGTTGAGGCAAAGGTGGCCTGGCTTTCCGGCACGAGAACCATGTCCTGCAGACCACTGACTGGAAGCAAGCGAAAGGCACCCTTGGACTCAATTTCCAACGGCCTGCGGGGAGGGAAAAACCTCGCCAAGAGTTCGGTTCCATTTACTAAGGAGCAGGAGTAAGCGGACAAAGGACGGTTTTGAATGTTGGCCAATGGCGTGTAGGTCCTGACCGCCGCAGGTGAGGCCCCATCTGAGATTGCCAGGGCCGCTGGGAAATGATTTTCTAACATGTAGCGGTTGTCCGCTGGGTCATAAGCTAGGAGCACAGTCTTTGCAATGGGATAACGCAGATTAGGGGGCTGCTCGGGTTCACTCTTGCATGCCAAGAAGTCTCCCTGAATCTTGCATCCGGTCTTGCGATCTTCTGACCAGAGAAAAATTCTGCGGGCAACAGTCGGATCACCATAAACGTAGCTCAGCCAGGCGTGAGCCAGATAAGTGGCCTCTGTAAGTAAATAGGGCGCGCCCGGGGGAACATACAGGACTAGGTTTGCATCGGGAGCAAGGCTGGGAACCTGTTCAACAATTGACCGCAGTTCTGTCTGATGGCGGCGCCAATAGCCGAGATAATAGTCCTGCCGCTCGAGACCACCGTAAAGCCCAAACGCACAGAAAATCAAGGGAAGCATAGCTCCCACCAAAGGCTTCTGGACAATTCCGCCAATCCAGAAGCCGAGCAAGGAAACAATCACCGACACCCAGACACCGGAGACAAGCTGAGTCCGCCAGTGAAGCTCAGAAAACTGGACAGAGGCATAGATAGCATTAGAACCAAAGGCCGCCGCCATGCAGAAGGCCACGAAACCTCCTGGCCATCGTATCCTGGCAGACTGCTCTTTCTGTCTGCGCCAAATCCACACAAAGGTGGCCAGGAGGCCAGCCGCTCCAAACGTTGCCAAGAGCAAGCGGAATTGCGGTGATAGGACCGGCTCGGGCGAGGGAAACCACTGGCGTCTCTTCAAAGCCCATACCCAAGGAGTGAAATTATGCAAGAACAGGCTGCTAGTCCTAATAAGCCGATCCGGCAGCGTCATTGGCCGCAATGCCACGGCCGCATAGAGCTCTCCTTTCCATACAAAGTGGAACAAAGCCAGAAGATACGGTGTTGCCAAGCCATACCAGAACAGAGCAGCCCGGGCGAGGCGGTGTGACCACCGCGAGCCACCGACAAGCCAGAGCAAAGCCGGAGTGACTAACACTGCAGCCAAGGCTGCGTCATACATCCACACCGAAGACAAAAGACAGATAGCAGTCCACACCAACGCGGGGCGACTGCCTTCCTGCCACCACTTCAGGAAAGCCACTGTGGCACCAAGATAGAGGGCCACTGATAAGTAAGGGCCAACTGCTCCCGTATAATCGAAGGTCAGGTCTCCGCTGGCAGAGAGCGCAACGGCGCCGGCCGTCAAGGCCAGCGGGGGATGCTGCGGAAAAAGCCGGCGGATGAGCATATTAGTGAGAACCCCAGTGGAAAGCCAGGCCGCGCCGAAGAAAAGCTGCGGAATAAGGATAGGCATGTGAAGCCAGTGTGCCAGCGTAAAAGGTAAAAAACAAAGGGGTCGAGTTGGGGTGGGGATGGGCATGAAAAGCTGGTTCAAGGGCTTGCCCGCACGGACCAGTGCACCGTAAAACCCAATGGCTTCGTCCTGCCATGGCCCCCGGTCAAATGCAAAGAGCCCCCACATGATTAGAGTCAGAAAAGCATAGAGCAGGAGAGTGACGCCCCAGTCATGGTTCTTAAACCTCAATGAGTCATTAGCTGTGGGATTACTGAGTTGCGGAGCGGTCTTCAGCAAATTCATGCAGCGCGATAAACTGAGGTTCCGGAAGTCCCCACAGGCCAGATGTGAGGCCTCTAGGGGCTGGTTTTGGTCGAAGATATTTCGGAATGCTTAACTAGTACTGCCCGGATGAAAGGGGGCATTTGGAGTTTGCCCAATTGGTCGACAGGATAATCGGCTGCCTCCTGTCCTTCCAAGAGTTGATGTGATTCCCAGAAATGTGTGACATCAGCTTCAAAAAATGAATAGGTAGCTGGCTGACGAAAAAAATCGCTGTAGTGCTGCATGGTCCAGAGATGGCGGAATGTCTCAACTTTAAGACCGAGTTCTTCGTACACTTCTCGCCTCACAGCTTCTTCAGGTGCTTCATTCTGTTCCACGGCTCCCCCAAAGAGAGCCCACAATCCAGGCGCAGCGATCCCTGGTTTGTTGTCTCGAAGTTGCAATACATAACGCCCATTTCGCAAGAGTATAGCCAGCGAAAAATGAAGGCTTTGGCAGCCTTCCGAGATGGCTGGATAACGTTGCATGGGCTACCTAAACGAAGTTGATATGCTGCGGGACCGGCCCCTTGGGATTCACGAGAGACAAGCGTCCTTTCTTATGCTCGTCCAAGAACTCATTGACCTTGTGTTGCAGGCACAAAGATCCACACATCTTCTGAGCGTTGAAGTGGGGTGACGCCAGATAGTTCATAACCTCCCAGTAGTGATCACTAGCCCAGATATCCTTGAACCGTTGCTCGGCGATGTTGCCAATGTGAAGCTTTTTGTAGCGTTCGTTGAAGAGCATGCCACAGGGAGCAACCAGCCCGGACCCCGAAATCTGGAGCATAAAGGGCGCACCATAGCAGCGCTGATAACTACGCTTGCCATCGGCCTCAATTTTGGACCATTTCACCGTGACCAAGTACTCCTCATCAGAAAGAGCCTCAGCTTCCCTGAGCGTGTCGTAAAGCCGTCGGTAGGCAGTGTAGTCTACGCCCAGATCACCATCCTCATTGTCGCTGCAATGCTTGATGACCAGGTAGTCTGGCCGTATTTCCTTGCCTAATCGGGCCAGCGGAAGGATCTGATCTGCATACTGCGGCATCAGTACCATTTGCATACCAATAGTCACTGACAGGTTGTTCTTGCGTTTAATGTCCATCATGTCCCTAATATTCTGACAGACTTTATGAAACCACTCTTCCTTAACACCCATGATTTCCGCATACCGCTTGGGCTCTCCGGCAGAGAAGTTTACTCGCAAATAAGTCATGTGGGGCAGGATCAGCTCCAGCTTGCGGCGGTTCAATACAAGTCCGTTAGTGCCGCAAGCCATGGACATTCCCAGTTCAGAACCACGGATGATGGTATCCACGAAAACAGGCGAAATGGTGCTTTCTCCATCAGAGACCAAACTGATACCTTTTACTCCAATCTCCGCGCAATCTTCCAGAAAATTGAACATGACATCACGGGTCAGTACCTGGCGATCATTTTCCTGCAACATGGCATAGCAGAAATGGCAAGCATAATTACAGGCACGGGTCAGGGCCATGTCAATGGTAATGGGAGCAATACGCTCCCCCCTTTCCCAGGATTGTATCCTGTCGAGATGCCACTGGATCTTGGTGCCATCGAGAATTAATTGAGTGTGGTCTTCCATACCTGACATAGGGTCTCCACTTCTGAAATGCCTGAATTGTCGCCTTGGCTTCGAAGCCTGGGCGCAACTAGAGGCGTCGGATGGCATTCATGTCTTTCATTTCTTCTGCGTAGAGTTCAATTGTTTTCTCCAAAAGATGCTTGAGGGCGTACTCCAGGCGCCGCATGGCATGCGATCTGGCCGTGGCGCCTATTGCGGATTGGAATCGAATCGTCACTTTCACGTCTCCTTCAACTTTCAATACCTCGATATCCGAAGGAAGGAGCGACAGGGAAGGGGCAAGCTGCTCGACGGCCGCTCGTATTTGAAGAAGCCTTTCCTGTTCGGGCAAATTGCGCCACTCAAGGCGAGGTGAGTCATAGTAACAATTCTCCGTTGAGTTATAATTTGCGGCTTTCCGGTACTTTTCCAGCAACTGGTGACTGAGTGCAATGGGAAGTTGGAACATCGAAGAGGCATTTTCGGGGCTGACAATACCAGCGACGGGACGCGACAACGAAGGATCGCGCAATTGCAGTTCCAACCTAAGGGCCGCGTGGTCGCTGGCTTCTTGAACGGTCAGGCCGGGAAGGAGGCCACAGAGGGAAGCGAGCAACGCCATTTGAACTGTCGTGCCCTGACCCTGGAAACGCGCTGCAGTAATCTGATGAGTGGATGGTGTGACTAAAACCTCCAAAGTAAATTCCTGGCAGGAAGCACTAAGCTTTAACTGCTCCGGAACCGTCTCCAACTCCTTCTGAGCTTTGTCAATCTGCGCCAAGGAGGCCAATAGAGACTTGCGGTATACCGGTGAAGCTTCCCTGACAGAATTCCAGCCGCTCATCTGACTCACTGAGAACAGTAGCTGGCTTCCCTCCTGATTCAGGTTTACCAGGCCGTACGCTGCCGCCTGGCGTTCCAGTTGGGAGGTGTCGAACTTGCTTGCAGTCTGTGGGCTAACCCGGACAGATATGGAATCGACGTCAGCCTGGCTGGCCGCTTCCACGAGGCCGAGCAGGCTCGCTCCAGTATCATCTTCTGGCACCCAATATCCCAGAAAGTCGGCGCCAGCATTGAAGCCCCGGAGCTTAGTGGTCAAGCTCTTCCAATAGGCTGCTAGTAGTTCATCGTAATCAATGCTGACCACCGGGTCCATCACTACCTCCGCTGCTTGGTGTAAAAAGCCTTAATCTGCTCAACGGTATACTCAATTTGCTCCCGGGTCAAATGTTGGTGCACAGGCAGCGTAATGATCGAGCGGCAGTCCGATTCACACTGCGGGAAATCACCCGTCTTGTAACCCAGATACCTGGCGGCAGGTTGCAGATGTAAGGGCACAGGGTAGTGTATCTTACCCTCAATGCCGTTCTGCTGCAAGTGTGCCAACAGGCCATCCCGCTGTTTTACCCGCAAAATGTACAGATGGTAAACATGCTTAACACCGAGCCGGCGTCTGGGAACTTGAACAAACTCTCCCAGGGAAGCCAAGCGGTCATCGTAGTATGGGGCATTGACGATCCGGCGGTTGGTTATCCAGTCGACATCCTTAATCAGCCGGTTTCCAATGACGGCTTGCAGGGTGTCGAGCCGAGGATAAAGGCGTAGCTTTGTGGCGAGTTCGTCTGAGCGCGTAACGATGACACCACCGTCGCCCCAGACATTGAGATTCTTCAAGGGATGGAGGCTGAAAGAAGCCGTCTCTCCCCAACTGCCAACGGGAACACCCTCAATGGAGGCGGCAATGGACTGGCAGGCATCCTCGAACACCATCAGGTTGTGGCGCCGGGCAACTTCCATGATAGCCGGCATATCGGCAACATTGCCCGTGTAATGGACTGCCAGGATGGCTTTGGTCTGTGGAGTAATGGCGGATTCAATCTTGGCAGGGTCAATAACAAATCCCTCTTCGCTATCCACAAACACCGGCTTGGCTCCACATGCGACGATGGCTCCTACGGTTGCAAAAAAAGTGGTAGGAGTCGTAATGACTTCGGCTCCGCATCCAACTCCGCAGATTTTCATGGAAAGAATTAAGGCGTCGGTTCCACTAGCTACGCCGATGGCATGCGGCATCCCACAAAGTGTGGCAAACCGATTTTCAAATTCCACCAGGGGTTTTCCCAAAGTAAAGTCCGAAGTTCGCAGAAAATCTCTCAGGTCGGACAAGTAGGGCTCGAGGTCCGCAAACTGCTGCTCCAGATAGGAGAAATTTACCCGCATCGATCACCTCTCACTTCGAGGGGAAAACCTTTGTACCGCTTCCGCGACATGCTCCAGTTGCCATTGCTCAAGTTCCGAATAAACAGGAAGACTCAGGATTCTCTTCGCTTGTGTCTCTGCCACAGGAAAACTGCCTACCCGGTAGCCAAGGTTGGAAGCGGCCTCTTGCAAGTGAATGGGTATCGGATAATGAATGGCAGTACCTATCCCTTGATCTTGCAAGTATTGCTGCAATTTGTCTCTAGCTCCTGCCTGTATCACAAACGTGTGGTACACGGCCCTCTCATGTGGCTGATCTAGAGGAACCTGAACACGGGGGATTCCAGCCAGCGCCTTCTGGTAATAGGCCGCATTAAATCGCCGCTTTTCGGTCCAACGGTGCAAATGCTTCAGCTTTACCAACAGAATGGCAGCCTGTAGGGTGTCCAGACGAGAATTGCCGCTCCAGATAACACAGTTGTCCCGAGTCTTCAGGCCAAGATTGCGATACAACTTGACTTTTTCATACACCGCTTCATCATTGGTCGTCACGACTCCTCCGTCTCCGCAGGCATTGAGCGTTTTCAAGGGATGAAGGCTGAAGCAACCTGCTGCTCCAAATGAACCGACGCGCTGCCCTTGATATTCGGCCAGCACCGCTTGGGCACAGTCTTCCACGACCCACAACCCATGTCTGCTTGCTACGTCAAGAATCTGAGCCATGTCGGCAGGCCGGCCTGTCAAGTGGACTGGCAAAATGGCCTTAGTGCGAGGGGTGATAGCCTTTTCAATCAGGGAGGTATCGATATTGTAATCCTCCCGGACGTCCACAAAGACAGGTCGAGCGCCAACCAAAACAATACAACTGGTGGAAGCCACGAAAGAATTAGGAACAGTGATGACTTCGTCTCCCACTCCGACGCCTAAGGCCCGTAGCGCGAAAATCAGAGCGTCAGTTCCAGAGTTCAAACCGACGGCATAACGGACTCCGCAAAGGGGGGCAAACTGCTTCTCAAAGACTTCCACTTCGCGGCCCAAAATGAATTGTCCGCTATCCAGGACGCGGGAAACGGCCTCCAATAGCTCTGCTTTGATGTCCTCATTTAGAGCTGCAATGTTGACGTAGGGGACAGATGTCGGCGAACTCATAAGTGATAGGGCTTGGCTAGAACGGACCTTTGAAGCTGCTGCCCGGAATATCAAGCAGCGAACCGGCGGGATCTTCCGGGAGCACGAGTTTCTCGGAGTTTACACCCAGCATCTTACCAACACACCGGACGACATCCACTGCTCTCGGGTAGCAAAATTGAGCGAGTGCCGGAGTCGAAGGAGTAGGGCAATCGGCCAAAGCCAAACGCTGTGGTGACCCCTTCAGACATTCGAAAGCCCCCTCGGCCGCAACGGCTAATACCTCTGCTCCGAATCCTCCCGTTTTCCATCCCGTATCAAGCACCAAAAGGTGGCCGGTTTTCCTGACCGACTCCAAGATTAAGTCCTTGTCCAATGGACGCAAAGTGCGGATATCAATAACCTCTACTTCAATCCCCGACTGCGTCAGGAATTCTGCAGCCCAAAGAGCTTCCAAAACCATGTATGAAGTGGCAGCAATGGTCAGGTGACTGCCCCTCCTGGCTATTCGGCCTTTGCCCAGTGGAACACGGTAAATTCCCTCTGGAACCTCTCCCTGGATGTTGTAAAGCCATCGGTGCTCGAGAAAGATAACTGGGTTGTTGTCCTCAATGCTCGAGATCAGCATACCCTTGACATCGTGAGGTGTCACGGGCATCACCACCTTCAAGCCGGGCACATGGGCAAACCAAGCTTGCAGGCTTTGCGAGTGTTGGGGCCCTTGTCCCCAACCTCGACCAATGATCATTCGGATGACCACAGGCATGGCTGCCTGGCCACCAAACATGTAGTGCCATTTTGCCGCTTGATTGACCATCTGCTCAATAGCTAACAAAGCGAAATCAATTCGTTGATGGGTGATGATCGGCCTCATTCCAGTGAGAGCTGAGCCCAAGGCCACACCGGTCATTCCATTTTCAGCGGTCGGTATATCCATGACTCGATCCGGACCATATTTTTTCTGCAGCCCCTCGGTGGTGCCGAAGATCCCCTTGGGATCGGGGACCCCCAATCCCATGATGTAAACCAAGGGATCTTTGGCCATACACAAATCCGTGGCCTCATGGATGGCCTGGAAAAATCTTAGCTGCCGACTCATCTCTGTCTTGGTTTCCTAACATAGCTTCTATTCTGCAAAAATATGCTGGAAGAGTGACGACTCCTCAGGATAGGGACTGTTCTGGGCGAAAGCAAAGGCGTCTTGAATCTCCAACTCCAGAGAGCAGGTCATCTCTTCCATCTCCGAACGGCTGACCAGACCTTGAGTCAGCAGCCGTTCCTGAAAGGTGATCAGGGGATCACGGGCTTTCCATTCGAGGAACTCTGTCTCGGTTCTGTAACCCAAATCATTGTCGTAATTCGGGCCGCAATGCTCCCGCCAGCGATAAGTCATCAGTTCCAGAAAAGTGGCGCCGTTGCCACTGCGAGCCCTGCCGACCGCCTTTTTCACCAGGCTATAGACTTCGGCCACGTTATTCCCGTCGGCTTGTTGACTCTCAATTCCATAGGCTGCAGCTAAAGCGTACACCTTCCGCCCTTCGGGCTGACGGACAGAAAGGGGGGAATAGACGGAATAGAGGTTGTTCTCGCAGATGAAAACGATGGGCAATTTCTTCAGAGCTGCAAAGTTCATGGCTTCGTGAAAGACTCCCTCTTCCGTGGCCGCTTCACCCAGGAATGAGAGAGTTACGGTGGACTCATGGCGCATCACGCTGCCCATTGCAGCCCCGACAGCGATTGGGATTGTGCTACCCACAATAGGGACAGACCCCAAGAACCCTGCTGAGAGATCCACTAAGTGCATGGAGCCACCTTTCCCCTGGCAGCACCCTGTAACTCGTCCATAGAGTTCTGCCAGCATTTTTTTGAGGCTTCCCCCAGCGGCAAGATAATGGGCGTGAGCGCGGTGGGCGCTGA
>QHZQ01000713.1:1435-3827 GCA_003224725.1 Acidobacteriota bacterium | reverse complement strand
AGGTGGACAAGGTCGTCCCAGACAAGTTTGACTTGTTGGGTGGATCGATTGCGTTGGTGGGTGTACTGGTCATCATGTATTCGCCCAGAGCTTGACCTTTCTTGTCAACTCAGAAACGCAGGACAGCCCTCCGTGCTGCCAAAGCAACACCACGAAGGATGAAGATGATTCCCTCTCCTGGAGGGGAGGTGTGAAAAAATCAGCTACCGAGAGGATTGCACTCGCCCCCTCACCCCTGGCCCCTCTCCCCGTTGGGGCGAGGGGAAAGTAAACATTAGATTTAACTCCCTCGCCCCCACTGGGGGAGAGGGTGCCCGAAGCGACGGCGGTCGCGGAGGGCGGGTGAGGGGGTCGTTCGAATTTTTTGACACCTTCAGGGGTGTAAGGGTGGGTTATTCCGACGGAAAGGACCTACCCCTGAAGGCTGAAGCCTTCTTTCCCCCTCCCAAGAGGCGATTTTCAATTGGCCGGAGGGCGTTAGCCAGCAAGAAGTTTCGACTACTTCCGCCAGAAGGCCGGAGTCAGGACGACTAGGAAAGTGTAAAACTCAAGACGTCCCCCGAGCATGCATCCACTCAGGACCCACTTGGCCAGCGTGGGCATGTGTCCGTAATGCTCGGACGGCCCGGCCCGGCCAAGTCCAGGGCCCACATTAAACATCGTGGCTGCCACTGCTGAGATGCTGGTGAGCACATCGATTCCGGCTGCAGCCAGCAGCAGGCAAGAAACAAAGTTAACCAGAAAGGATAGGTAGACCAGGTTTAGCAGGTTTTGAATCGCAGTTTCGGGTATGACCTGGTTCCCGAAGCGGATGGCAAAGACTGCGCGCCGCTCGACCATCCGTTTGAATTCACGTCCGACGACTTTTAACAACAAGAGAATGCGAGAAGCCTTCAGGCCTCCGGCCGTCGAAGCCGTGCACCCGCCCACGAACATCAGCGCCAGGAGAACCAGTTGGGGCAACGGCTTCCAGTTTTGGAAATTGTCGGTTACGAATCCTGTGGTCGTCATGATGGATGCGACTTGAAACAAAGCATTCCGCAAGGCGAGGGACGGTGGATAGCCGCTCTGCCACATCAGGCTGACAAAGATGGTTCCGCTGGAGACGGCAAGGACTAGCAGGTAAAATCGCAGCTCCAGGTCCACGAAAAACCTTTTGGGGCACCATTCCACCCAGAGCCAGTAATGTAAGGTGAAGTTGAGCCCGGCAAGCAGCATAAAGACGATTAGGACGTACTCGATGACGGGACTGTTGAAAGCCGCGATGCTGGCGGTGCGCGTGGAAAATGCTCCTGTCCCGATGGTGGAGAAGGTATGGCAAACAGCCTCAAACGGATTCATGCCTGCCCAGCGCAGTGCTACGTACTGCGCCAGGGTGAGGGCGAAGTAGATTTTCCATAGGGCCAGGACGGTTTCAATAATGCGTGCCTTGAGCTTCTCAGACTTGGCGCCGGGAAATTCAGCCCGATATAGCTGCATGACGCCCAGCCCCAGCAAGGGCAGGATGGCATTTCCTAACAGCACAATGCCCATGCCACCTAGCCAGTGAGAAAAGCAGCGCCAGAATTGGAGGGCTTTGGGTAGGATTTCGACATCGGCTAAGACCGTTGCCCCCGTCGTGGTGAACCCTGAAGCAGCTTCGAAAAAAGCATCGGTGAATGTGGCGAAGTGCGGGGAGAAGTAAAACGGCAGGCCGCCGAAAGCACTAACCGAAATCCAAACCGCCGAGAGCAGCAGGAAGGCTTCGCGGACGCCTGCAGTGATCAGGAACGAATATCTGAAAGGGCCCGGGTCGCCCCACCAGAGGGTATAGGCTAGTAAACCCAACATGCTTACTGCCAACACCAGCAAAAATAATCCTAGGTAATGGGCCAGGGCAGTGGCACGAATCACGCGTGTTCCTTCTTAGGCTCGTGCAGGAAAGCCGATTCCAGCAAGGGTACGGTATTCTCCAGCGTAAAGAAAATCACCCGGTCCCCGGCCTGGATGGTGACTTGGCCCCGCGGCACAATGACTTCGCCATTCGGTCTGGCAATGGCGCCCACAATGGCGCCTCGGGGAAAGCGCACCTCCTTGAGGTTCTTGCCTACATACTTCGAGCCGGCGGCAGCAATCAGCTCAATGGCTTCCGCCTCCTCCTCCCGAAAGGTGGTGACTGAAATGACCCGCCCCTTGCGCACAAATTGCAAAATTCGATCCACGGCGGCCAACCTGGGGCTCACGGTGGTGTTAATACCCAACCTTTGCGCCATCGGCAGGTAATTGAGCCGGTTGATCAGAGCCACCACTTTCTTGGCCCCCAGCTTTCGGGCCAGTAGCGAGGCGATGAGATTGTCCTCATCGTGGCTCGTCAACGCCAGAAAGGCACTCACCCCCTCGATGTTTTCTTCCA
>QHZQ01000713.1:0-1356 GCA_003224725.1 Acidobacteriota bacterium | reverse complement strand
ACGTTCGAACAACTTGACACTTACTCCCTGTTGTTCCAATTTTTCTGCCGCCAGAATACCGACCTGTTTCCCACCCAGAATGAACACACGGTCCAGCGATTCCTGGCTTCGCAGTCCCATAAAGCGATAGACGTCTTCCAGTTCCTGGACTGTCGTCACAATATAAACATGGTCGCCTGGCCGCAACACTTCCGCGCCGTGCGGAATAATGACCTGCTGACCGCGAAAAATAAAAGCAATCAGGGAGTTCTTGGGCGGCCCAGCCCTGTCCAGATCCTCTACAGTCTCTCCGGCAGTCCAACTGTTGTTGTCAATGTTCATGCCAAACAGCTTCACCCGGCCCTCAGCGAAATCGATGATGTCGGAAACTCCGGGAACTCGCACCACCCGGAGGATTCGTTCCGCAATCTCCGTCTCGGGATGAATGATCAAGTCGATGTGTAGACCCGCCTCCTGGCAAATCTTTCTCCAGTGATCCACTTCGTGGGTGCGCAAGCGCGCGACCTTGACTTTCACGCTGGATTCCACCTGGGCGATGAGACAAACCAGTATATTGACCTGATCGTCACTCGTCAGAGCAATGAGCATCTCTGCATCCGGCAATCCAGCCTCGTGGAGGGAGCGAATACTGAAGGCATTGCCTCGGACCACCTTGGCGTCTACGATTTCCTCCAACTCCAAACAGCGCTCAGGGTTTTGCTCGACAATGACAACTTCATTTCCCTCTCGAATGAGACGAGCGGCAACCAGCGCGGCAGCCTGGCCGCCGCCGGCAATCAGGATGCGCATGGGTCCAGTGGTGTCGGTGCAGTATCAATATGAAATTCGATTCTTAACAACATAATGGAATAATCCCAAGCTACAAAACTTATGTCAAGCAGGATTCGTCAGAGCTGCTCTCGTGAAAATCCCCTCTCGGGAGGGGAAAGAAGGCCTCAGCCTTCAGGGGTGGGTTCTGCCGTCCGGAACAACCCACCCCTACACCCCCTGGAGCTATGAAAAAAATTCAAAACCGGCCGCGATCGGGAGGGCGAGGCTCCCGCCGAGCCTCATGGGGCAAGAACTGGGCGGGCCGATGGCTCGCCAGGAGGCCCGCCCTCGCAATTCTTTCACAGCGCCCCTCCCGCGGATTTTCCCCGAAGGGGATTAATAATGCAGCCCAGACATCTGAGGTGATCTGTCAAGGGTTTTTTGAAAAGAAATCCACCAGATGTCCACAATTTTTTTCACAACCTTCACACCTCCTTCCGGGACGGCTGGGCCGGAAGTTGTTGGATGGCCGCCCACAAGGTCGGGTTGCGACGCTCCAGAGATTTCAGGTACTTCTGTTCGTCATAGGGAACCCGGTCTTGCCAA
>QHZQ01000066.1 GCA_003224725.1 Acidobacteriota bacterium | reverse complement strand
ATCGATCTCTCCCCTTTGGCTCATGCCAGAAACCGGTTGAACAGATTGGCCGTAATCCGCTGGACGCGTGGGTCAGGGCCTTTGGGACTGGCTCCATGGGCTGAAGGATGGATGTAGCCGGGCGGGGCGCTGAGCCCATCTGACCACCAGATAGTCGCCGCGTTAAAAACAAAGTTGCCTTTGGGCCCGGGATAAATGGTCGCTGTGTAAGCCCCTTCGTGTTTGATCAGCCCTCCCTGGGCAACCACTTCAAGGCCGGGGATGTCAGCGGGCTTACCCATCCACTCCCAACCGACCAGCCCGGGAATACGGTCGCCGTTCTTCATTCCGGTGCCTTCGAAGATCCAGTGCTTCTCTTTGACGCACACCCAGTCGCCGCCTCCGACGATGGGGTACACATTACGCGCTCCGATCAAGGTCGCTTCAGTGGCAGCGTTGTGCTTGAACCTTCCCATCTCAGGGAAATCCTTGAGCGACCGTTCATCGAGGGTGCCAAACTGCCCAATTCGCGTGATGACGCGATGATGGGTCCCCGAGCCGTTGGAAAAAAATGTGAGCACTCCGTAGCAGATGTTGCCGCTTAAGAAGGCCAGGTTGACACCAGCTGCCGCCGCGGCTTTGACGTTGTTGAACATGTCCAGCGACCAGTACTCGTCATGACCCACTGAAATCCAGGCCTTCGGACGAAGGAGACCCTTACCGTCAGCGTGCGTGTCTACGTTACTGATGTAAGAAACGTCGTAGCCTTCTTTCTCCATCCAGAAAGCCAAGGGGAATTCCCACAACAGGAAAGAACCCGAACCTTGAGAGAGCGGGGCATCCACGACCTGGCGGTATTTCCCATAGGGTCGGTCCCAACTGACCCGGACGCTCGGTCCCCAATACCACCCCTGTTCATCCTTGGTGCCGTCGTCATACAACGACCATGTACTGGGCCACCGGTTGTAAGCGGACCAGGTGGCATCACTGCATTGGAAAAGGAAATCGCACGGGCGATCGTCGCGGACGATAAAGATCACGTAGCTCTGTAACCCCTCTTTCTCCGCGGTGAGCTTGCCTAGATAGACCCCACTTGGCCAATCCGTTGGGATCACGATCTTGGTAGTGGCTTCCCATCGGCACTCACGCAGACGCTCTTCGCCCACCTCCGGATCGGATTGGACCGTGCCTTTGAATGGGCCGAGCTGCCCCAGATGCCGCCCTCCTTTTCCACCGTAGTAGCCTAGCCGATACAGGTCGATTACAAATGAGGACGGTGGATTAGTGCTGACCATAATTCCCAGGGACTCGCCTGCTGGCACACTGTTGCGCGAACAATAACCTTCGATCCACGGGCAACGGTATCTGGTCTTTGGATCCACCCGTGCCTTCGAAAGCATCCAGTCAGTGGTACCGCGTTTTTCATTCTCACTGCGAATGAGATCGTGCCGGGCAGAGGTCGGCTTGGCCAAGACCGAGTCAGCCAGCCGGCCAAAAGCTGCCCCCAATCCGGCTCCCGCAGCCCCCTTGAGTAAGTCACGCCGGTTCATTCGGTGGTGGTGGGAAGCCTTTGTCTTATCCATTGTCGATCTCCTGAAACAATTGGTCCGTTTAAAAACTGCCTGCTGACCTTTGACACAACGGCCCCACGATTAAAAAATGAGCGAGGTGCCTCTGATGCGCACGGATTTCTGATTGGTCCGCAACCATCGAAGCAGAAAGTTCTACTGCTGCTAATGATAATGGAGGTTTCTTTCGAAATCTGCTGGACTGGTTGCCGCCGCTTTAGCTGCTTCCAAGGAGATTAAATCCTTTTGATAAAGTTCAGTCAGATGTTGGTCGAAGGTCTGCATACCATATTGTTCCCGCCCCTTTTCTATATAGTCTTTTATATTGGCGGTTTTCTCAGGGTTTTCTACGCAATCCTGAATGGTCTTGGTTTGACGCATGATCTCCACGGCAACCACCCTGCCCTTACCGTCTTTTCTCGCCAACAGTCTCTGTGAAATGACAGCCTTCAGAGTCTCCGCCAGCCGCATCCGAGTGGCGAACTGTTCAGAGGCTTCAAAGACACTAATCAGCCTGGAAATGGTCTTTGGGGCGTCGGTGGTATGCACTGTGCTAAAGACAAGGTGGCCTGTTTCAGCTGCCTTCAGGGCGATATCAATGGTTTCCTGGTCTCTCATCTCGCCCACCAAAATAATATCCGGATCTTGGCGCAAGGCTGCGCGCAGTGCTTTAGCAAAACTCTCTGTATCTGCTCCCAGCTCTCGTTGAATCACGCTGGATTTCATGTCCGAATGAAGAAACTCAATGGGGTCCTCAATGGTAACAATTTTTCCCGCCCTGTGTTGATTAACATGGGAAATCATCGCTGCCAAAGTTGAAGATTTTCCGCTGCCGGTGATCCCTGTCAGGAGAACGAGCCCGCGTTCTTCGAGAGCAATTTCTTTCAAGACGCCAGGTAATCCCAGCTTTTCAAAATCAGGCAACGTGAAAGGGATTGTTCGCAACACCAGGGCTAAGGAGCCCCTCTGGCTGCAAATGTTGACACGAAACCGACTGACTTCGGGCAAAGCATAGGAACAATCAAAATCAGTGAGACTGTCAAGCACCTTTGGAAGATTTTCCCTCGTGGCTTTTTTAGCAGCGATCAGTATTTCCCCCGCAATGGCGGCTGTGTCCTGCGGCCTTAAAACATCCGTGCCCTGGACAGGAACGATCCGACCTTGGATGCGTAAACGAAACGGGCTTCCCGCAGCAATGTGGACATCTGAGGCATTGACTGCCAGGGTCTTCTTCAAAACTGCATTAAAAGTGTCGAATATTGCCATAGATCAGGTGTGAGGCTTTCCTTTTATCCTAGCTATCTTAACGCAAATTTTTGTGGAGATATTGAGAAAATACTCCACCAGTGTAACGCGTTAGTAACTGGGGGCCGTTGACGGGGCGCCGTCTTGGTAGCCACGGCGAGCGCCTTTCTCCGCGACCACCGTCGGTCGCCGTGGGCTTTTCCGCGCAGATGGACAAACCCACGACGAATTAGAAAACAAATTCGTCGTGGCTACCAAAGCTATTTCTTCGCCCCCTATAACTAACGCATTATCCACCAGTGGCAGATCACACAGTTTGCCTGAACATCCGATAATCTCATCTCGAGCCGTTGCCGTCGCCAGTCAGGGGCTTCCCAGGATGTGTTTGAGGGCATGTTCGTTTTCACTAGCCCCGTGCCTAATGTTCTTCCTTTCGGAGCAGCAAAATTGTGTCTGAAACCGCTCATCCCGTACTGAAGCACGGGGCTAATGAAACCTCGCAGATCTTCGTCAGTTATCGGACTGCTGGAAGCACACCAGGGAGAGGAAGCAATGTGGATTGTGGCCCATAGACGGGCCCGAGCCATCTTGTGCTCACGGACGTGGTCTTGTCACAGATCAGTTGCCGGGAGAAGCCTTTCACGCCGGAAGCCCTGTTGCGGGCAAAGCTCGGCTCCGCCCTCCTGCCAGTGGGTGTCAATTTACAACCCGTCCGTCTCGAAGCTGGATGATGCGGTTGCCGTAGGCAGCATTGGTCTCTGAATGCGTGACCTGAATGATGGTAGTTCCGTTGCCGTTAAGTTTCTTGAACAGCTCCATGATCTCCTGACCCTGACTGGAATGCAGATTCCCCGTCGGCTCGTCGGCCAGGATCAGTTTGGGATTGGCAATGACGGCTCTGGCAACGGCCACAAGCTGCTGCTGGCCGCCCGACAGTTGGCTGGGATAGAGGTTCTTCTTATTGGTGATCTGAAATCGATCCAGCGTTTCGAGAACCATCTTCTCACGCTCCGCTTTCTTGAGGTCTCGATAAGACAGGGGGACATCGAGATTCTCATAAAGCGTCAGATCATCCAATAGGTGAAAACTCTGAAAGACAAACCCAATGTATTTCTTATTGAGCTCGACGCGCTGCCTGGGATTGAGCTTGTGGACGGTCTGCCCGAGAAAGTAGAACTCGCCTGTCCAGGCGCTGTCCAGCATTCCCAGAATGCTGAGCAAAGTGGATTTGCCCGCACCAGAAGGCCCCATGATAGTGACGAATTCCCCTTCTTTGACTTCGGCATTGATTCCCTGCAAGACAAAAGCTTTGGTCGGGCCCTGTTGGAAGTGCTTTTGAATGTTGTTTAATTGAATCATGAGTCATCTCCTAAGGTGGACAACACAAATCAATGCGTGGAAGTCGTCCTAAGGCCTTTCATTAGCCGCGCGCCTCAGCACGGGGACCCCTTGCCGCTTCGTTTTTGACGGGAGTAAGCGAGTTCTTCCAACCCCGCGCTGAAGCGCGGGGCTAATGAAAATTCCGTGCATCGTTTTTTGTAGGTTACCAAGGACTTTCAATGTCGGATGAAGACCTTGTATTAGGCATGCCAAGCAATCCCCGAAGTGCGCGGTTTGAGGTGCCGAGAGAAAAGTGACGGTGACGAGACGACGTGATGACGAGTAACAAGAAAAAACTCAGCCTGGTCGTCACCCTGGGGACATCTCTCGCTTCGCACTCGCTCTTGCCTGTGCTTCATCACTCCTCACTCAACACTGCTTTGTTCATATCTCAACGCCACCATCAGATCGACTCTTGTGAGTCACCGGAGAGCTTAGAGAACGAAGAAGTCGAAATAGAATTATCCAAATTCTAGTTAGGCAAAAATCTTGCCATCGCTATTTCAGCAGTTATATTGTTACTCTGGATAGACTTAAAGCAACCTTGATTGTCATGTCTCCCCATTAGAGTGTCCGCTGATGGGACTGCCTTGTCCCAAAGTCGAACACTTTTTGAAATCTTGGCCGGACACCTTGTTTAATCTTTGGGACAGACCTCGCCTGACAATCGAGCACCTTCGCACCTTGACATCCGCCTTCCGACTGCGATTTTGAGAACGAGAAAGTGGCTCTGGGCAATATGCGGGGGAAAAGATGATTGTTCCGCATGCGCCCTCGACCCCGATTCGACAGTCATTGGGAAAAGCATCGGTACGCGATGGCTACAGTGTATCTCGGCGACGCTTCAACATCTCGAAGAATTGCTTTACAGGACGGAACCCAAGAACACCTTCGAATTCAAGGATCAACGACCTGAGAGCGGAACTCTCTTTACCTCTCAATTTCTCTTCTAAAGGGCTCCAGCAGTCAACGCAGACGTCATAATACTTGCCGTCGATTTTCTTTTGAACACACTCCCTGATTTGATTGCAAAGATCACATTTGTAAATAACCATGGTGCTACCTCCAAAACGATTCTACTCTTAAGTATACCCCATCAAATAGCTTCCATGATGATTCGAAAAAAACAGTTAGGCGACATAAAGAAATAAGCTGAGTTAAGCGCGCAAGTTATTTCCTTACGGCCCCTGGGGGAAAACTGCATTTCTCCTTTCTCCGGCGATGGGCTAATATGGAAAAATGGGATGTTGTGATCCAACCGGAAAAGGAGGACGTGAAATGCCGGAGCCATTAGACGGGGTTACAAAAGAAATCGTGGAAGTCGGGCCAGGAATATTTAAGCAAGTGAGTAAACAACTTGAAAACTTGCAGGATGTGATTTCCCTGAATCCCAGTGATAACGAAGTCACAGAAGTCTTGGGCAAAGAGGCCACGCCCACGGAACGCGAGGCTTATCGTCAGGGACATCAGTCTGGTTGGTACAAAGGCGCATTGATGTTTGGATGTGCGGTCCTGGCCGCCCTAGCCGTTCTGACTCTCGCCACCTCTGGCGAATCGAAGAAGAACGCTCTTTGATTTTTGGCGGAGTTTGATGAATGGCTTTGGACAAAGTTTTCCGGCAATGAGAAACACCTGCCAATGCGTTGACCGGCAGGCTAGGGTTACTTGGTAACGAAGAAGTTCAAAGTTTGGTCAAGTCTGTTAACCTCCGATCCCCTCACCCAGGGAGCTTTCTCAAAGCTCCCATGCCTTTCCCATTGGGAGAGGGTGGCCGAAGGTGAAGTCTTGAGAAGACTTCACGCGGTCGCGCAGCCCGGGTGAGGGGTGAGCTGCCGACAGAGCCGCACTCCTCGGCGGTCTGAGGTCACTCACTACAAAGAGTGGCTTGCGAAAAATGCTCGGCCATCGGTAACCTGGAGCTTCTTCGCGGTGCCCTGGAGAACGACACACTGAGCCTTCCGGGGCTGGGGGTGAGGGCTGGCACCCGTCACCTCATGCAGCCGCAATATTAGATTCGACTGAGATCAAATTGCCAAAATAAAGCGGAGGAGAACCTCAATGAAGATAGAACAGGCGGCGCTGACTTTTGCTTCGTTATTTATATGCCTCAATATGGCTTGGGCGCAGAATGAAAAGCCTAATTTTACGGGTACTTGGAAATTGGATAAGGAGAAGAGTGAAATGGGCACCCGGGAAGGTTACGGCCGATTCAGGGGTGGGATGTTTGATTCTTTGGTTATCGAGCACAACGAACCCACACTGATCATTAAGCGCAAAATGAATCTACCGACAGCAGAAGAACGGACGGTAGAGTCGAAGTACACTACCGACGGGAAGAGCAACAGCAACGAGGGATTTCGCGGCATGACCAGCAAGTCAAAAACCCACTGGGAGGAACACAAGCTCATTACGGAGTCAACTATGGAAACCGAGATGGGAATTATGGAGACAAAAGAGGTGCGAAGCCTGTCTTCTGACGGAAAGACTATGACCGTCGAAGTGACTACAAAGGGAGGGAGAAGAGAAGGGACTCGAAAGCTTGTATTCAATAAACAGGAAGCCGGAAACGGAGATACCATTGCAGTCGTAACTCAGTGGAGAGAAGACCAAATCGTAACAGAAGGCATTATGGATTTCGGCTCAAAGTTAACTGAGACCTACATTCTCGCCCCTGGCGGCTTTCAGATAATTGTCACTCTTCGTGTCGAAGATAAGCGGCTCAAGGAACCAATCAACATCCGCCACGTCTACGATCTGCATGGCCAGAATTAGTACTCTCATCATCTTTGCTACCCAGCACGACCACCAGTCGCGAAATGTCCAATCTATTCAAAAACAGGGTGACGTATTTCATTTCCATTCGTGCTCGTACTCTTGCTCCTGCTCTTGCTCGGGTTTCTGCCGCTTAGCTTGGTGGCGAAGAAGTTAACCTGTCGTCCAGTCGTAAGCTGTTTACAAAACTTTACTGAACCTTGACGGGATCTTACTTCCTTCTCTCTCAAACCGGGCATCCAGATGAATCAACCATGTTGTGGCGAGAGACTGGGCCGCATGTCATCTCGCGTCCAGGAAATAGCGGTCTTCCGGCGTAAGGAATCGTACCCGCCACGTCAGAAGACCGTGTGTTTGAGTAGACTGAGCGCGATGGTTCACGGCCTCGCTTGAACGCGGAGATCTGCATGCACGTGTAAGGTCTTGCCAGCCAGCACGTAGATCCGTTCCGCGTAGGGCGTGCGGCCCGGAGCCCGGATCTCCAGATCGTAGGTATCGGGCCGCAGCCACATTGACTTCAGCTTCCCGGCTGTCCCGGCATAGGCACCATTGATGAAGACTTCAGCATCTTTCACGTTCGTGTCCAGCTTAACCTGGCCAGCGTTTCGGTGCGGCACTGCGTAGGCTCCGAAGTAGGGTCCGTAGAAGAACGGATCATACCAGCCCCACGGACGGATTATCGGGCCAACAATGAAGCCGCCTCGGAATCGGGCGGCCGCGCTCGCTGGCAGCGTCGCAATTAGGGCGACACCAAAAACTAACAGCACAGTGAGAATCCATTTCAGTTGACTTTTCATTGTTCTACCTCCTGAATTACCAATCGCATTTTCTCTGCCAATTCAAAACGTCCTGGATTCAGACACGGAAAGGGTGGTCACTGGCCGAATAAAGCCACGTTTGCCTGTTTTCAACCACCACTCTGCGGTAGCAAGCCGGCTGCCGCCCGGCGGCATGGACTGCTCCTCTCTCCTGGTGGGCTGAATCTTTTCCGGGTTTACCCCGCATGCACGGCATTCTCCACAGTCGGGATGTAAAAACTTGATGCGAATGCTACCAGTTCTGATCTTCAAGCATCTATACAGGACGACCAAAGTCATTGGGCTTTGGGAGCAGCCGAAGAATTCCCCTGCTGGGCTGAGGAGGAGATGCAATGGCCATGGGTGGGGTGGTGCGTCCCGGCGGAAGACTTGCCATTTCGAGACTGCCGCTACCTTTTGAGGTTGGCGGAAAGCTTGCCTAGCTTTCAGGTGATGGCTTCTGAAGTTGAGTTTTCAGGCTATAAGCAAATTTCATCAAGGAGATTCATATGAAAAATCAACTCTTTCTTTTGCCTCTGTTCGCTGCTTTGGTGGTCCCGACCGCAACCTTTTCACTCCCCGTAGTTCATCAGGCGGCCAGGGGAGTTGAAAAGCGTATTAAGGACTCAGGCAAAGGAGTCGCGAACGCCGCCAAGCACAGCGGCAAAGTGACGGCCACGGAAACCAAGAAAGCCACAAAGGAAATCGCCAAAGAGGGCAGAGCAGTAGGAAAAAAAGTCGGCCAGGGTGCTGAAGCTGCGGGCAAAGGAATCGCTAAAGGGACCACGAAGATAGGAGAGGATACTGCCAAGGGGGCGGAGAAGGTGGGCCAAGCTACGGTTCGGGGCATTGAGAAAATTGGCAAAATAGCTTGAAGAGGAGCAACCCGTATGTCTCCGGATGAGCTTCAACGTTTCGGCAGCGGCAATTCACGAAAGACGCCGCCGTGTTCAGCTCGCTCAAGGTCAACCCAGGGTTGTGCGGCAACGCACAACCCCCTGGAGTTTGGACGTTTGTCTCGCGAATTCAAACGAATCAACCGGCTTTGCCATAGAAACAAACGTTTCGTTCGACAAAGGATGGAAATGTCAACGAAGCGTCTGTTTCATTACAAGCAGGAAATGAGAGCCTTCGACTGGTAGCCACGATTGCCGCGTATTTCGCGGCAATCGTGGGTTTGTCCCGGAAGATCCCCGAACTACCCACGATT
>QHZQ01000065.1 GCA_003224725.1 Acidobacteriota bacterium | reverse complement strand
TCCCGAAAAGCAGTCAAAATACAGTGTATCCATCATTTCAAGTCCGAGATCTCACATTTGAGGTTCCCTGTCGCTAGCCACCCAAGGCTCGCCCCTCATAAGCGCTAACTTTATGAGGTCTTCCTGCCTGCTGCCGGAAGAACGAAACGCCAAGACGCCAAGGACGCCAAGAAAACAAGAAAACAGGAGGCACCTGGGTCTGCCACCTTAATTCCTAATTTTCGCCCCCGGTGGTTGGGTTTCCTACCACGTGCTGGAGGCCGTCGCCTAACAAATCACGTTCTTGCTCTTGGCGGTCTTTGCGTTCTTGCCCGAATGAACAGATGATCCAGTCTTAGGTTAACAACGGTCTAAGCCTGATCTCGAAGATGCCTTAAAATCTCCGGCAAGACTTCTCCTGATTTTCCCAAAAAAACTTCATCCGCATAAGAAGCCGCCGCAGACCTTTCGATGTTCACTTCGACAACATATGCCCCGTGCTCCTTGGCGATTGACGGCAAATAAGCGGCGGGATAGACCTCCGCCGACGTCCCTACCGAGAAAAACAGATTACATGCTTCCGCTTTTTGCACTGCCTGATCGAAAATCCCTGCCGGCAAAGCCTCCCCAAACCAGACTACCCCCGGTCTTAAAGCCCCGCCGCAAGCACATACAGGCGGCAAGCGATTGAAAGAAACCGTAAAGTCCATACAGGTATTTCCACAATGAACACAGCGCGTCTCCCAAATGTCGCCGTGCAACTTCAGGAGCTTGTGGTTGCCTGCTCGATCATGCAAGCCGTCAACATTTTGAGTCACCAGGATAAAATCAACGAAATATTTCTCGAATTCACAAACCGCATAATGGCCCGGGTTAGGCTTAACCTCAACAAGTTGACCTCGCCTCCAACTATACCACTCCCAAACCAGCCGTGGATTGGCCTGAAACGCTTCAGGCGTGGCCAATTCTTGCACACGGAATTTCTTCCATAAACCCTCTTCGCCTCTGAAAGTCGGAACGCCGCTTTCAGCCGAAATACCTGCACCAGTAAAAACAAGCACCTTCGTTTCGGGGATGAGGAGAGACTTCAGTTTGTAGGAAATTTGGGTGGACATTCCATAATCTTCGCCATGCGGACATCGCAAAGAGAACCAATCGTAGCGAGCGACCTCAGACCGCCAAGAAGTGCGGCTCCGTTGGCAACTGACCGCTCACCCGTCCTCCGCGACCGCGTGAAGTCTTCTCAAGACTTCACCTTCGGCCACCCCCTCCCCACGGGAGAGGCATGGGAGCTTTGAGAAAGCTCCCTGAGTGAGGGGCAGGCTGGCCCTTGACACAAATTTGACCGAACTGTGAACTTTGTCGCCACCAAGTAACTCTAGCCTCGGCATCAAGAATTTGTCAAGGTGATGTTAGCTGAAGATCGTAGCCTAACATTGACACCCAAGATCAAAACTGTACATAATTGCGGCGTAACCTCAAGGGGGCGAAGGCCCGCTTCGAACGAGAACAGTTCACACACCAAATGAATTGCAGAAAAACTCACTGGATGGGCTTTTTAGTATTTCTCGGCTAGGATCGCTTGCTGCCAAAAAAGTTCAAGAGTCGGTCACGCTTGTCCGATTGCGAAGCTGCCCCTCACCCAGGAAGCTTTCTCAAAGCTCCATGCTTCTCCTTCGGGAGAGGGGTGAACACTTGATAAGCGTTCACAAGGCCGCGTGAGGGGGTAGCTGCTTGCGAGACGCAACTTTCGTCGGTCTGAGGTTGCTCGCTACCAAATAGTTGGACCATGCAGAGAGCTCTTTAGCAGTGCTAGCAGGTTAGGAATCCGATGAAAGCTACCATGTGGAAAGCAAGTGACTCGAAGCACACACTGATCGAAAAGGATCTCTCGGAAGAAATCCGCCGTGGAATTGGAGCCGCTCAGGACTACCTAATGCAGATTCAACGGGAAGATGGCCACTGGTGCGGGGAACTCGAAGGGGACACTATTTTGGAATCCGAATATATTCTGGCGATGTACTTCATTAGCTCCGCCAACGAAGAGCGCCTGCACCAGGCAGCCAATTATATTCGTCAAAAGACATTGCCTGAAGGGGGCTGGACCAACTATCCAGGCGGCCCACCCGACGTCAGTTCGTCAATAAAGGCTTACTTTGTCTTAAAGCTGCTTGGGGATCATCCCAGCTTGCCACACATGAAAAAGGCCCAGAGAGTCATTCGCGATTTGGGCGGACTACAGGCCGTCAATAGTTTTACTCGCATCTATCTCGCCCTCTTTGGGCAGTATCCCTGGGATCTGTGTCCAGCGGTGCCGCCGGAAATTGCTCTCTTGCCAAGCTGGTTTCCCATCAACCTTTACGAAATGTCATCCTGGTCACGCGCCATTCTCGTGCCCTTGTCCGTCATCTGGGCGTTGAAACCTCATGTTTCCATCTCGGAACAGGCCTGCCTTAGCGAGCTGTGGCTCGACGAGCCGGTCCAACCGCAACCCGCGCGCGGATTTTGGGGGCGTTTTTTTACCATGACGGATAAGACCCTGAAATTGCTGGAGCGCTACCAGTGGACTCCCTGGCGTGCAAAAGCCTTGCAGGCCAGCGAGCAGTGGATGATGGATCACTTCCAAAACAGCCACGGCATCGGCGCCATTTTCCCACCCATCATCAACTCAATCATCGCTCTACGGTGTCTGGGTTACAGCAACGATCATCCTCTCATGCAGTCACAAATCCGCGAACTGGAGAAATTGGAAATCAAGGAAGGGAATACCTTGCGACTCGCTCCCTGTTTTTCTCCAGTCTGGGACACGGTTCTTGCGATAGTGGCGCAGGTTGAATCCGCCCTGCCACCCGATCATCCTGCGCTGCTTAAAGCCGCCGAGTGGGTGCTCAGCAAGGAGGTTAAAGCGACAGGCGACTGGAAAGTTAAAAACCCTGAGGGCGAACCGGGTGGATGGTATTTTGAGTATGCCAACGAGTTTTATCCGGATACCGATGATACCTTCCAAGTGCTGACAGCACTCAGCAAGATTCAGTTCCCTGAAAAAGCAAGCCAAAGACGCAAGCAGGAGGCCATGGAGCGGGCTCTCCGGTGGCTGTTGACGATGCAAAACAGGGATGGTGGTTGGGGATCGTTTGACCGCGACTGTGACAAGCAATGCCTGACGCAGATTCCCTTTGCCGACCACAATGCCATGATTGACCCAAGCACGACCGATATCACGGCTCGTGGCTTAGAGACCCTGGCAGCCCTCGGCTTTAATCGAGAGCACCCCGCCGCGCAGAGAGCCATTGCTTATGTCCTCAAAGAGCAAGAGTCAGACGGGTCATGGTTTGGACGCTGGGGCTGTAATTACATTTACGGAACCTGGTTGGCACTGCGCGGGTTGGAATGTATTGGTCTGGATCTGACTGAAGAACGCTTTCAAGCAGCTGCGCGCTGGTTGCGTGGAATTCAAAATCCAGACGGCGGCTGGGGCGAACTTCCGCGAAGTTACGACAGTCCTGAATATAAAGGTCAGGGGCCGAGCACGCCCTCACAAACGGCCTGGGCCTTGATGGGGTTGATGTCAACCGGGGACTTTGAGAGCTCGACTGTGCAAGGTGGCATTGACTACTTGCTGGATACCCAGCACCCCGATGGTTCGTGGCGGGATGACTACTGGACCGGGACAGGATTTCCCAGGGTGTTCTATCTGCGTTATCATCTCTATGCAACTTACTTTCCCCTTTTGGCTCTCGGGTTGTTTCAGAAGGGATTGTAAGTTATTTCACGGTCTTCTTAATCATGACGGCTAATGGCCTTCTCCATAGGTTCTAAAAAATGCGATTCCCAATTCATATCACGATCGACTCCATTCGACATCAAATCGGCAATGCCTTAAGAGGGAATGAAAGATTCCCCATGGTATTGATGCTAGAGCCACTCTATACCTGCAATCTGGCCTGTATCGGTTGCGCCACGGAGCGACACACGGGAAAACTGGAAGAACGTTCACCGCTACAAAAGTGCTTCCAAGCAGTCGACCAGTCTGGTGCCCCGATTGTTTCCATTTGCGGCGGCGAGCCTACTATTTATCCAGAGCTTAAGGAGTTGATTGAAGGCATCATCGCTCGTAAGCGCCACATCTATCTCTGCACGAATGCGCTCTTACTAGACACTAAGGTTTATGGCAGGATTCGACCCCACAAACGGCTGACCATCAATGTTCATCTCGACGGCATGCGCAAAACCCATGATCTGGATTGCGACCGCAACGGTGTATTCGATAAAGCCATCGCCATGATCAAAGAAGGTAAGCGGCTCGGTTATCACGTTACGACCAATACCACGGTTTTCAAAGAGACGAATATCCAAGAGATTGAAGAGGTCTGCCAAACCGTTGCCAGTTTGGGTGTCGACGGGATGCTGGTTGCTCCGGGGTATCATTATGAGTCCGTCGATCGCGATGTCTTCCTCACGCGCCAGGAAATCCATAACAAGTTCAAGCGGGTGCTGGAACTTTCTAAGCGCTACCGCTTAAGCTCGACGCCAATGTACCTGGAGTTCGCCGCAGGCTTGCGTAACTACCAATGCTCGCCTTGGAGCACGGTGACGTTTACACCTCGCGGCTGGAAGGGTCCGTGCTATCTCATTGGTAGGCACTTCTTCGAGACCTGGGATGAGTTTTGGAACGGCATGGATTGGGATTACTGGGAATCTCGCCAAGATAACCTCTGCCAAAATTGTCTCATGCACAGTGGCTTTGAAGCTTCAGCCGTGCTGGAACTCAAGAAGAGCCCGCGCGACATGTTACGGATGGCCGCCTGGAATCTGCTCGGTTAGCCCCGACGGGGTCGGCACCGGGAGGGCGAGGCTCCCGCCGAGCCTCATGGGGGGCAAAGACGTGCTGGGGTGAGCTCGCCAGGAGGCTCGCCCTCCCAATTTTTTCAGAATCTTCATTGCTCTGGTGATCCAGGGATCCTAATCGGCTCCCATGAAAGTCTTCGTCACCGGTGGCACCGGCTTTGTTGGTTCCCACCTGGTTCGTCATCTCCTCACCCGTGGTCATGAAGTCGTTTGTCTGGTGCGTCCGACCAGCCGTCTGGATAACCTTCAAGGCTTAACGGTAAAGTTAGCCTACGGAGACCTGCGTGATCTTGAAAGTCTCCGTTTGGCTATAGCAGGCTGTGACACGGTTTACCACTGCGCAGCCGATTACCGCTTATGGTGCAAAGACCCGGACAAGATGCATGCTATCAACCTAGAGGGTACCCGGAATGCATTGCAAGCTGCTTTCGAGGGTGGTGTTCAGCGTGTTGTTTACACCAGCACGGTGGGCTGCCTGGGGCTAAATCCGGATGGTGCTTCAGCCAACGAAATGACGCCCGTCAACTTTGACAAGTTGATTGGCCCTTACAAGCGGTCAAAATTTCTGGCGGAGCGCGAGGCGGAGAATTGGTCCGGCCGGGGCTTACCGCTTGTTATCGTCAACCCCAGCACACCCGTTGGCGACCTGGATCTCAAACCAACACCCACCGGCAAGATGATCGTAGATTTTCTTCGGGGCAAAATGTTTGGCTACGTGGACACAGGCATGAATCTGGTGGATGTGCGCGACGTTGCTGTAGGTCACGTTCTCGCTGCCGAAAAAGGCAAGGTTGGCGAGAAGTACATCCTTGGTCATTGTAATCTGACGCTCAAGCAAATCTTCGATTTGTTGTCGAACCTGACGGGGATTCCCTCTCCCACAAAACAAGTCCCGCATTGGATGGCAGAAACCTATGCGCGCCTGGAGAACTTCTGGTCGGACAAGATTGTTCATCGGGAACCCTCTGTACCTCTGGAGGGCGCAAAGCTTGCTCGGCACAAGATGTGGTTCGATGCCTCCAAGGCGGTAAACGAACTGGGCCTGCCGCAGAACCCCATCGAAGAGGCTTTGGGGCGCGCTATAAAATGGTTTCGAGAACATGGGTACGTCACTTCCTGAAAGCACAGGCGGGACTGAACCTTCGCCCGTGGTCGTTTTTGCCGCACTGAGTGAGGAACTTGCGTCACTCAGACGTCGTAGCCGCTCGGATCTGGAACTTATAAGAACCGGCGTGGGCATTACCAATGCTGATCGCACTGTGCGTTGGCGGCTCCAACAAGCAAAGCTCAGGGCCGTCCTGGGGATCGGCTTTGCCGGAGGACTTTCTCCTTCCCTGCAAGTCGGCGACCTGGTTGTTGCCCGGCAAATTCGTGGAAGCAGTATCTCTGAGTCATCAAGAGAACTTCTTCATGCGGCTGAGAGTGTACATGCTGACGGGCTTGCGGTTCACTTCGGAATCGCCACAACGGTCAGTGATTTCATCTGCGAGTCCAGGTCTAAACATGACTTGGCCAAGACACTAGGTAACGAGGAAATCGCCTGGGTTGACATGGAATCTGCGGCCGTCGCCCATGCCTGCTCCGAATATGGGGTCCCGTTCCTTATTGTCCGCTGCATCAGTGATCGGTTCGATGAGGATTTGCCTCTGGACTTCAATCGTTGCCGCAACACCGACGGAAATATCAGTCCCGCCAAAGTTGCCTGGGCGGCTCTTCTGCATCCGCGGGCCTTTGGTAGGTTGCGAGACCTGCAAAAGCGCTCTCAGGCTTGTGCTGAGAAACTGGCTCAGTTTGTTGAAGAGCTAATTCCATATACCCGCGGGTAAGGAAGAAGTAACGACAGGCATCCTTGCCTGTCGCTTGGCCGACCGGCCAAACTGTAGGTCCTGTTTGACCCTCGGACCCGTTCTCGCATTGGCCTACCGGCCAACAGACAGGCAAGGATGCCTGTCCTGTTCGACTCCCGGACTCCCTTCGCTTTGGCCTACCGGCCAAAGGACAGGCAGGGATGCCTGTCCCTACTTGTGCACGATGGAGCGGAGAAGCGTAGCCGCGGTTCGCTCGACCGATCTTGTTAGGCCG
Organism: Acidobacteriota bacterium; assembly: GCA_003224725.1. Lineage (GTDB taxonomy): Bacteria > Acidobacteriota > Terriglobia > Versatilivoradales > Versatilivoraceae > QHZQ01. Next base: position 7,758 of record QHZQ01000065.1, on the reverse strand, counting down.
CCTCATCTGTGTCGCTCTGTGAGTCCGGTTCAGTGATCAAACCGATTCCCGCTTTCCTGCAGGCGCCGGAGGGCTGGGTTCCTGGTACAGGCCGATTATGTTTCCTGCGGGGTCGCGGAACCTCGCGGTGATTTCCGGCGCGTCCGCGCCGATGGGCTGCACGAGCTCGCCGCCGTGGGCGATGACGGCGTCAATCGTCGCGGCGACACTGTCGACCATGATGTAGAGCAGCAGCCCCGGCGACGTCGCGGGCGACCGGCCGCGGACCCAGGTGCCGCTCACTTCGCCAGTCGTATCGTCGAACGCGGTGGAGCCGTCGCTCCGCTGCCTGATCCGCCAGCCGAAGACTTTTTCGTAGAACTCGGCTGAGCGACCGACGTCGATGGCTGGGATCTCGATGTAACAGATTTTGCCGTTTGCCAGTGTTGGAGTCAGAGGGGCACCTTGGTTGTCGCGATTATCAAAATAGAAGTTGACTAGGGTGTTTTAGCATCCGTTGATTCTCCAAAATGTAAGAGCCGCCGAGTTTCGCGAGCTTTATCCCGCGTAATCCCTTAACCGGAGGTATATGCGGGATATACCCCGTAAAATAATGCGTGCGTTATCCTGTATATTTCGATTGACACCCAAGATTGTCTACTATTATCTATAAACCAAGTTAACAAGAAGATTATACGGGAAGGAGAACACATTAACCATGTTCAAATTGCTCGAACAAGCACGCGGCAGAATTCGTCTCAAGCGGTATCGCGTCGGACCGAATAAGCTTATCGTCACTGGTTCCCGGCGGTCGTCACTGATGTTTCCACACAGTACATCGTATTTGTCAACTTATCAGACGAACTACTCAAGCAAGGCTCCCAGGCGTGCGGTGCCAGATGCACGGGCCTAAATGAGTTAACAAAGAATAACCCACCTCCCAAACATGAGAAGGACAACTTTCGATGAAATGTAACGTAACTCCCCCGACCAGAACATGGGCTCTTCCCTTCAGGGTTCTCATTGTGCTTTGGCTGATGGGTGGGAACACCAGCAGCACCCGTGCGGCTGCCGAGGAGAAGGACGTCAAGAATCCGTTGCCCGCAAAACCCGAGGCGATCAGGGAAGGACAATCTTTGTTCCGAACCAATTGGACCTGACTTCGGGCCACTGGACTCACGGCAGTAGCGACGCCGCCATCTTTAGCACCATCACTAAAGGTCTGCCAGGAACCCAGATGCCGCCGAATGACCTCACAGAGGAAGAGACCCGGATGACCCTGGCCTACCTCCGCAGCCAGCAACCCAGTTCACGTCAAGCTGTGGCAGGAAGTCGTGAGACAGGCGAGAAGATTTTTTTCCGCCAGGGATCTTGTGCCCAGTGTCACATGGTGAATGGCAAAGGAGGCCGGCTGGGTCCGGATCTCACGCGCATTGGGGCTTCCCGCCCCATTTCTTATCTGGTGGAAGCGATCCGCGAACCCAACAAACGCCTGGCAGAAGGGATCGGAGAACCTGGTCGAGACTATCTCGATTTCTTCCGCGTATACGAGACGGTTACCGTTGTGACCAAGGATGGCCGCCGTGTCACTGGCGTGCTTAAGAATGAGGACAATTTTTCCATCCAGCTTATGGATCAACAGGAACAATTTCACCTATTGTTAAAGAAAAACCTGCAAGGGATTATTCACGAGCGAAAATCACTGATGCCCGCCTATGACGAACAGAGGTTGAACTCAGAGCAATTGCAAGATTTACTCGCCTATCTGGATAGCTTGAGGGGGAAATGAAACTGACCTCCGGCAATTCCGCGCCAACTAACAAAGGTTGACTTATGTGTCACGCCTTCGTCGTCAGGCTGAAAGAGGGATTCCACGAAGGGAAGGTGTAAAAAAATCATCCATGACCAATACTTGCGATCCTGGGCCGTCACCCCTTGGAAAAGAGGGGACTGGAGTTTGTACCTTCGCCCTTTTTGGCAGAGTGACCGGAGCGCTACCATTGAGCTCGGTGCCAGCGTAGCCGTGGCGAAAATCAGCCCCAAAGGGGCTGTGTTGTAAAGCCCAGGGTTGCCGCGAAGTGGCTACCCTGGGTTCTGGATTCCTCCACGATTCAACCCCAACAGGGGTTGCGGTTGTAGCAGCGGACAACGGGTGGGGTTTTTGAAATGATCCCGCCTGACGACCCAGGGTAGCCGCCCCGCGGCAACCCTGGGCTGCACAGCCTAACCCCTTTGGGGTTGAGCCCCCGGCTTTTCCGGAGGCCTCTGACTGATTACCAGGATGGAAATATTATGAAGAGGACCACCATCATCTTATCTGTTATATCGGCCCAGATCAACTATCAGCGTCTCTTAAGGTCGGCGCAGGAGCCACGGAACTGGCTCACTTATTCCGGGGATTACAAGGGGTGGCGCTTCAGTGGGCTGAAGCAGATCAATGCCACAAACGTTGGGCGCCTGGCGGTCCAGTGGGTCTTTCAGACAGGAATCCTGGGTAAGTTCGAAACGACACCGCTAGTGATCGATGGCATGATGTATGTTACTGGCCAAGATAATCTCGCCTGCGCCCCCGGCGAGCAGGGTTGGGGAGCTTTGCGCGCTCTTGACCCGCGTGACGGGAAGATGAAGTGGGAATTCAAATACTATTCTGCTCCCTGGAGTGGCGCCCTTTCGACGGCAGGGGGGTTGGTCTTTGCCGGTGATATGGAGGGTTATTTAATTGCGCTTGACGCCGTGACCGGGAAAGAGCTCTGGCACTTGCAAACCGGTTCCTCCATCTATGCCTCGCCCATGGCCTATGCTATTGACGGCAAGCAATACGTGGTCATCCCATCAGGCACTGCCCTTATCGCTTTGGCTCTACCGGAGAATAGAGAGCGTTAGCAAGAGAAATTTTAAATGGATTAGGTCGAAGGCCCAGTCGAGGACCGAGGATAGAGGATCGCGGATCGAAGATCGCACGAGCGAAGCCTGCTATCGATCCTCGATCCTCTAACCTCCATCCTCAGTTTTTTCAGTCTGTCGTCGGGATGAGGTTGGTCGCTACCAGTAGTCCTCAACCTGGTCCCTCTCTCCCACTGGGAGCGAGTGGAGAAGACATTTTACTTTTTTCGCCTATCCCGCTCAACCGACAGAACCGGCCTCCCTCGAGCAGTCGGTAACGCTGGTTGCGCCAGACGATATCCCGCCCTAGAAAACCTCCTACCCAGGTGACAAAACTGAGTAAATCCTGCAGGGGAATCAGCCCGAGCCCTCGCAGGACTGTTCTGTCTTCGAGAAGTTCCCTCCCCAGTTCAAGCGCCAGCCATGCTCGTGCAGTCAAAGCACAGACTAAGACACCAAGACCCCAGCTATTGGGGGCCATAGCGCAGAAAAGACATCCCCACAGTAAGCCATAGGTAATCCCCTGGCCAAGATATCCAGCCGGACGAGAAAATCGGGAACTACGGTTCCAGCGTAAGCGATGCTCAAAACTGTTTACAAACCCAATGGAGGACGCATGATGGTTGACGACGTGGGTTGACAGCAATACCTGGTAGCCAGCTTGATCCACTCGCTCTCCTAAGACAAAATCATCTGCAAGGTATTCAGCCAAAGCAGCAAATCCACCAATCGCTTGCAAACATTCGGCCCGGACCGCCATAGACGGGCCAAGAGTGAATTTCATCCCCTCAAGACGTTCGGCAACCACCACGCCCGCCATGAACTCTGTACTCATTCCTAAAGCTTCCAGTTTTGACCAAAAGTCCGAACCGGCAATTCCTCTATATAGGTTGGTAATTGCCCCCACCCCGGTTGATTCAAAACTGCGTGCCAGGGCTTTCAAATAGCCGGGACCTACGGAGGTATCATCATCTGTAATGACCAGCGTTTCATGACGGGCCCGTGCCGCCATTTTTTCCATGCTGAATACTTTGGCGTTAGGGTACGGGGATTCCCCCGCGATGATGAGTCGTATGGGAACATGCGGGTGTCGAGCTACCAGCCGCTCTACCACAGTCACAACCGGATCTGATGGCTCCTGCACTGCGAAGAGAATTTCGAACGACGGGTAGTCTTGTCGAAAGAAACTCTCGAGATGATCTTCCAAGCCCGAGTGGACTCCTCCAACAGGTTTGAGCAAACTCATAGGCGGACACGAGGCTTTCACTGGCGTCTCGCGTTCGCGTCTCTTTCTGAGCTTGCGAGCAGCGGCTGCAGCCATCAAGTAATAAGCAATCCCGCCTACGGAAGCCATCAGCGTCACCAGCTGGACGCCATACTCAAACAGGGCCAACACATCCGTCTTCATCAGCGTTACTCTGTGCCCCAATAGTTCTTTGGCTCTACCGGACCGCTTGCATGAGCAGGTCCTGCGTCTGTCTCGTCAGCAATTCTTCTTCTCGTAAATTGCCCAACTCGGAAAACCTCTGGTGGGCGGCTTCTGCCTCCTGCAAGCGACCTTGCCGGAAATAGATCTGGGCCATCTTGTAGTGAGGCAGCGGGTACTTTCCGTCGAATTCGGCCGCCTTCTGAAAGTCCTCCAGAGCCGCTTCAAGTTGGTTTCTATCCATCTCAATTTTTCCGCGTAAGAAATAGGCTGGTGCAAAACGGGGCTTCTTCTCCAGGGCGTGATTGATGGAGCTGATCGCCTCGCGCCAGAGTTGAGGCGATAATCGATACACGATCATGGCGTGAAGCTGCGACAGGTAGAAATCAGCCGAGTCGTTCTTCAATCCTGGTTCTACGACCGTGCGTGCCTTTTCCAGTTCACCCGTCAGATAAAGAAGAAAGGCTAGCCCTTCACGGGAAGCATCGGCAGCCGGATCTTTCTCCAGGACTCGTGTATAACTCTCAATCGCTTCGCTATACTTTCCCAGCCGAAATTGAACTAGACCCAGCGTCGAGCGTAAGGGTAAGGACGACGGAGACTTCTCCAGACCCGCCTGCAGAACTTTTTGAGCTTCGCTCAACCTTTCCTCTTTCATCAGGGCCAGACTGGCATCAACGCAGTAGTTCTCGTTGGAGGGTTCCAAGTGACAGGCTTGGCCAAGATCTTCGCTGGCGGTCTTCTGATGTAACGCTTCTTTCAGCTTGCCGCGCAGAAACAAGACGTCCACCTTCTGGGCATCGCCCGGTTGGATAGAGCCTAAAGTCTCCAGCGCCGCTTGAAAGTCGCCGTTCTGGTAACGCGCCAAGGCAAGGTTGTAGGTGACGGAGGCCGAATCAGGATGGAGGGAGCGAGCTTTGTCCAGCACTTGAATGGCGCGCGGGTAATCTTCACATTGAGCCAGACCCAAGCCGGCGGTCACCAGAGCATCGAAATTGGAGCTCGTGCCGGCAACACCGGCAAACAAGTCGGCCGCTTTTTTCTTCTCACCCTGCTGCTGGTAAATGGAGGCAAGATGGAGTTGGGCAGCCGTGAAAGAAGGCAGTATCTCGAGGGCGTGCTGAAAGGCTGCAGCCGCCGCTTCGATCTTGTTCTGCCTCAGGTAAACAATACCTAACGCGTTCTGGATAATGGCTGAGCGTGGGTAAACCTTCCTTCCTTCCACCAGCTTTTCCTCAGCCACTGCCAATTGACCCTTGTCAATCAATGGAAGCACAGAGAGAAGGTATTGTTGTTCCTCTCGTGAAGGTGCCTGGGCCTCGGCTCCCCACCCCACCCAGGAAGTGCATAGCAAAACCAGAGCCCAAACAAACAGCCCTCTCATGGCGTTCATAATAGATCAAAGGCCCTTGATGTCAAGCTGCACTCCGGGTGTGCGACAAATTTGTGGGTCATTTCCCTGAAATGCAGTCCTGTGCCGCTTGAAGCGCATGGAGCCTCGTAGAGGCGGTATCTTTGTAGAAAGACGCCTACCCTCCTGACGCTCCAAGCCCCAGCGGGGCGCCATGACACTCCTACGGAGCCCTGTCCATTTTTTTGGCATCTGAACTATAAATATTTCGCCTCTACGAGGCTCATTGCTTCTGTCATTACCCACAAATTTGTCGCACACCCAACCGAACCTATTCCCAGGGTTGTGCATTGCCGCACAACCCTGGGCGGCAAATGAATCCCCTTCGGGGAATAAAAATATCCAAACTTCAAAGCGCTGCGCTAAGGTGGGGGCTGGCCCTCACAAATGCGGCAATTGACTGCCGGCTCTTAGAGCCTCCAATCCCTTAATGATTATTATTTAGTTGTCAGTACTGAACCCCCTTTATACAATTTCGACCATGACAAAAGGGTTCCTCGTACTGATTTTACTCTTAGCTACGCATCCTTCCGGAAACGATTCGACAAGTTCCGCGCGGGCGCACCTGGGCCGCGGCAGTAAGTGGATGCAGATGGAGCGTTACAAAGAAGCCAGCCAAGAATTCGAACAAGCTTTACGCGATGACCCTGCTCTCAGTCAAGCCCGGCAACAGCTTGCCATCTGCCAATTCGAGCTGCGTTACTATGAAGTGGCTCGCCAACTTTTCGGTGAGATGCTGGCGGCTCAAGAAAACCCTGAGCTCGCCAGCTATTATCTGGGTCGGCTCGATCTGGTGGAACAGAATTTCGATTCAGCAATTCGTCGCTTCCAAGCTCTGGATTTGGATGAGCCGTTTCGAGACGAACTCTATTACCTCGGCTTGGCCTATTTCAAGCAGCAAAAGTTTTCGGAGGCAGCCGAAACGCTGAAGAGATCGATTACCAGTAGTCCCCGCGACTATCGAAACCACCATCTACTCGCCCGGACGTATCAGAAGTTGGGGCAAACCAGACAGGCTGAGGAGGAGTTCGCTGAGACCCAGCAACTGCATGATTATTACCTCCAGGGAACGGTGGCTATCGCCGGTTGTAGATCATTTCTATTGTCCGGGCAGCGGGATAAGGCTTGGCAAACCTGTCTTCCTCTGTTGGAAACGGATGATGTGGACAAGCTGGTCAGTATTGGCATGGTGTTTAGCAAGGCCGAAGACTACCCGCATGCGCAGTCGGTCTGGGATAAAGCCCTGGCCCTTGATGCAGATTCTCCTGAGGTCAACTATAATTTAGCGCTCACTTGTTTTCACCTAAAAGATATGCGGCGGGCCCGCAAGCACTCAGCGGCTGCCGTTGACTTGCGTCCTGACTTTTTCGAAGCCAACGTGCTCTACGGAACAATTCTTTTTATGTCTGGCGAAGATGAATCGGCTATCCGGTTCCTGACGCACGCCCACGAACTCCGCCCTGAAGATGGTGAAGTCCGCCGGCTCCTGGCACACGAACTGTCCCTCTATGCGGAGGCTCAAATGAAGAAGCACGAGCTGCAGCGAGCAATTGTTCTACTGCAGCAGGCATCGGAGCTCAGGCCAGATTCGCGGGAAATCAAGTCAAAGTTGGCCGAGTTGCGCGCCCGTGCGTCTCAAAGCCATTAGCCGTCCATGATAAAGTAAGCCTTACCACCAAGTCGCCAAGGCTCCAGACACAATTCTCTTCCAGGTTTTCTCTACTTAGTGCGCTTTGCCTTGATGATCTCTGCCTTAGTTAGTCTGAGTTTCATCAAAAAGGGAAATTATCATGCGAAGGCTTTGCTGTCTTCTGTAGTTCTACTATTTGTTGTTGGTCGCCTACTTTTGAGCGGCAGAGAGTCTAACTGGTATTAAGTTCATTGGGAGGAATATCTCATGCTCTTGATCTTTTTTCTCCATCTTCTCGGCCTTTTAGGCTTTGATCTTCCGGCTGAGAAGAATGTAAACCCGGTTGAGGTGGTTCGCGTTCCCAGCTACTGTGAGGGGATTGTTTTCGATCAGCAGGGAAACGGTTACATCTCTCATGGTAAATTCATC